>DYFL01000026.1 GCA_020725195.1 Hydrogenophilus sp.
CACCGTGCTGTGTGTGCGCCTTCACGAGCGCACTGGGAGCGGCTTCAGCCGCGAAAGCGATGCCAGCAATGGCTTCGCGGCTGAAGCCGCTCCCACGCCCTGCCCGTCGCCAGGAATATCGAGGCCTAAGGCAGGAAGAGCTGCAGGACCTCGTTGAGGAAGCGCCGCCCGTGCAGGGTCGGCCGGATGAGCCCCGACTCGCGCACGAGGAAACCCTGCGCCACGGCGGCCTCCAGCCCCCCCGCCGCGGCGCTCATGGGCAGGCCCGTGCGCTCGGTGAACAGGCGCTCATCGAAGCCCCCGGTGAGGCGCAGGGCGTTCATCATGAACTCGAAGGGGAGTTCCCTGCGGCCCACGCGACGCTGCTCGGAGATGCCGCCCTCGGTGCCCGCGCGTTCCAGATAGTCCTTGGGATGCCTGACCCGGGCCTGGCGCAGGACGTGGTCGTGGAAGGAGAGCTTGGAGTGCCCGCCCGCCCCGATCCCCAGGTAGTCGCCGAAGAGCCAGTAGTTGAGGTTGTGGCGGGAGCGGCGGTGGCGCCGGGCGAAGGCGGAGGTCTCGTAGTGCTCGAAGCCTGCCGCGCCGAGCCGCTCCTCGACCAGGTCCTGCATGTCGGAGGCGAGGTCGGCCCCGGGCAGCTCGGGCGGCTGCGCCGCGAAGGCGGTGTTGGGCTCCAGGGTCAGGTGGTAGGCGGAGAGGTGCTGGGGGGCCAGCGCCACGGCCCGGCGGATGTCCCGCTCGGCCGCCTCCAGCGTCTGGCCCGGCAGGGCGTACATGAGATCCAGGTTCACGTTGTCGAAGATGCCCAGCGCCGTCTCCGCCGCGCGCACCGCTTCCTGCGCGGAGTGGATGCGCCCCAGCGCCTGGAGATGCGCGTCGTCGAGGCTCTGGATGCCGATGGACAGCCGGTTCACCCCCGCCTCGCGAAAGCCCCGGAAGCGGGCCGCCTCCACCGTGCCCGGGTTGGCCTCCAGGGTGATCTCCGCCAGGGGGTTCAACCGGGTGAGCGTGCGCACCGCGGTGAGGAGGCGGTCGATGCCCTCCGGCGAGAAGAGGCTGGGCGTGCCGCCGCCGAAGAACACCGCCTCGATCGGGCGCCCCCAGACGAGCGGCAGGGCGGACTCCAGGTCCCGGGTCAGCGCCTCGATGTAGCGCGCCTCCGGCAGCTCCTCCTTGAGGGGGTGGGAGTTGAAGTCGCAATAGGGGCACTTGCGTATGCACCAGGGGATGTGGACGTAGAGCGTGAGCGGCGGAGGGACCGCCGGGCCGGCGCCGTTCAGGGCGTCTGCGGAGAGCGTGGCGATGTGCATGGGCTAGCGGCAGTGAAACGATGTGAGTTGCATGGAAAGAGGGCATGTCGTGGGAGCGGCTTCAGCCGCGAAAGCAACGCCAGGCAGGGCTTCGTGGCTCTTGTCCCCGGGTGGGGGAAAGCCGCTCCCACAAGATTGCGCTCAACCAGTCGAATCGGTAAATGGAGGCTGCGTCGCCGATTTAAACCCGCCCCTCGTCCACGGCCAACGCAAGCTCATGCAGCGCCGGGGCGACCTCCACCTCGTAAGTCCCGTTACCCTCTAGCGCCCTGAGGGACGGCGGCAGCCGGGCGAGTTCCGCGGCGCAATGCCGCCTCGCCTCATCGAGCGGCAGCGGCGCCTGCAGGCGCCGCCCGGCCCGCATGACCGGCGAGAGCAGCGGCTGACCGCCTTCTTTGACATCGCCCTCCACGGTAAGGACATCCCGCAGCAGGCGACCCGCCCCGTCGTGGAAGCGATAGACCTGCTTGCGCCCCGGCCAGGTCGCCTTGCCCTCGGAGCGCTTGCGCCGCGCTCTTCCCGCGTACTCCATGAGCTTGTAGGCGCAGTCGAGGTAGGGCGCGTCGCTGGAGGTGAGCATGCGGGTGCCGACGCCGAAGCCGCCGATGGGGGCTTTCTGCGCGACCAGCTCGGCCACCTGGTATTCGTCCAGGTTGCCGCTGGCGAAGATGCCGATGCCCTCGAGCCCCGCGGCGTCGAAGATGCGGCGCACGCGCCGGGCGTGCTCGCCCAGGTCGCCGCTGTCCAGGCGCACGGCCTTGACCCGGATGCCCTGCGCCATGAGCCGCGGCGCGAGCGCCGCCACCTTCTCGGCCGCCGCCTCGGTGTCGTAGGTGTCGATGAGCAGCACCACGTTGTCCGGCTGGGCGTGGGCGAAGTGCTCGAAGGCGAGGGCCTCGTCCTCGTGGGCCTGGACGAAGGAATGCGCCATGGTGCCGTAGCCGGGGATGCCGTATTCGTGTTCGGCGAGCACGTTGGAAGAGCCGCCGAAGCCCGCGAGGTAACTCGCGCGGGCGGCCAAGAGCCCTGCCTCGGCGCCGTGCGCCCGCCTCAGGCCGAAATCCACCAGGAGCCGGCCCTCGGCCGCGAGCACCGTGCGCGCCGCCTTGGAGGCGACCAGGGTCTGGTAGTGCAGCAGGTTGATGATGCGGGTCTCGACCAGCTGCGCCTGGGGGATGGGGGCGACCACGCGCAGGATGGGCTCGTCCGGGAAGAAGACCGTGCCCTCGGGCATGGCCGCCACCTCGCCCGCGAAGCGGAAGCCTGCGACATAGTCCAGGAAGCGCCGGTTGAAGCGCCCGGTGCCGGCGAGCCAGTCCACCTCCTCGGCCGTGAAGCGCACCGTCTCCAGGTACTGGAGCACGCTCTCCAGCCCGGCCGCCACGAGGTAGCTGCGGTCCCGGGGGAGGCGGCGCACGAAGAACTCGTAGGCGGCCACCGCCTCCATGTCCTGCTCCAGATAGCCCTGGAGCATGGTGAACTGGTAGAGGTCGGTCAGCAGCGCACTGCAACGGGGCGGTATCACGCCAGTTCCAGGGAGGCGACGACCTCGGCGCCCAGGGCCTGCATCTCGGCCAGCGCCCGCTCGCCGTCTCCAGGCTGCACCTCCACGGCCTGGACGGCGTCGCGCACCACGATCACCCGGTAGCCCAGGCGCAGGGCGTCGCGCACCGTTGCGAGCACGCAGTAGTCGGTGGCGAGCCCGCCCACGACGATCCGGGTGACGGCCCGTTCTCTTAGCAGACGGTCGAGCCCCGTGCCCTCGAAGCCGGAATAGGCGTCCTGCTCGGGGGTCGTCGCCTTGGAGACGACGACGGCCGCTTCCGGCAGGGCCAGCCCCAACGCGAACTCCGCACCCTCGGTCCCGGCCACGCAGTGGGGCGGCCAGGGTCCGCCCTGCCCGGCAAAGGAGCAGTGGTCGGCGGGATGCCAGTCGCGGGTGGCGTAGACGGGCAGCCCCGCCTCGCGGGCCAAACCGATGCAATGGTTGAGGGCGGGCAGGATCGCGTCGCCGCCCTGCACGGCCAGGCTGCCGCCGGGCAGGAAGTCGTTCTGGACGTCGACGACGACCAGGGCGTCCCCGGGCCCCAGACGGAGCATCAGCCCGCTTCCTTGAGCCGCTCCACCAGCCGCTTCAGGGCCTGGCCGCGGTGGCTGATGGCGTTCTTCTCGTCCTGCGGCAGCTCCGCCCCGGTCTTGCCCAGGGACGGCACCAGGAAGTAGGGGTCGTAGCCGAAGCCGCCGGCGCCGCGCGGCTCGTCGAGGATCTCGCCGTGCCAGGCCCCTTCCGCGATGATGGGCGTGGGGTCGTCGGGGTAGCGCACGTAGACCATGATGCAGTAGTAGTGGGCGCGGCGGTCGGCCTCGCCCCTGAGGGCCTCGACGAGCTTCTGGTTGTTGCGCTCGTCGGACTTGGGCTCGCCGGCGTAGCGGGCGGAATAGACCCCCGGCGCGCCGTTCAGGGCGGCGACACAGATGCCCGAGTCGTCCGCCAGGGCGGGCAGGCCGGTGTGGGCCGAGGCGTGGCGCGCCTTGGCCAGGCAGTTCTCGACGAAGGTGACGTGGGGCTCGGGGCAGTCCGGCACGCCGAAGTTGCCCTGGGGCTCGGCCTCGATGCCCAGCGGCTCGAGGATGCGGCCGATCTCCCGGAGCTTGCCGGGGTTGTTGGAGGCGATGACGATCTTCTTCACGCTCATACTCCCTTGATGGCCGCGTTCTGGGCGTCGACGAGCCGGCCGATGCCGGCCTGGGCCAGGTTCAGCAGGGCCTCCAGCTCGGCGCGGGTGAAGGTGGCGCCCTCCGCCGTGCCCTGCACCTCGATGATGCCGCCGGAGCCGGTCATGACCACGTTCATGTCGGTGTCGCAGGCCGAGTCCTCAGCATAGTCGAGGTCCAGCACCGGCACGCCCTGGTAGATGCCCACCGAGACCGCCGCGACGTGCTCGCGCAGGATGCTCGCCGGGATCTTGCCCTCGCGGATCAGCCACTCCACCGCGTCGTGCACGGCCACCCAGGCGCCGGTGATGCTGGCGGTGCGGGTGCCGCCGTCGGCCTGGATGACGTCGCAGTCGACGTGGAGGGTGCGCTCCCCCAGCTTGGCGAGGTCGACCGCGGCGCGAAGCGAGCGGCCGATCAGGCGCTGGATCTCCTGGGTGCGGCCGCTCTGCTTGCCGCGGGCCGCCTCGCGGTCGCCGCGGGTGTGGGTGGCGCGGGGCAGCATGCCGTACTCGGCGGTGAGCCAGCCGCGGCCCGTGCCCTTGACGTGGAAGGGCACGCGGTCGATCACGCTGGCGGTGCACAGCACCTTGGTGTCGCCGCACTCGATGAGCACCGAGCCCTCGGCATGCTTGGTGTAGCGGCGGTTGATGCGGATGGCGCGCAGCTCATCGGGGGCGCGGCCGGAGGGGCGTTGGATCCTGTCGTTCATGTCGGGCTCGGTCGTCGGAAAAGGCCCGATTTTACCCGACCGGTGGACCCCGCTCAGGCAGGCTCGGCCCCGAAGCGGAAGGCCAGCGCGGAGAGGTTGTCGCCGTCCTCGCCGGCGCGGGCCTCGGCCAGGTCCATGAGGCGGTTGAGCGCCTGCTTGAGGGGGCGGGCCTGCAGCTCGGCGTGCATCTCCCGGGCGCCGAGGTCGGACCAGAAGCCGTCGCTGCACAGCAGCAGCACGCCGCCCTCCTCCAGGCGCGCGGGCGGGGAGAGCTCCACCTCGGGCAGGTCGATGCCGCCCACGCTCTGGTAGAGCATGTTGCGCTCGGGCAGCAGCCGCGCCTGCGCCTCGGTGACCTGCCCGCTGTCCACCAGCTGCTGCGCCACGGAGTGGTCCCGCGTGTGGAAACGCGGGCCGCTGCGGTCGAAGCGGTAGAGGCGCGAGTCGCCCACGTGAGCCCACCACGCATAGCCCTTCTGGACGACGCAGACGACACAGGTGGTGTGCGGCGGATCGGCCATGCCCTGCTCGGCGGCGTAGCGGTTGATGGCCTCATGGGCCGCGTAGATGCCGCTCAGGAGAAAGTTCTCCACATCCGGCAACACCGGCTGCGCCCATTCCTGGAACAGGTCGCGGATCACCCGCACCGCGGTCTGGGAAGCGACCTCCCCGCGCTGGTGCCCGCCCATGCCGTCGGCCACCACCATGAGCAGGGCGCCGGGCGAATAGGTGTAGGCGACGGCATCCTCGTTGTAGCGCCGGCCGCCCTGGCGGCTGAGCTGATAGATGTAGTTCTTCATTCCAGACCCAGCGTCTGCTTGATGGCGCTCAAGAGCCCCGGCCTGGCCTTCTCGGACTCCCGCGCCAGCTCCACGAGGCGCTTCTGCAGGGCGAAGACGCTCTGCGGACGCTCCAGGTAATTGACCGCCAGCATGGTATCGATCAGCTCCAGAAAGGGTTGGGCATAGGTACCGGCATAGGCCTGCGCGACCGGCACCATCGTGTCTTCCTTGAGCCGCTGGTCGGCCGGCGGCGGCGGCCGCCTGGACAGGCAGCAGACCAGGCTCGCGCCGATGCTGTAGATGTCGGTCCAGGGGCCGAGGCGGTCGCGTCCCTTGTAGAACTCGGGCGCGGCGTAGCCCGGGGTGTACATGGGCGCGATGGCGGGCGGCCCCTGGACCAGGGCCTGGCGGGCGGCGCCGAAATCCATCAGCACCGGCGAGCGGTCCTTGCGGATGTAGATGTTGGCGGGCTTGATGTCGAGATGCAGCAGCTTGCGGGTGTGCACCTCGCGCAGGCCGTTGAGCAGCTGGATGAAGGCGGCCATGACGAAGCCCTCGTGCATCGGGCCCGCCTCGTGCTGGATGAGCTGCTGCAGGGTCTTGCCGTGCTCGTAGTGCATCACCATGTAGGCGGTGTCGTTGGCGCGGAAGAAGTTGGTCACGCGCACCACGTTGGGGTGGCGCAGGTTGGCCAGCGCCCGCCCCTCCTCGAAGAAGCAGCGCATGCCGTAGCGGAACACGCCCCGGTCCCTGTCGCTCAGCGGCCTCACCGCCCCGCCCTCCATGCGCTCCACCACCCCGAGCGGCAGGTACTCCTTGATGGCCACCGTCGTCCCCTCGGCATCGCGGGCCTTGTAGACCCGGCCGAAGCCGCCGCCGCTGATCTCGCAGTCGATGGTGTAGGCCTCCAGCCTGTAGCCCGCCGGCAGGGGGGCGGCCAGCACGGGCTGGTCCGCGTCGGAGGCCGCGCCCGGCCTCGATGCCTGGGGGAAATCGGACGTGGCGCGCGTGCTCGGCGCAGCGGGCGAGGCGCCCGCCCTCCCATCGTCATCCGTCATTTGAGCCGCCACGAAGCCCCGGGGTAAGATGCCTGTCGGCAAGGACCCCAAGGATATCGAATTAAATGCCTGCATTGAACAGCATGACCGGCTACGCCCAGGCCGTGGCCGATCTGGCCACGGGCAACCTCTCCCTGGAGCTGCGCGGGGTCAATTCCCGCTTCTTCGAGCTCGCCTTCCGCATGGGCGAGGAGTTCAGGCCGATGGAACCGGTGCTGCGCGAGCGTATCGGCGCAGGCGTCAGGCGCGGCAAGCTGGAGTGCCGCATCAACTACACGGCCAAGGAGGCGGCCGCGCTGCCCGGCGAGCCGAACCCCGCCCTGCTCCAGCAGCTCGCCCGCCTGTCGGAGGCGGCGCTGAAGGCCATCCCCCAAGCCCGCCCCTTCGGCGTCGCGGAGATCCTGCGCTGGCCCGGCATGCTGGGCGACAACGCCCCCGACACCGAGGCCATGCAGGCCGCGGTGCTCGATCTGGCCGCCCGGGCGCTCGACGAATTCCAGCAGAGCCGCGCCCGCGAGGGCGAGAAGCTCAAGGCCGCGCTCATGGAGCGGGTCACCGCCATGCGCGGCCATGTGGCCGCCCTGCGCCCCAGGACCCCGGAGATCGTCGCCGCCTACCGGGACAAGCTCACCCGGCGCATCGAGGACATGCTCGCCGCCCCCGACCACGACCGCATCATGCAGGAGGTGGCCCTGTTCGCGCAGAAGATCGACGTGGCCGAGGAACTGGACCGGCTCACGACCCATCTTGCCGAGGTCGAGCGGGTGCTCACCGCCGGCGGCGCGGCCGGCAAGCGCCTGGACTTCCTCATGCAGGAGCTCAACCGCGAGGCCAACACCCTGGGCTCGAAGTCCGTCTCCTCGGAGCTGACCCAGACCTCGGTGGAGCTCAAGGTGCTCATTGAGCAGATGCGCGAGCAGATCCAGAACATAGAATGAGGCCCCGGCTTCCCCTTCCCTGAGCCCATGACCCGACGCCGAATCGCCCGCTCCGCCCTCGCCGCCGCCCTCGCCCTCCCGCTGGCCGGCTGCGACCCCCTGACGCTGACCCTGGCCGGGGTGGGCGCGGGCGCCGGCGTCGCCCACACCATGGGCGGCTACGTCTACCGCACCTTCACCCTGCCCCTGCCCCGGGTCAAGAGCGGCACCATGACCGCCCTGAACCGCATGGCGATCAAGGTCGCGTCCACCGAGAAGTTCGAGGCCGGCGAGCGCATCAACGCCAAGGGCATGGACCGGGACATCGAGATCGAACTGGAGGCCGTCAGCCCCAAGACGACGCGGATGCGCGCCATCGCGCGCCGCAGCGGCCTGCTCATGGATTCCGCCACCGCCACGGAGATCATCCTGCAGACGGAGCGGGTGTTGGCGGGCAGTTAGTCATACAAAACCGTAATCCGCAGATGACACAGATGAACACAGATAAAACAGAATCAAGGCAGGGACAGTCATCCTCGGTTCACTCTCAGGGTGATGCAGGGGATAAGACAAATCTTCGGCAATCTGTGTAAATCTGCGTGCATCTGTGGATAACTGCTTTTTCAGATCAGCATAGAGGGAAGACCATGAAACGCAGCGTCATTTCCGCAGCACTGGCCGCCCTCTTCGGGATCGCGCTCCCCGGCGCCGCCCTGGCCGCGCCCGGCCAGACCGGGGCGGAGCTCGCCGTGCAGGCCCGGCAGCTGGACGCCGCGGCCGCGACCCAGGGCCAGGGCCTGGTCACCGGCAGGATCGCCGGCGACTTCGAGGCCTTCGCCGGCTCGGCGCAGAACGCCGAGTCCCTGGTCACCGGGCTGCGCAGCGGCAGCGCCATCACCCTGCAGCCGGGCGAGCTGACCTTCACGCCCGAGACCGGCGGGATGGGCTACGGCAATGTCTACACCTCGCTTTCGCTCGCCAAGGCGCAGCTCGCCGGCATGGGCATCGCCAACCCCAGCCCCGAGCAGATCCAGGCGGCGCTCAGCGGCGGCAGCGTCACCGTCAACGGCAGCACGACCCATATCGAAAACGGCATCCTGGACCTGCGCGCCTCCGGCATGGGCTGGGGCGAGATCGCCCACTCCCTGGGCTACAGGCTGGGCCACGTCATCAGCGCCATGAGGTCGGCCAATGCCGCCCTGGGCAGCGCGACGGCCGGCGGCGTGAGCACCGCCAGCGGCACGGCGAGCCAGCCGGGCAAGGGCAAGGCAGGCGCCACGACGTCGGCGGGCAAGTCCGCCGGCGGGATCGTCAAGGCCAGCGGCGGCGGCCAGGGCAAGGGCGGCATCGTCACCGCCACGGGCGCGGCGGCCGGCGGCGCGGGGGCGGCGGCCCTGGGCAGGGGCGGCGGCATCCAGAACGCAGGCGGGCCCGCCGCCGGCGGCCAGGGCAACGGCAAGGCATCGGGACACGGCAAACCATGAGTCGAGGCAATCTCTTCATCGTCTCCGCCCCCTCCGGGGCGGGCAAGTCCAGCCTGGTCAAGGCCATGCTCCAGGCCGACGCCCAGCTGCGCCTGTCCATCTCCTACACCACCCGGGCCCCGCGCCAGGGAGAGGCCGACGGCCGCGAATACCACTTCGTCGACCGCGACGCCTTCCAGGCCATGCTGGAGCGCGGCGAGTTCCTGGAGAGCGCCGAGGTCTACGGCAACTGGTACGGCACCTCGCAGCCCTGGATCGAGGGCGGGATGCGCGCCGGGCACGACATCATCCTGGAGATCGACTGGCAGGGCGCGGCCCAGGTGCGCCGCCTCTTCCCCGAGGCGGTGAGCCTGTTCATCCTGCCGCCCTCCATCGGGGAGCTGCGCCGGCGCCTCACCGGCCGCAACCAGGACAGCGGGGAGATCATCGCCCGGCGCCTGGCGGCGGCCCGGGAGGACATCTCGCACGCCCTCGAATTCGACTACCTGGTGGTCAACGACCGGTTCGAGGAGGCCCTGGCCGACCTGCTCGCCATCGTGCGCGCGCGCCGCCTCACCACGGCGAAGCAGATGGAAAGGCAGGCGGACCTGCTCGGGGCGCTCATGGGGAGCGGGGAGTAGGGAGTGGGGAGTGGGGAGCGGGGAGTGGCAATCTGCTCCCCGCCCCCCATCGAAGGGCCGATCGGCAGTAGAATGAAAAGCATCCTCACAGCCAGATCAGGAGCAAGCCCATGGCCCGCATCACCATCGACGACTGCATCGAGCACATCCCGAACCGCTTCGAGATGACCCTGGCCGCCGCGCACCGCGCCCGCCAGATCTCCATCGGCGCCACCCCCAAGGTGGACGCCGCGCGGGACAAGCCGGCCGTCATCGCCCTGCGCGAGATCGCCGCCGGCGTCACCGGGCTGGAAGTGCTGCACAAGTCCGGCACCTGAACACCCCCGGGAGCGGCCCCGCGATGAAGACGGAGCTCGAGCGGAGGCTCGCATCGGCTCGGCCGGCGCCTGGCGCAGCGGCCGAGACCAAGGCCGCGCCGGGCAGGGCGGCCGGCCGGGGCCTGCCGCCGGCGGCAGCGGCCGCCCCCGGCTCGATTGCCCAGGCGCAGGACACCCTGGCGCGGCTCGCCCCCTATCTCAAGGCGGCGGACCTGGAGGACCTGGCCCGGGCCTATCTCTTCTCCGCCCAGGCCCATGCGGGCCAGTTCCGCAAGGACGGCGAGCCCTACATCACCCACCCCCTGGCGGTGGCCGGCATCCTGGCCGCCCTGCAGATGGACGTGCAGACGCTGATGGCCGCCCTGCTGCACGACGTGGTGGAGGACACCGGCATCAGCCTGGAAGACATCGCCGCGGCCTTCGGCCCGCCCGTGGCCGACCTCGTGGAGGGCGTGACCAAGCTCGACAAGATCCACTTCGAGACCAAGCAGCAGGCCCAGGCCGAGAACTTCCGCAAGATGCTGCTCGCCATGGCGCGCGACGTGCGGGTGATCCTGGTCAAGCTCGCCGACCGGCTGCACAACATGCGCACCCTGGAGGCGATGCATACCGGGAAGCGCCAGCGCATCGCCCAGGAGACGCTGGAGATCTACGCCCCCATCGCCAACCGGCTGGGGCTCAACAGCATCTTCCGGGAGATGGAGGACCTCGCCTTCATGCACCTGCACCCGACGCGCTACCGGGTGCTGGACAAGGCGGTGCAGGCCGCCACCGGCAGCCGCGAGGAGGCCCTGGAGAAGGTGCGCGCCGCCATCGAGGCGCGGCTCGGGGAGGTGGGCATCGCGGCCGAGGTCTCGGCGCGCAGCAAGCACCTCTACAGCGTCTACCGCAAGATGCAGGAGAAGAACCTCACCTTCTCCGAGGTCTACGACATCTACGGCTTCCGCGTCCTGGTCGAGGACGTGCCCGCCTGCTACCTCGCCCTGGGCGTGCTGCACAGCCTGTACAAGCCCATCCCCGGCAAGTTCAAGGACTACATCGCCATCCCCAAGGCGAACGGCTACCAGTCGCTGCACACCACGCTCTTCGGCCCCTTCGGCGCGCCCGTGGAGGTGCAGGTCCGCACCCAGGACATGCACCGCATCGCCGAGGCGGGGGTGGCCTCGCACTGGCTCTACAAGTCGGACGAGACCGCACTCTCCGAGGTGCAGCGGCGCACCCACCAGTGGCTGCAGAGCCTCCTGGACATCCAGGCCGACAGCCGCGACTCGGCGGAATTCCTCGAGCACATCAAGGTCGACCTCTTCCCGGACGAGGTCTACGTCTTCACCCCCAAGGGCGAGATCATGGCCCTGCCGCGCGGGGCCACGGTGGTGGACTTCGCCTACAACGTGCACACCGACATCGGCAACCACTGCGTGGCGGCCCGGGTCAACGGCGAGCCCATGCCGCTTTCCACCCCGCTCGGCAACGGCGACCGCATCGAGATCATCACCTCGGAGAGCGCCCGGCCCACCCCCACCTGGATCCACTTCGCCGCCACCGGCAAGGCCCGCGCCCACATCCGCAACGCCCTCAAGAAGGCGCACATGCACGAGTCCGAGGCGCTCGGCCTGCTGCTGCTGAACCGGGCGCTGCGCGGCCTGGGGGTGCCGCCCGGCGAGATCACCGACGCCCAGTGGGAGCAGCTGGTCAAGGAAGGCGGCAAGAGCCAGGAGGAGATCCTCGCCGACATCGGCCTGGGCAAGAAGCTCGGCCTGGTGGTCGCCCGCCAGCTCCTGGCGCGGGAGGCGGAGGGCCCGGCCGAGCGCCGCCAGGCCGGCCCCATGCTCATCCGCGGCTCCGAGGGCGTGGCGGTGCGCCTGGGCAAGTGCTGCCGCCCCATCCCCGGCGACCCCGTCATCGGCCAGATCAAGAAGGACCAGGGCCTGGTCATCCACACCCACGACTGCAGCCAGGTGCGCCACTACCGCGACGACCCGGACAAGTGGGTGGACGTGGAATGGGCCCCGGACATCGAGAAGGCCTTCGACGTCGGCATCAAGATCATCGTCGCCAACCGCCGCGGCGTGCTCGCCCTGGTGGCCTCCACCATCTCCCACGAGGGCTCCGACATCGACAACGTGCAGATGGACGAGCTCGACGGCAGCAGCCACACCGCCCTCTACTTCACCGTCAAGGTGCAGAACCGCGTCCACCTCTCCCGCCTCATGCGCAGCCTGCGCGCCCTGCCGGAGGTGGTGCGCATCTACCGGATCAAGGGCAAGGAATCCCGCACCGCGCCATAGGGTGCGGCCTGCGGCAAAGTGTCGCAGCCGACCGGGCGGGCCGACTATCGTCTAGAATCTATTACTTTCGTATTAATCCGGAATCCACAGATGCCCCAGATGGACGCAGGAAAAAATATTCAAAGGCATATGCGACCTACCCCGGACACGTTCAGGCTGGCGCACAGCTTGAAGGCAAGGCCTTGGAACATCCGCGCAAACCCGCGGATGGGCTGCTCCCTTTAGGCTCGAAGCCCCTTACCCCCGAATGCCCCTCCATATCCCGGCCTGGCTCAACCCCCGTGCCAGTTTCCGCGTAAGGCTGCTTTTCGCCGTCGCCCTCATCTCGCTGACGATCGTCGTGCTGCTGAGCTGGCTGGTCACCGTGATCGCCGCCGGTCACGTCGGCACCCCCGAGCGCGCCGGGGAGGTCGCGGCGAGCATGGGGCTGGCCACGCTCCTGGTGGGCCTCTTCTTCGGCGGCCTGGCCCTGCCCATCCTCTGGATCGTGGCGGGGCGCCTCTCCGGGCCCATGCACGCCATCGCCCGTGCGTCCGACCGCATCCGCTCCGGCCACGAGGAGGAGCACATCCCGGTCTATCCGGGCCGGGACGAGATCGCGGTCCTGTCCCAATCCCTGGCCCAGCTGGTCGACGACCTGAAGGACCAGCAGCAGTCCCTCATCGGCAAGAACCAGGAGCTGCAGCTCGCCGCCCAGGTCTTCGCCTCCAGCACGGAGGGGATCATGATCACGGATGCGGGGCTGCGCATCCTGTCGGTGAACCGGGCCTTCAGCGCCATCACCGGCTACGAGGCCGCCGACGTGGTCGGCCGGACACCGAGCCTCCTCGCCTCGGGCCAGCACAACCAGGCCTATTACCAGGCCATGTGGGAGGCCATCGCCAAGACCGGCCGCTGGCAGGGCGAGATCTACAACCGCCGCAAGGACGGCAGCATCTATCCGGAGTGGCTGATCATCACCAGCGCCCGGGACGAGGCCGGTGCGATCACCAACTACATCGGCATCTTCACCGACATCAGCGAGCGCAAGACCACGGAGGAGCGCATCCTCTACCTGGCCAGGCACGACGTGCTCACCGACCTGCCGAACCGGATCTTCTTCCTGGAGGAGGTCGAGGCCGCCATCGCCGAGGCGCAGGCGACCGGCGGCAAGGCCGCCGTGCTGTTCGTCGACCTGGACCGCTTCAAGTACGTCAACGATTCCCTGGGCCACCACCTGGGCGACCTGCTGCTCAAGGAGGCCGCCCGGCGCCTCGGGCGCGTGGCGCAGGACGAGGGCTTCCTCGCCCGCTGGGGCGGGGACGAATTCGTCGTGCTGGTGCGCCGCGCGGAGGACGCCGACCGGCTCGCCATCCTGGGCCAGTGCATCGGCCACGCCCTGCGCGCCCCCTTCGAGATCGCCGGCCACCAGCTCAACCTCACCTCGAGCATCGGCATCGCCGTCTGCCCCGACCACGGCGAGGACCTCATCGCCCTGGCCCGCAACGCAGACACCGCCATGTTCCACGCCAAGGCGAATGGCCGCGACAACATCGTCTTCTTCACCCAGGACATGAACGAGCGGGCCAACGAGCGCCTGCGCCTGGAGAACGACATCCGCCGGGCGCTGCCCCTGCAGCAGTTCCACCTCGTCTACCAGCCGCAGGTGGAGCTCGCCAGCGGCCGCGTCGTCGGCGTCGAGGCCCTGCTGCGCTGGCAGCACCCGGAGCTCGGCCCCATCCCGCCGGCGAAGTTCATCCCCGTGGCGGAGGACACCGGGCTCATCACGGCCATCGGCGAATGGGTCCTGAGGACCGCCTGCGAGCAGCAGATGCGGTGGGAAGAGGCCTACGGCGTGCCGCTGCGCATGGCGGTCAACCTCTCCCCCGTGCAGTTCCAGCACGGCGACATCGCGCTCATGGTGGGCGGCATCGTCAAGGGGCTGGGCATGAACCCGGAGCGGCTCGAACTGGAGATCACCGAGAGCGTGCTCATGGACTCCCAGGACCAGGTCATGATCGACCTCTACAACCTGGAGATGACGGGCGTGCAGATCGCCCTGGACGACTTCGGCACCGGCTACTCCAGCCTGCGCTACATCAGCCAGCTCAACATCCACAAGATCAAGATCGACCGCAGCTTCGTCGACGGGCTCGCCGAGGGCAGCCAGAACGCCAGCATCGTCGCGGCCATCGTCGCCATGGCCAGGAACCTGGGCATCACCCTGCTCGCCGAAGGCATCGAGACCGCCGAGGTCGCCGAACTGCTCATCCGCATGGGCTGCGGGGAGGGCCAGGGCTACCTCTACAGCCGGCCGCTGCCGCCCGAGGCCATCGAGCGGCTCCTCCAGGACGAGGGGCGCCAGCGATCCCGGCATCTGGCCTGAACCCATTCACGCCGCAGCCCCTCTCCCCCTACAATCCGCCTGAGCCGAATCGGCCCGCCCGTGGCCGATGTCCCACCACACTCAGGAGCGCAGCATGACCCAGAGCATCATCGCCACCGCCGAGGCCCCCGCCGCCATCGGCACCTATTCCCAGGCCGTGAGGGCCGGCGACACCGTCTACCTGTCCGGCCAGATCGGCCTGGACCCCGCCAGCATGCAGCTCGCGGAGGGCATCGAGGCGCAGATCCACCGCGTGTTCCGAAACCTGAAGGCGGTGGCCGAGGCCGCGGGCGGCGGCCTCGGGGACGTGGTCAAGCTCAACGTCTTCCTCACCGACCTGGGGCATTTCAGCCGCGTCAACGAGATCATGGCCCAGTACTTCGGCGAGCCCTACCCCGCGCGCGCCGCCGTCGGCGTCAAGGAACTGCCCCGCGGCGCGCTGGTGGAGGCCGACGCCGTCCTGGTGCTCTAAGCGGACCATGGCCGGGCGCGCGCCCGAGGTCCACCAGAAACTCGGCTACGCCAGCCCCGCCGAGCTCGTCCTGCACCTGCCGCTCAGATACGAGGACGAGACCCGTCTCACCCCGCTCTCCGACCTGAGGCCGGGCGAGGCAGTCCTGGTCGAGGGCGTGGTGGCCCACGCCGAGGTCCAGCACCGGCCGCGCAAGCAGCTGGTCGTGCAGATCGAGGCACCGCCCCATCCCCCCTCTCCCTCCGGGAGAGGGGCTGGGGGTGAGGGACAGGCCAGACACATCCCGCTGCCGCCCGAAACACTCGAATTCGCTAGGCAACTCAGACGCAACCAGACCGATGTCGAGCAACTCGTCTGGTCAGTCTTGCGTGATCGCCGTTTGGCCGATGCCAAGTTCCAGCGGCAACGTCCTGTAGGTCCATATTTTCTCGACTTCTACTGCCACGAAAGAAAGCTCGCCATCGAGCTCGATGGCGGACAGCACGCCGAACGTGAACACGATCGGAAGCGAGATGCCTTTCTGCAGGCACAAGGCGTCCGTGTATTGCGATTCTGGAATCACGATGTGCTGCAGCGTACAGAAGCGGTATTGGAGGCCATATGGCAGGCCCTCCATCCTCCCTCACCCCTAGCCCCTCTCCCGGGGGGAGAGGGGAGGCATTCGATCTTTGTCCCTGTCCTCTTCCTCCGCTTCCTCCACTACTACCCCAGCCAGGTCACGCAGCTGAAGCCGGGCGCACAAGTGCGCCTCTTCGGCGAGGTACGCCAGGGCTATCACGGCCTGGAGATGGTCCACCCCCGCTATCGGCTGGTCGCCCCGGGCGCGCCGCTCACCGCGGCGCTGACCCCGGTCTACCCCAGCGTCGCGAGCCTTTCCCAGAACGCCCTCCGCAAGGCGGTGGCGGGCGTTCTGGAAGAAGCCGACCTCTCGGAGTCCCTGCCGCCGGGGCTCCCGAGCCGCCTCGGCCTGCCCGGCTTCGAGTCCGCGGTGCGGCTGCTGCACGCCCCGCCGCCGGACGCCGACCTGCACGCCCTGCAGGCGCGCAGCCACCCGGCCTGGCGGCGGCTCAAGTTCGACGAGCTCCTCGCCCAGCAGCTCGCGCTGCGCCGCCATGCCCAGGCCCGGCACCGGCTCGCCGCCGCGAGCCTCGCCGACCGCCACGGGCTCATCGAGCGGCTCCTCGCCGCCCTGCCCTTCCGCCTCACCGGCGCCCAGCGGCGCTCGCTCGGCGAGATCCTGCGCGACCTCGCGGACACCCATCCCATGAACCGGCTGCTGCAGGGCGACGTGGGCAGCGGCAAGACCCTGGTGGCCGCCGGCGCGTGTCTCGCCGCGGTGAGCGCCGGGCACCAGGCGGCGGTCATGGCGCCGACCGAGATCCTGGCCGAGCAGCACTACCTCAAGTTCCGCGAGTGGCTCGCGCCCCTGGGCATCCGTGTCGCCTGGTTCGCCGCGGCCCAGAAGGGCAGGGCCAGGCGCGAGGCCCTGGAGGCGGTTTCGAGCGGCGCGGCCCAGGTGGCGGTCGGCACCCATGCCCTCTTCCAGGAGGGCGTCGCCTTCCGATCGCTCGCCCTGGCGGTCGTCGACGAGCAGCACCGCTTCGGCGTCGCCCAGCGCCTCGCCCTGCGTAACAAGGGGACACCGCCCTCCCCCAATGGCGGAGAGGCCGGGGTGAGATCGCCTTCCGTGGGAGCGCCTTCAGGCGCGAAGTTCGCGGCTAAAGCCGCTCCCACACCCTCTCCCGAAGGCGGAGAGGAGCCCCCTCTCGCCCCCCACCTGCTGATGCTGTCCGCCACCCCCATCCCGAGGAGCCTCGCCATGAGCTACCTCGCGGACCTGGACGTCTCGGTCATCGACGAGCTGCCGCCGGGACGCACGCCCATCGCCACCCGGCTCATCACGATGAACCGCCGCGCAGAGGTGATCGAGCGCCTGCGCCGCTACTGCGCGGACGGCGCCCAGGCCTACTGGGTCTCGCCGCTCATCGAGGAGTCGCAGAAACTGGAATTGAAGGCCGCCGAGGACACCCATGCCGAGCTCGCCGCCGCGCTCCCGGAGCTCGCGATCGGCCTGGTGCACGGCCGCATGAAGGCCGAGGAGAAGGCCGCCGTCATGGCCGCCTTCAAGGCGGGCGCGATCCAGCTCCTGGTGGCCACCACGGTGATCGAGGTCGGGGTGGACGTGCCCAACGCCGGGCTCATGGTCATCGACCACGCCGAGCGCATGGGCCTCGCCCAGCTGCACCAGCTCAGGGGCCGCGTGGGCCGCGGCACGCGCGCATCCTCCTGCCTGCTCCTCTATGCCGAGCCCCTGTCGGAAACCGCCCGGCAGCGGCTGCGGATCATCCGGGAAAACCAGGACGGCTTCGCCATCGCCCGCGAGGACCTCAAGCTGCGCGGCCCCGGCGAATTCCTCGGCGCGCGCCAGTCGGGCGTGCCCCTGCTGCGCTTCGCCGACCTGGAGATCGACCTCGACCTCCTGGAGGCCGCCCGCGCCGCCGCCGCCGAGCTCCTGGCCCGCGACCCCGAGGCCGCCCGCCGCCACCTCGCCCGCTGGATGCCGCGTGGCGAGGCGCTCATGCTGGCCTGAGCGGCGCGCGTCCGGGCTCGTAACAAAATTGTAAAAAATCAGGCAGTTATCCCAAAAGACATATTCCCGGCCGGCCCGCGCTTACCTATATTCCCCGTGGGGTTTTTCACCGCCTCAGCCATGGGAGAACTGTATGCGCACCAACATGCCCGTCACGGGTCGCGAGGTACCGCTCAGGGAAGGCACCGTCATCATCTCCAAGACCGATGCCAAGGGTCTGATCACCTACGCCAACCAGGACTTCCTGGACGTCAGCGGCTTCAGCCAGGACGAACTCGTCGGCAAGCCCCACAACATCGTGCGCCACCCGGACATGCCGCCCGCGGCCTTCCAGGATCTGTGGGACAGCCTGAAGTCCGGGCAGGCCTGGACCGGCATCGTCAAGAACCGCTGCAAGAACGGCGACCACTACTGGGTCGAGGCCACGGCGCGGCCGAATCGGGAAGGCGGCTATACCTCCGTGCGGGTCCGGCCCCGCCGGGAGCAGGTCGAGCA
This sequence comes from Hydrogenophilus sp., assembly GCA_020725195.1. GTDB lineage: Bacteria > Pseudomonadota > Gammaproteobacteria > Burkholderiales > Thiobacillaceae > DYFL01. The sequence continues at coordinate 18,126 of DYFL01000026.1, forward strand.
GGCCGAGGCGCTGTATGCCCAGGTCCGCGCCGGCACCACGCGCAAGATCATCCATCGCGGCCAGGCGGTACACCCCACCCTGCTGTGGCGCCTGGGCCGCCGGCTGCGCCGGATAGACATCGGCCTGCGCCTATGGCTCGCCTGCCTCGCCGCAGCCGGCCTGATCCTCGCCGCGGCGGCCAGCGCCCTGCTGGCGGAAGGCGCCGAGGAACTCCTGGTCGCCGTCACGGGCGTTGGCATGCTGGTCGTGCTGGGCCTGGGGGCCTGGCTGCAAAAGGACGTGATCCGCCCCCTCAGAGAGGCCGCGGGGAGCGCCGGCGACCTCGCGCGAGGCGACCTGACCCGGGCCATCGCGCACGACTGCAGCGGCGAGATGGCAGAGCTGATGCAGGCCCTCGGGGCGATCCGCAACAACTTCCAGGAGACGCTCTACCACGTGCGCGAGAGCCTGGGCGCGCTGAACCGCTCGGCCCAGAGCCTGTCCGCGGAGGCCGAGCATGCGGCACGCACGAGCCAAAGCCAGGCCGAACTGACCGGCGAGGTCGCGGCCGCCATGGAGCAGATGTCGGCCTCCATCAGCCACATCGGCGACAACGCCCATATCGCCGAGGCGACCTCGCAGCAGTCCGGCGAGCAGTCCCGGGAAGGCGGGCGCGTCGTCTACGGCACCGTCGAGGAGATGCAGTCGATCGCACAGGGGGTGAACCAGTCGGCCCTGGTGATCCGAGAACTGCTGGACCACTCCCGGGCGATCAGCGCCATCGTCACCGTGATCCACGACATCGCCGAGCAGACCAACCTGCTGGCCCTCAACGCCGCCATCGAGGCCGCGCGCGCGGGCGAACAGGGCCGAGGCTTCGCTGTGGTGGCCGACGAGGTGCGCAAGCTGGCCGAGCGCACCGCCAACTCCACCCTGGAGATCACCGCCATGGTGGAGAAGATCCAGTCGGGCGCCCGGCAGGCGGAGGCCACCATGGAGCAAGGCGTGGCCCGGGTCGCCGAAGGCGTGCAGCTCGCACGCCATGCCGGCGACTCCATCAGCGGGATCCAGGACAGCGCCGCCCGGGTGACCTCGGCCGTCGCCGACATCACCCATGCCCTCAAGGAGCAGATCCAGGCCACCCAGGCGATCATCGGCAGCATGGAACGCATCGCCCAGCTCTCCGACGAGAACAACGCCACCGTCGCGAAGACCGCGGCCTCCGCGCGCGATCTCGAAGCGGAGGCGAGCCAGCTCGACGCGATCGTGGCCCAGTTCAAGGTCTAGGAGCGCTTCGCTCTATCCGGGCTGCTTTCTGCGGGGGAGCACTCGATCGGCCGCGCCTGCTGGCATAATGCCGCCTCCTGGTGGACAACGGCATGCGCGCACCCCTCTCGTGGCACTCCCCCCTCTGGCATTCGGGCCCCTGGCGCCACTGGCTCGACGACCAGGGCTCGCTCACCCGCCGCCTGCAGTCGCGCTGCCCCCGCTTCGCCGTGCGGCGGCTCAAGCAGCGCGTGGAGCGGCCCGTGCGGGACGAATGCACGGCCCTGGGGCTGGAGCGAGGCAGGCTCGCCCTGGTGCGCGAGGTGCTGCTCGAGTGCGGCGACACGCCCCTGGTCTTCGCCCACAGCGTGGCACCCCTGGCCGGCCTGCACGGGCCCTGGACGGTCCTGCGCCGGCTGGGCAGCCGGCCCCTGGGCGCGGCCCTCTTCGCCAACCCCCTGATCGAGCGCCACCCCCTGGAGTACCGGCGCCTCGACCGGCGCCACCCCCTCTACCGCGCGGCGGCCGCGCATCTCGCTCGGCCGCCGCGCACGCTCTGGGCCCGGCGCTCGCGCTTCGTCCTGGAGGAGGCGCCCCTGCTGGTCACCGAAGTCTTCCTGCCCGAAGTGCTATGCCTGCCCTGACCCTGCCCGAGCGCCTCGGCCTGTATGCCCGGCTCATGCGGCTGGACAGGCCCATCGGCATCCTGCTGCTCGCCTGGCCCACGCTCTGGGGGCTGTGGTTCGCCGGCGCGGGGCGGCCGGACGGGGTGATCCTCGCGATCTTCGCCCTGGGCGTGGTGCTCATGCGCAGCGCGGGCTGCGTGGTCAACGACTATGCCGACCGCGACTTCGACCCGCACGTGGCGCGGACCCGGGACCGGCCGCTCGCGGCCCGGAAGGTGGGCACCACCGAGGCCCTGCTGCTGGCGGCGGGCCTCGCGCTCGCCGCCTTCCTGCTCATCCTGCCGCTCGGGAACCGGCTCCTGATCGGGCTCGCCTTCGCCGCCGCCTTCCTGGCCGCGAGCTATCCCTACACCAAGCGCTTCCTCGCCATCCCCCAGGCCTATCTCGGCGTCGCCTTCGGCTTCGGCATCCCCATGGCCTGGGCCGCGCAGACCGGCGCGGTGCCGGCGGTGGCCTGGCTGCTGCTCGCCGCCAACATGTTCTGGAGCATCGCCTACGACACCGAATACGCCATGGTGGACCGCGACGACGACCTCAGGATCGGCATCAAGACCTCGGCCATCACCTTCGGCCGCTTCGACGTGGCGGCGGTGATGGCCTGCTACGGCCTCGCCCTGGCGCTGCTCGGCCTGGCGGGCTCGTGGCTCGGCATGGGCGCCGTCTTCTACCTGGGGCTCGCCGCGGCGGCCGGGGTGGCGGGCTACCACTACACCCTGATCAAGAACCGCGAGCCGGCCCGCTGCTTCAAGGCCTTCCTGCACAACAACTGGTTCGGCGCCGCGGTGTTCGCGGGGATCGTGCTGGACTACCTGCTGTAGCCACACGCCTTGTGGGAGCGGCTTCAGCCGCGATTCAACGCTAATTCGCGGCTGAAGCCGCTCCCACAGTCTGGCAAATCACGCCGCAGCGGGCCGCTGCGCCGACTTCGGCCGGAAGGCCTTGACCACCTCCTCCCGCGTCTCCAGGTAGGGCCCGCCGATGAGCTCCACGCCGTAGGGCACGGCGGCGAAGATGCCGTCCAGGGTCTCCTTGATCGCCTTGGGCTGGCCGGGCAGGTTGAGGATGAGGCAGGCGCCGCGGGTCACGCCCACCTGGCGCGAGAGGATGGCGGTGGGCACGTATTTGAGGCTCACCGTTCGCATGGCCTCGCCGAAGCCGGGCAGCACCTTGTCGGCCACGGCGAGCGTGGCCTCCGGGGTGACGTCGCGCGGCGCCGGGCCGGTGCCGCCGGTGGTGAGCACGAGGCAGCAGCCCTCGGTGTCGGCCAGGGCCTTCAGGGTCGCCTCGATCTGCGGCTGCTCGTCCGGGATCAGGCGCTCGACAAAGCGGATGGGGTTCAGGAGGGCGGCGTCGAGCCAGGCCTTCAGGGCCGGCAGGCCCTGGTCCTCGTAGGCGCCCGTGGAGGCCCGGTCGCTGACGGAGACCAGGCCGATGGTGGCTTGCTGATGCATGGATGGCTTTCCGATCGGGTTCCAGGCGCGAATAATACCCCGGGAAGGCTCCGTGCACGGACGGGGCGCGATCCCGCGTCTCTCCCCGTGCCTCTGTGGAGGGGATTCAGGATGCAACACCAGGCCAGGATGCTGCGGTTCCTCGCCCTCGGGCTGCTCGCCGCGCTGCTGTCGGGCTGCGCCCCGAGCCGGCACTACGAGGCCCTGTTGGTGCTCGCGGATGCCGCGCAGCCGGAACGGCCGACCCGCCTCAAGGCGACGACGCCGACGCCTAGCCGCCAGGCCATCGACTACGTGGTCGAGGGCCGCCGCCACAGCGGCGACCTCTATCTGCCCGGCGACGGCGTGGCGGAGGCCGGGATCGTGCTCGTACCCGGCGCCGTGCCCCAGGGCAAGGACGAGCCGCGCCTGGTGGCCTTCGCCACGACCCTGGCCCGCGCCCGCTTCGCGGTGCTGACGCCGGACCTCAGCGGCTTCAGGCAGCTGCGCATCGCGCCGGCGGACGCCCGCGAGGTGGCCGACGCCGTCGCCCATCTCTCCGGACGCCCCGATCTCGCGCCCGGAGGGCGCGCCGGCATCGTCGCCTTCAGCTACGCCGTCGGCCCGGCGGTGCTCGCCGCGCTGGAGGACGACGTGCGGCAGCGGCTGCGCTTCATCCTGGGGATGGGCGGCTATCACGACCTCGGCCGTGCCGTGCGCTTCTTCACCACCGGCTGGTTCGAGCACGAGGGGCGCTGGCAGCATCTCGAACCCGACCCTTACGGCACGCTGGTCCTGGTCATGACCAGCCTGGGCTATCTCGGAGCGGCCGACCGCCGGACCCTGGAGGCCATGGTCGAGGCGCGGCTGGCGCAGCCGGACGCCGACCTGTCGGAGCTCGCCGAGCGCCTCGGGCCGGAGGGCAGGGCGGTCTTCGAGCTCGCCGAGAACGCCGATCCCCACCGCTTCCCGGAGCTCATGGCGGCGCTGCCTGCGGCCCTGCGCGCCGACATGGCGGCGCTGTCCCTGCACGACAAGGCGCTCGACAGGCTGCAGGCGCGGCTCATCCTGGTGCACGGCAGGAACGACAGCCTCATCCCCTACACCGAGAGCATCGCCCTCGCCCGCGCCCTGCCCGAGGGCCAGGCCCGCCTCATCCTCATCGAGCGCATCCTGGGCCACGTGGACCTGACGCTGACCCATCTGCTGACCTGGCAGTTCTGGCGCCACGAGCTGCCCGACATCTGGCGCATGTTCCGCGCCACCGACGCCCTGCTGCGCGAGCGCGAGGCCAGGCGCGGCGCTGATACATTCGTGCCTTCCGGCGCGGCGCCCGGGGGCGAATAATCGTATCCCCCACCGCACCCCCGGAGGCGAGACCATGCGACATCTCTTCCTGTGGCTGCTGCTCTTCTGCGCCCCGGCCCTGGCCGATCCGCCCGCCGGCTACGACTTCGTCGACCACGACACGGGGCTCGCGCGCGCCCGCGCCGAGTCCAAGCCCGTCCTGCTCTACTTCGGCCGCTACGGCTGCGCCTGGTGCGAGCACACCAACCGCAAGACCTTCGGCGACCCCGAGATCAGGCGCATCTACACGGAGCACTACGTCCTCGTCTACGTCGACGCCGAGGGCGGCCGCCGCCTGCGCCTGCCCAGCGGCGAGCGCATCACCGAGGCGGAGCTGGGCGCGCGCCTGGGCGCCTATGCCACGCCGCTCTTCGTCTTCCTCACCCCCGAGGGCAGGCAGGTCGCCAAGATCCCCGGCTTCAAGACGGTGGAGGACTTCAAGGCCTACGACCGCTACGTGCGCGGCCGCCACTACGAGCGCCAGGGCCTCATGGAATTCCTCGAGGGGCGGCCGTGAGGCGGGCGCTGGCCGCCCTGCTCCTCGCCCTGCCGGCGCTGTCCGCGACGGCCCAGTGGCAGTTCGGCACCCCCGTCGAGGTCGCACCCGCGCGGCCCGGGGTGTTCCACCACCTGGACGCCTCCGGCCGCCAGGCCCTCGCCGTCTCGGGAGACCAGGTGGCCCTGGTCTGGGAGGACAACCGCAGCGGCCAGCCCGGCTGCTGGCTCGGCATCAAGCCACGGGGGGGTGACCGCTTCCGCGAATCCGGCTTCGGCCGCGGCGAGTGCTTCGGGCCGGGCATCGCGGCGCTGGACGGCGGCCGCTTCGCCCTGATCTGGGAGGACGCCGACGGCGTGGCCGCGGCGCTCGCCGGGCCCGAGGGCGTGGGCCCGGCCCGGCGCCTCGCCCCCGAGGGCGGCCAGGGGGCGCTCGCCTGGCATCCGGGCCTCGGCCTCGTGGCCGCCTGGAGCCAGCCCGAGGGGCGCCGGCAGCGCATCCACCGCGTCCCCCTGGCGGTCGAGGGCGGCGGGCTGAGGCGGCTGGCCGCCGCCGAGCCGGCGGATCCCGCCCCGCCCGCGGACGACCAGCTCCACCCCGCGCTCGCCGCCCACGCGGCCGGCGTCACCCTCGCCTGGGAGGATCGCCGCCTGGGCCACACCGTCATCTACGCCAGCACCAGCCGGGACGGTTCGAGCTGGAGCCCCGCGGCCCGGCTGAGCCGGAACCCCACCGGCCGCGCCCAGAATGATCTTGGCCGGGGCACCGGCGCCATGCGCCCGGCGCTGGCCGCCTTCGGCGCGCGCCTCGCCGCCGTGTGGCTGGACAAGCGGGACTTCCTCTCGGGCTACGACGTCTATGCCGCGCTGAGCGACGACGGCGGCATGACGTTCGGCCCGGACCTCAAGGCCCAGGACAGCTTCGGCGACGCCATCGCCCAGTGGCACGCGGCCGTTGCCGGCAACGCGCGCGGCGAGCTTGCCATCGCCTGGGACGACGAGCGCGACGGCACGGCCGACGTCTGGCTGACCTGGCGGCTGCCTGACGGCGGCTACGCCGACAACCGGGCGCCGGCCGCCGGCCCGGGCAGCCAGACCGACCCGGTCGTCGCCCTGGACGCGGCCGGAGACCTGCATCTGGCCTGGATCGAGCGCGACGCCGCCGGGGCGAGCCGGCTGCGCTATGCCGTCGGTCGGCGCAAGGTCGAGTGAGCTGGCCGCGGGACGCCGATCCGGGTTAGATCGTGACCGTGTAGGTGGCGAGCGCGGCCTGACGGATCAGGTGCTCGATATAGGCATCGGGCTCCAGCGGGACCACCCCGTAGTGGACATTCAGCGCGGCAGGCGGGGGGGCGGCGGCAGCGGCCGATGCCGCGTCGCCCTCGGGCTCATCGACAGCGACCGGTCCCGCCTCTGCATCCACCGTGCCCGACAAGGCCAAACCCAATGCCGCCCCCAGGCCCGCCAGAAGGTTCTCCTTGACGGCCTCGGCCTCGGCCGGTGTCTTGCCGGGCAGGCAGATCACAAACTCCGCGCCGAGGTAGCGGTAGATCTTGTCCTCCGGACCCAACACCATGCGCGTCCAGTTCACGCCCGCGCGCAGCACCTCGTCCCCGGCGTCCAGGCCCTGGACGCGGTTGACCTCCGCCAGGTCGAATCGGAGCAGGAGTAGGCTGCAAGGGCGTCCGCCGCGCTTCCGCATCTCCTGCGCATGGGTGAGTTCCGGCAACAGCGGCGCGCTGTTGTAGGCGCCGGTCAGGGCGTCGATGTTGTGCAGCGTGTCGGCCACCTTCTGCCGCAGCTTGAGCAGTTCGTTGCGGAACTTGCCCATCTGGTCGATGAAGGGGTCGTACTCCTCGGTCGTGATCGGCCAGTGGCCCTTGGCCATGACGCACAGATTCCTGGCCTGGCCGTGCATGACCTCATGCAGGGTCTCGATGGCCTTGAAGCTCGGCAGCTTGCGCAGGTGCGCATTGGCGCTGCTGTAGAACCATTTGCCGAAGGCGCAGCGTTGGTGGGCGTCTTCCGCCAGATCGGCCTCGCCCGGGGCCAGCTTGCAGACGAAGGTGCGGTGCAGCGCTTCGCGCCATGCGCCATGCATCTCGAGGGCGTTGTCGATGGTGGCCAGGATCGATACGAGTTCTTGAGCCGTGACGTTGATCATGCTGGATCCGGACTTCTCGATGGGTCGATGGGAAGCGTGCGGACGGCCGCAGGCCAGGCCGCCCAGACCGTGATTCTAGCAGCCTGTCGGAACCGGGCCCGGCGTGTTGGAGCGAGTCTAAGCCCCCGATCCGCCCGCTATTTGCCGAGCGAGCCGAACACCTTCTTCAGGAGCTCCGTGGTGCGCGCCGCGGGGTTCTCGCGGATGCGCTTCTCTTCCGCGGCGATCATGAAGAACAGGCCGTCCAAGGCCTTCTGGGTCACATAGGCGTCTAGGTCGCCGGCGTCCGCCCCCAGCAGCGAGGCCACGGGCCCGGCCTGGCGGCTGAGGCGCTTGTAGGCGGCGGTCACGCCCGCCTTCTCGGTGGCGGCCTCGACGATGGGCCTAAAGCGCTCGGCGAGGCGCGCCGAGCCCGTCTTGCGGAAGTACTGGGTGGCGGCGTCGTCCGGGCCCTTGAGGATGCCGCGGGCGTCTTCCAGGGTCATCTGCGCGAGGGCGTCGGAGAAGATCGCCGCCGCCTCGGGCACGGCCCGTTCGGCGGCGTGGTTCATCGTGGCGACGAACTCGTCGGCGAGCCGGTCCTGGCCCAGCGCCCGCGCGGCCTTCTCCACCGTCTTGAGCTGCTCCGGCATGGGGATCTTCACGCTCGGGTTGTGCAGAAACCCGCCCTCCCTGCCGAGCTGGGCGACGGCCTCGCGCGTGCCCTTGGCCAGGGCCTCCTTGAGGCCCCGCACCACCTCCTCGTCGCTGAGGGCCGCCGTGGCGGTCGCCGGCGCCGTGGGCTGCATCTGGGTGGCGCGTTTCAGCAGTTCGTCCAGCCAGCCGGCACGGGCGGGGCCGGCGGCGAGGAGAAAGAGGCCCAGCAGGGCGGCGGCGAGGCGGCGGTTCATGGGCATCCTCCTTCGATGGCGTGATCTCGGCGAAGCGAAACCCTGTCAGCATAGCCCGGCCGGACGGTGCGGCCCAGGATCCTGGCCGGGGGGCCGCCCGGCTGGTATAGTGCAGACCGCTTCGAGTACCCCTCCGCCCATGGCCCAGCCCGACACCCCGATCGACGTCTCGATCGTCATCCCCGTCTACAACGAGCACGAAAACCTCGCCGACCTGGCGACCCAGGTGGAGCACGCCATGGCGCCGGCGGGGGTGGCCTGGGAGCTCATCTGCGTGGACGACGGCTCGCGCGACGGCTCGGACCGCATGCTGGCGGAGCTCGCCGAGAGCCGGCCCTGGCTGCGGCCGCTGTACCTGAACCGCAACTACGGCCAGTCCACGGCCATGCAGGCGGGCTTCGACGCCGCCCGGGGGGCGACGCTGATCACCCTGGACGGCGACCTGCAGAACGACCCGGCCGACATCCCGCGCCTCCTGCAGGAACTGGACGCCCGCCCCGAGATCGACATCCTCTCCGGCTGGCGCCGCGCGCGGCAGGACCGCACGCTCACGCGCAAGATCCCCTCGCGCATCGCCAACGCCCTCATCTCCCGGGTGACCGGGGTGCACCTGCACGACTACGGCTGCTCGCTCAAGCTCTACCGGCGCGAGGCCCTGGCCAACGTGAAGATCTACGGCGAGCTGCACCGCTTCATCCCGGCGCTCGCGGGCCAGTTCGGCGCCCGGGTCATGGAGCTGCCGGTCAACCACCGGGCGCGCACCCGGGGCAAGTCCAAGTACGGCATCGACCGCACCGTGCGGGTGCTGCTCGACCTGCTCTGGGTGAAGTTCCTGCTGCGCTTCCTGCACCGCCCCATGCACGCCTTCGGCGGCACGGGCATGGCGATGCTCGTCCCCGGCCTGCTGTTGCTCGCCTGGCTCAGCGGGCTCAAGCTCTTCACCGGCGCCGAGATCGGCCACCGCCCCCTGCTCTTCCTGGGCATGATGCTCACCCTCATGGGGGTGCAGTTCATCGGCCTGGGGCTGCTGGGCGAGATGCTCACCCGCATCTACCACGAGCCGGCCGGACAGAAGCAGTACGTGCTGCGCGAAGCCCCCCGCAAGGCGGGCCCGCGCTAAGCCTGCATGCCGGCGCGGCCGTCCAGCCCGGTTGCCGACCCCGCCTGGCGCCTGTGGGCGGTGCCCGGGCTGGCGGCGCTGGGCATGGCCGCCCTGCTCCTGCCGGGCGCGAACCAGGCCGGCTTCCTCGCCCTCAACCAGGCCGCCGTGGCGCTGCCCGCGGGCTTCTGGTCCCATGTCACGGTGCTGGGCAACGCCGCGGTCGCCGCGGTGATCCTGCTGCCTATGGTCCGCAGCCGGCCTGGGCTGGCTGCCGCCCTCTGCATCGCCGGGCTCTTGATCCTGCTCGGCGTCTACGGCCTCAAGGCCCTTTTCGACCTGCCCCGGCCGGCGGCGGTGCTGGCGCCGCAGGCCTTCACGGCCATCGGCCCCACCCCCTGGACCGGCGCCTTCCCCTCCGCCCACAGCGCCCACGCCTTCGCCCTGGCCGCACTCCTGGCCGCCCATGCCCGCAGCCGGACGGGGTTCGTCGCCCTCATCCTGGCCGCGGCCCTGGTGGCCGTCTCCCGCATCGCCGTCGGCGTGCACTGGCCCCTGGACGTGCTGGGCGGCGCCCTGCTCGGCTGGCTCGCGGGCCTGGCCGGTCTGGCCCTGGCCCGGCGCTGCCGTGGCTGCCGGGGCCCCTTGCCGCAGACCCTCTTCCTCGCCCTGCTCTTCGGCGCCGCCGCCTGGCTCCTCACCGGCTACGACAGCGGCTACCCCGGCACCGGGCGCATGGAGCAGGCCATCGCCTTCGCCGCGCTGGTGCTCTTCTTCCGGCCCGGCCCCACGGAGAACAGCCATGCATGAACCGGCCGCCCGCCGCTACGCCCTGACCCTGCTCGCGCTCCTGGCCGCCCTCGCGGCCTACCGGGTCTGGGCGGCCCGGGCCGTGGGCCTGGAGCTCTTCCCGGACGAGGCCTATTACTTCGGCTGGGCCCAGACCCTGGAGTGGGGCTATTACTCCAAGCCGCCCATGGTGGCCTGGATCATCCACTTCGCCACCGCCCTGTGCGGCAACGCCGAGCCCTGCCTGCGCCTGGGCTCCTATCTCCTCTACCCGGCCACGGCCTTCGTGCTCTTCGGCGTGGGACAGCGGCTCTTCGACGCGCGCACGGGCTTCTGGATCGCCGTCGCCTTCGCCACCCTGCCCATGGTGGCCTTCGGCTCCTGGTTCATGACCACGGACGCGCCGCTGCTCTTCTTCTGGGCCCTGGCGCTCTATTTCCTGATCGGCGCCCTGGAACAGAACCGCTGGCGCGACTGGCTCGCGCTGGGCCTCGCCCTGGGCCTCGGGGGTCTGTCCAAGTACAGCATGGTCTTCTTCGGCCTCGGCGCCCTGGCCTACCTGGCCTTCTCGGCCGAGGCCCGGCGCCAGCTCGTCAACCCCAGGCTCTACGCCGCCATCGCCCTGGCCCTGGCGGTGTTCGCCCCCAACCTCGTCTGGAACATGCAGCACCAGTTCGTGAGCGTGGAGCACACGGCGGAGATCTCCCACCTGGGCCAGGACTGGATGCGCCCGGAAGAGCTGGCCAAGTTCCTCGGCGCCCAGTTCGCCGTGATGGGGCCGCTCTTCTTCGCCGCCCTGCTGCACCTCGCCCTGCGCCACGGGTTCAGCCTCGCGGCCGACCGCCGCTACGCCCTGCCGCTCGCCTTCAGCGCCCCGGTGCTGGCGGCCTTCCTGGCGCTCGCCTTCCTGGCGCGCGCGCTGCCCAACTGGGGCGCCATGGCCTATGTCGCCGGCGTGGTGCTGGTGGCCGCCTGGTGGCTGCGCGAGGGCCGCCAGCGCTGGCTCTACGCGGGCATCGCGCTCAACGTCGCGATCGGCCTCGGCCTCTACCACTATCACGCGCTCGCCAACCTGGCCGGCGTGGAGCTGACGCGCAAGACCGATCCCTACGCCCGGGTCAGCGGCTGGCGTGCCCTGGGCGAGGCGGCCGGGCGGCACCTGGCCGCGCATCCCGGCGCAAGGCTGCTGGCCGACGACCGCAAGACCATGGCGGCGCTCATCTACTACGTCCGCCCCCACCCCTTCGACGCCCGCATGTACAACCCCGGCGGCGTCATCGGCGACCACTACGCGCTGATGAGCGACGTGAAGGATGCCCCCGGCGGCGCCTTCGTCTTCGTCAGCCGCAGCGCCGACCCGGCGAGGCTCGCGCGGGAGTTCGCCGAGGTGCGGCCCCTGGGCCGCATCGAGATCCCGCTCTACCCCGACTTCAGCCTCAGCGCCGAGGTCTACCTGCTGCGCGACTTCCGGGGCTACGCGCCATGAGCCTGCGGCGGCATCCGGTCTACTGGTCCTTCCTCGGCTTCGGCCTGCTCTTCCTGCTGCTGCCCGAGCTCGACCTCTGGGCGAACGGCCAGTTCTACCGCGCCGGCGAGGGCTTCTTCCTCGGCCAGGCGCTGCTGCCCGTGCACGACGCCGTGCCCCATCTCACGCGGCTGTTCCTCTTCGGCCTGATCGGCGCCTTCCTCGTCGCCTCCCTCGTCTCGGCCCCCTGGGTGCTGCGCAAGCGGCTCGCCTATCTGCTCCTGGTCCTGATCGCGGGGCCCGGCCTGATGGTCAACACCCTGTTCAAGGACCAGTGGGGCCGCGCCCGCCCCGCCCAGGTGCAGGAGTTCGGCGGCGAGAAGACCTTCACCCCGGCCTGGGTGCCGAGCGACCAGTGCAAAAGGAACTGCGCCTTCGTCTGCGGCGACGCCTCGGTGGGCTTCTTCCTGCTCGCCCCGGCCTTCGTCTTCGCCAGGCAGCGCCGCGCCTGGCTCGCCGCGGGGCTCGCCGCCGGCGGCCTGCTGGGGCTGGTGCGCATGGCCCAGGGCGGACACTTCCTCAGCGACGTGATCTTTTCCTTCTACGTGGTCTACTTCAGCGCCTGGCTGCTGCACCGGCTGTTCTATCCTGAAGAGGCAGCATCCCGAACAACGCGAAGGAGAGGGTCATGAAGACTTGGATCACCGCGAGCGCGCTCCTGACGGCGGCGCTTGTCCCGATCGCCGGCTGCGAGTCCGTCGAACCGCGCTACGGCGAGGTCGCGGTCGCCGGGCGCGGGGGTTATGCCCACATCGTCTTCAGCGACCGCGACCGGGTGATCATCCGCGACTACTACGCCGCCCGCTACAAGGGGCTGCCGCCCGGCCTCGCCAAGAAGGGCAAGGTCCCCCCCGGCCACGCCAGGCAGATGGCCCGCCATGGCCGGCTGCCCCACGGCATCGTCCCCGGCTACCTGCCGCGCGACCTGGACGGCCGGCTCTCCCGCCTGCCCGACGGCTATGTGCGCATCATCGTCGGCGCGGACATCGGCATCATGGACACCCGGACACGGGTGGTCGTGGACGTGATCGAGGACATCGTCCGCGACTGAACCCCGGCCGGCCCGGCGCACCCCGCCGCGGCCGGCCGCGGCCATCCCTCTCGAACTTGCCCCGCGATGCCCGCCACATAGACGGCGGACCTCGGCATTTTTCCCGGTCCCGCCCGGCATGCGGGGTTAGAATGCGTCTCGACCCCGGCGGCCCTGCCGGAACCCCGTTCCCTCCACCAGACCCCGCCATGAAGCAAGAACTCGCCGACCTCTTCCGCCGCCGCTACGCCTGCCACCTGTTCCAGGGCGACCGCCCGATCCAGCCCGACGACCTCGACTTCATCCTCGAGGCCGGGCGGCTGTCGCCTTCCTCCTTCGGCCTGGAGCCCTGGAAGTTCGTGGTCCTGCGCTCGCCGCGGCACAAGCACGCCCTGCAGGGCGCCTGCTTCAACCAGCCGCAGGTGGGCACCGCCGGCGCCCTGGTGGTCATCCTGGCCAAGCTCGCCGACCTCGCCCCGGACTCCGACTACGCGAGGCAACTGCTCGCCCGGGAATACCCCGGCGACCAGCTGGACCTGGCCATGAGCAACTACCGCGGCTTCCACGGCGCCACCGACGTGCGCGCCTGGAGCGTGACCCAGTGCCACATCGCCGCCGCCAACATGATGACCGCCGCCACCGCAGTGGGCCTGGACTCCTGCGCCATCGGCGGCTTCAACCCGGCCGAGGTCAAGGCGCTGCTCGACATCGACCCGGAGCGCTACGAGGTGGCCCTGATCCTCGCCCTGGGCTACTGCGCCGAGGAGCCGCCGGAAGAGAAGCTCAGGCTGCCGCTGTCGGAGCTGGTGGAATACCGTTGATCCTTGAATCCGCAGATGGCGCCGATGAACGCAGATAACGGCTTATGGAATCAACGCAACAACGGGGACAGCAGAAAGCAACCCGGGTGAAGCGAAGCGCAATCCGGGGAGGGCAGGGTCGGGCCCTCGTCCCGGATTACGGCCTATCGGCCTGCATCCGGGCTACGAGGCTGCGATGCGGCAGTGAGATTGCGATCAGGTTCACCATTTCGGTGAGGCCGTAGGAGCGCCCGCGATATCCCGCAGAAAGTCGTTCGCGGCAACAGTCGCTTGAGTTCCGAACAGGATGCACACTGCGCTAGGACTCCCGGGCCCCGGTCTCCCCGGGCCCGGCGTGCAGCCCCTCGGACATGGCGGCGAGGTCCAGCACCGTCCGGGCGCCCAGCTTTTCCATGATGCGCGCGCGGTGCACCTCGACGGTGCGGTGGCTGATGCCGAGCCGGCGCGCGATCTCCTTGTTGCTGTCGCCGGCGACGATGCGGGCGAGGACCTCCTGCTCCCTCTGGGTGAGGCGCCCGAGCGCCTCGCGCCGGGCCGCAAGCGAGGACTCCGCGGCGCGCCGGCGCGCATCCTCCCGGAAGCCCGCCTGCACGCGATCGAGCAGCTGGCCGCCGTCGATCGGCTTCATGAGGAAATCCATGGCGCCGTTCTTGATGGCCCGAACGGCCAGGGGAACGTCGCCGTGCCCGGTGAGGAAGATGACGGGCAGGCGAATACGGCTGTGGACCAGCTCGGCCTGCAGTTCCGGGCCGCTCATGCCGGGCATGTTGACGTCGAGCACCAGGCAGCCAGGCCGCTCCGGCCGGTAGGCCTCGAGGAAGGCCTCGGCGCTGGCGCAGGCCTCCACCCGGTAGCCCGAGGCCTCGAGCAGCAGGGTCAGCGCATCGCGCACCAGCGCGTCGTCGTCCACGATGAAGACGGTCGGCGATTCGGTCATGGGCTCGATGGGAGGGTGAAATGGAAGGTGGCCCCGGGGCCGCCGCCGGCATCCGCCCAGAGCCGGCCGCCATGCGCCTCGACGAGCGTCCGGCTGATGGACAGGCCCATGCCCAGGCCGCTCGGCTTGCTGGTG
>DYFL01000027.1 GCA_020725195.1 Hydrogenophilus sp.
TTTGACGGCAGCAACAGCCAGGTCGTCACCGTCACCATCACCGGCACCAACGACGCGGCAGTCATCACGGGCACGGCATCAGGTTCCGTGACCGAGGCCGGCGGCGGTTCGCCGGGTGTGCCGACGGCGACGGGCGACCTCCTGGCAGTGGATGTGGATGGCCCGTACGACACCTTCCAGGCGGTGACGACGCCTGCCGCCAGTGCTTCCGGCTATGGCAGCTACACGGTTACGGCGGCGGGCGTTTGGACTTACACCCTGGACAACAGCAATCCTGCGGTCGAGGCGCTCAACACGGGTGATACGCTGTCCGACTCCTTCGTGGTGTACTCGGCGGATGGCACGGCCAAGACGGTGAACATCACCATCCACGGCACCACGGACAATCTGCCTCCAATTGCGGTCAACGACGTTTGGTACGTCTCCAACAACGCAACGGCCGTATTGCCGGCGGCGGCGGTGCTCGGCAACGACAGCGATCCGGAGGGCGGAGGCTTGCGGATTGTATCGGTAAGCGGTACCGGGGCGACGCTCCTGTCGGACGGCAGCATCAAGCTTGTCGTCGGGACGGCCAACACTTCCTTCACCTATGTGGTGGCGGACCAATACGGTGCGACCTCGACGGGTACGGTCACGGTCAATGTGGTGAACGCCGATGCGGGCTACGACCTGACCGGCAAGACGTACAACGCCTCCTACCTGGATGCAGGCGGTGGACCTGACACCCTGACCGGCGCAGGCGGTCTGGATGTCTTGGTTGGTGGCAGCGGCAACGATACCCTCATTGGCAGTACGGGCAACGACATCCTTCGCGGCGGGAGCGGGGATGACACCCTGACAGGTGGTGACGGCATCGACCTGCTCGATTTTTCCGAGATCACCACGAATTTCTCGTTCACTCTCGGTGCCGGTGGCTCCGGCACGGCGAGCATCAATGGGTCAGACACCTACTCGGGCATGGAGGGCGTCATCGGCGGCAGCGGCAACAACACGCTTACTGGCAATGACAGCGCCAACGTCCTGATCGGCGGCGCCGGCAACGACACGCTTTCCGGGCTGGGCGGCAACGACACCCTGATCGGCGGCCCCGGGGCCGACACCATGAGCGGTGGCGCCGGCAGCGACACCTTCAAGTACCAAGGCGGTGAACTCGGCACCGGAGTGGACACCATCACGGACTTCCAGGCAGGGGCCGGCGGAGACGTCCTCGATATCGCGGATCTGCTGTCGGGTTACACGCCCGGCTCCAGTCTCGCGGATTTCGTCCAGCTCAGCGAAAGCGGCGGCAACACCACGGTCAGGATCGATGCGAACGGCGCCACCGGCGGCTCGGCCTACGTGGATCTGGTCGTGCTGCAGGGGGTGACGGGCCTGACGGTCAGCCAGCTTCTCACTGACGGCAATCTCAAGCCGGATCTGTAGGCCGGGTCGTTTCCTGCCTGCCGGAAACACAGCGGCCACGGGCCGCTGTGTTTCATTGGAAGAAGCATCGAGGCCGCAGCCTCGACTTGCCCCGAACCCCCGCGGCAAGTACATTTACGCCTTGATTCCAAAGCAAGGATTCGGCAGTGTTAGCCCTCATCGAAGCCGCCGGCTGGCCCATCTGGCCGCTGATCATCGCCTCCATCATCGCCCTGGCCATCATTTTCGAGCGCATCTACACCCTGCGCCGCAACCAGATCGTCCCGCCCCAGCTCCTGGAGCAGACCCTGGGTCTGCTGCGCCAGAAGGGGGTGAACGCCGAGGTGGTGCGCGGGCTGGCGGAGGGCTCGCCCATGGGGCGGATCTTCGCGGCGGGCATCCGCAACCTCTCCAGCAGCCGGGAGGTGATGAAGGAGTCCCTGGAGGAGGCCGGGCGTGCCGTGGCGCACGAGCTGGAACGCTATCTCACCTCGCTGGGCACCATCGCCGCGGTGGCGCCGCTGCTGGGGCTCCTGGGCACGGTGATCGGCATGGTGGAGATCTTCGGCTCCCAGGCCCCCACCGGCGGCAACCCCGCCCAGCTCGCCCACGGCATCTCCATCGCGCTCTACAACACCGCCTTCGGCCTCATCGTGGCCATCCCGGCCATGATCTTCTACCGCTACTTCCGCGGCAAGGTGGAGGCGCTGCTGGTGGAGATGGAGCAGGAGGCGATCAAGCTGGTCGAGATCGTCCACGGCGAGCGGAAATGAACCGGGCACGCCGTCGTTTGGGGGCTGGGGCATCCCTATGAACTTCCAGCGCGGCTACCACCGGGATCCGCCGGAGATCAACCTGATCCCGCTGATCGACGTGCTCCTGGTGATCCTGATCTTTCTCGTGGTCACCACCACCTATGCGCGCTTCGCCGAGCTGCAGATCAACCTGCCCCAGGCCCAGGGCGACACGGCCAAGGAGCAGCCGGCGCAGATCAGCGTGAATGTGGATGCCGGCGGCAACTACCGGATCAATGAGGCCGCCGTCGCCTTCGCCGGGGTCGACGCCCTGGCGGGTGCGCTCACCCGGGCGGCCGGCGGGGCCCGGGAGCCGGTGGTGGTGATCGGCGCCGACGCCCGGGCCAGCCACCAGTCGGTCATCCACGTCATGGACGCGGCCCGGCGCGCGGGCTACACCCGGGTGACCTTCGTGACCCAGGGTTCCGCGGATCACTAGGGGCCGATCCTGGAGCGCCTTGCCCGGTGCTGGTACGGCGCCTGCCCCTGGCGCTTCGCCCTGGCCCCTCTCTCCCTGCTCTTCCGGCTGCTCTCCGCCCTGCGCCGCCTGGCCTATCGTCGGGGCTGGCTGCGCGTCGAGCGGCTGCCGGTCCCGGTGGTGGTGGTGGGCAACATCACGGTGGGGGGCACGGGCAAGACCCCCCTGGTGATCCGGCTGGCCGGGTGGCTCGGAGAGGAAGGCCTGCGGCCCGGCATCGTCAGCCGCGGCTACGGGGGCCGCCACGGCAGCCCCGTGCCGGTGAGGCCCGACAGCGATCCCCTGGAGGCGGGCGACGAGCCGGTGCTGCTGGCGCGGCGCACCGGCTGCCCCGTGTGGGTGGGCAGGCGCCGGGCCGAGGCGGCCCGGCAGCTCCTGGCGTTCCACCCCGAGGTGGACGTCATCCTGTCCGACGACGGTCTGCAGCACTACGCCCTGGGTCGGGACGTGGAGGTCGTCGTGATCGACGGCGAGCGCGGCTTCGGCAACGGCCGGCTGTTGCCGGCCGGGCCCTTGCGCGAACCGGTGGCGCGGCTCGAGCGGGTGGATGCCGTCGTCGCCCACGGCGGCTGGCATGGCCCCGCGCTCCCCGTGCCGAGGTTCGACATGCAGCTCCAGGGCCGCGTCTTCTGGAGCCTGCCCGAGCCCGAGCGGGTCGCGGAGGCCGATGCCTTCGCCGGCCGCCCCGTGCACGCCGTCGCCGGCATCGGCCACCCGGGACGGTTTTTCGCGCACCTCGATGCCTTGGGGCTGGAGGTGATCCCCCGCGCCTTCCCGGACCATCACCCCTACCGGCGGGAGGAGCTGCCCGAGGGCACGCTGCTCATGACCGAGAAGGACGCGGTGAAGTGCGCCGCCTTCGGCCTGCGCGATGCCTGGGCGCTGCGTGTTGACGCCGAGGTGGGGGCCGGGCTAAAAACCCTCATCTTGGACAGGATCAGACGACGCCATGGACCCGAAACTCCTTGAAATCCTGGTTTGCCCCCTCTGCAAATCGCCCCTCGTCTACCGCAAGGACGCCCAGGAGCTGATCTGCAAGGCCGACCGCCTGGCCTTCCCCATCCGCGACGGCATCCCCGTCATGCTCGAAGAGGAGGCGCGGCGCCTGGCCGAGACCGAGGAAGTCGAGGGCTAGCCCGAACAGACCGGCATCGGTACGATCGATGCCAAACGCGCTTGCCGGATCGACAGGCCGCTGGATGCCACGCTTCCCTCTCCAACCCCTGCTGGAGCACTCCCGGCACCGCATGGAGGCGGCGGAGCGGCTGCTGCGCCTGCTCAAGCGCAAGGAGGACGAGGCACGGAGCCGCCTGGCGCAGCTCGAGGGCTTCCGCGGGGAATACCAGGATCGCCTGCGGCAGTCTTCGTCCACGGGCATGGACATCCAGCGCTTCCGGGAGTACCAGGCCTTCATCGCCAAGATCGACCTCGCCATCAAGAGCCAGGCCGCCGAGGTCGGCGAGGCCCATGCCCGCTGGGAGCAGGCGCATCAGCAATGGCTCGCCCAGCGCCAGAAGGTGCAGGCCTACGAGACCCTGGCGACCCGGCACAAGGACAGGGAAACCCGGAGCCAGGACCGGCGCGAGCAGAAGGCCGCCGACGAGCAGGCCGGCCGGAGGCCGAGTTCGGACGCGTCGATCCGGGACGAAGATTTGGCATAGTGCTTGCGTGGATTCTGCCGTCCGAACCGTCAGAGTCGATCATGGCAGAAGTCACCGCGAGTTCCCCGATGCTGGCCGCCCTGTCCGGGCAGCCCGCCGCGCAAGGCAAGGCCTCGGAGGGCGATGGCGGCCCGTTCTCCCAGGTGCTGGCAGGCCGGATGGCCGACCCGGCCGAGGGGGCGGGATCCGGATCGGAAAAGGCGCTGCCCCTGACGGCGATGCTGGCCCAGGCGGGCGCCCCAGGCCTGGCGGGGCTGTTCACGGCCCTGGCAAAGCGGCTGGGCCGAACCGAAGGCGAGGATGCGGCGCTGCCCGGCGCGGATCCTGCCGCGCAGTCGGCCCAGGGCGCGGCGCTGCTGGCCATGCTGGCAGGCGCACAAAAAGGCCCGGATCCGGGCGTTGCCGTCGATCCCGAGGTGCTGGCCGGGCAGCTCCTGAGCCTGGGGGGGGAGGCGCTGAAACCTTCGTCGGGCCGCTCCGCGCGGGCGGCAGATCTTGCCGCCTCCGGTAAGCAATTGCCGGATTTGGCGCTGGATGTGGACGCTGCCAGGGCGGCTCCCGAAGGCGCCGGCGGCAGGCCCGGTGTCAAGGCCGGCGACGCCGGAAACGCTTTGCTGAAGTTCGCCGCGGCCGAGGAAGGCGGCCAGGGCATCAAGGATCTCAGGATGCCGCCGCTGATGATGCCGCGTGCCGCGGAGGCGTCCATGCCCCAGGCCGGTCAGGGTGCGGGGGATCAGGATTCGGCTTCCCTGATCGTGCCCGGCGTGGGCCAGAACGCGGCTGCGGCCACCAGGGAGGCGCCGCTGATGGCGCTGCGCACTCCGGTCCGGGCGCCGGGCTGGGACGCGGATCTGGGCCAGCGCCTGGTCTGGCTGGCCGGCCGCCAGTCCCAGTTTGCCGAACTCTCGCTCAACCCCCCGCATCTGGGCAGCATCGAGGTCCGTCTGAGCCTGTCGGGGCACGAGGCGGGGGCGCAGTTCTTCTCGCCGCATGCCTCCGTGCGCGACGCGATCGAATCGGCCATCCCGCGCCTGCGCGAGATGATGGCCCAGGCGGGCCTGTCCCTGGGGCAGGCCTCCGTCAGCCAGGAGTCCTTCCGCGGACAGCAGGAGACCGGCCCGGGGCGCGACGGGTTTGCCCGGGCGCAGGCCGGCGAGCCCGGCATCATTGCGGGCGGCCAGGAGCGCCCGCTGCAGGGGCGTGGGCTCGTCGACCTGTTCGTCTAAAACGCAACATTCCCCGAAAAGCATTGCAGTATGGGGCGATCGGCCCGGTCGCGGGCTTGCTTTTCGTCTTGCCCTGCCGTAATAAAGGACATAAGCTATCCGCGAAAACATGCTGTTTTTTCGCAAATATTTTATCGATAGGGTTACCCGCTCCGGGGCGAGGACTGCATGGCCAAGGAAGAAGAAGTCGTAGACGAGGGCGTGCCTCCGAAGAAGAAAAAGCTGCTGCTCATGGTCGTCGGCGTCGTGGGGCTGGTCGTCCTGGCCGGCGGGGGCGCGGCGGTATACCTGCTGATGACGCCGCCGGCGGACGGCGACACCGCCAAGGCGGCGGTGAAGCAGGAAGAGGGGCCGCCCATCTACGAGAAGCTGGACACCTTCACCGTGAACCTGGCCGACCACGAGAGCTATCTGCAGGTGGAGATCGCCCTCAAGGTGACGGACGCCAAGGTCCAGGAAAGGATCAAGCTCTACATGCCGGAGGTGCGCGACGCGCTGCTGCGGCTGCTCTCCAGCAAGTCGGCCGCGGAGCTCGCCGGCAGCGAAGGCAAGGAGAGGCTGGCCGGCGAGATCCAGCTCCAGGTCAACGAGGTCCTGGGTGCCAGGGACTCGGCCAAAGGGGTGAAGGGCGTGCTGTTTACCTCATTCATCATCCAGTGAGAGGGGCGTGGCGGACGACATCCTTTCCCAGGAAGAGGTCGATGCGCTGCTCCGCGGCGTCAGCGGCGAGCCGGAAGAGGCCGCTGCCGAGGAGGCGGGGGGGGGTGTGCGCTCGTACGACATCGGGCGCCAGGAGCGGATCGTCCGCGGGCGCATGCCCACCCTGGAGATCATCAACGAGCGCTTCGCGCGCAACTTCCGCATCGGCCTGTTCAACCTGATCCGCCGCACGGCGGAGATCTCCGTCGGCCCGGTGACGGTCATCAAGTACAGCGAGTTCGTCCGCAACCTGGTGGTGCCCACCAACCTCAACCTCGTGCACATGCAGCCCCTGCGCGGCACGGCGCTGTTCGTCTTCGACCCCAACCTGGTCTTCCTGGTGATCGACAACATGTTCGGCGGCGACGGCCGCTTCCACATGCGCGTGGAGGGCCGCGACTTCACCCTGGCCGAGCAGCGCATCATCAAGCGCATGCTGGACGTCACCTTCGAGGAATACCGCAAGTCCTGGGAGCCGATCTACCCGATCCGGTTCGAGTACGTGCGCTCGGAGATGAACACCCAGTTCGCCAACATCGCCACGCCCACCGAGGTGGTGGTGGTCTGCACCTTCAACATCGAGCTGGGCTCGGGCGGCGGCGATTTCCACGTCTGCATGCCATACAGTATGATTGAGCCCATCCGTGACCTGCTCACCAGCACCATGCAGGCCGACCGGGCCGAGGCCGACGAGCGCTGGGTGTCCCAGCTGAGCCTGCAGGTGCAGGACGCCGAGGTCCAATTGGTGGCGAACCTGGGGCATACCCCTGTGACCTTAAGGCAGATCATGGATCTCAAGGTGGGCGACGTCGTTTCCCTGGATCTGCCGGAGGCGGTGGTCGCCCAAGTCGACGGCGTGCCCATGTTCGAGTGCCACTACGGGCAGAGAAACGGCCAGTACGCCCTCAAGGTGGACCGGGTGTTGGAGGGTTACGAGCGCGTGTCCTGCGCCGGAGGCAAGCGATGAGCGAAGAGGCCGGAAAGGAAGGCATCAGCGCCGACGACTGGGCGGCCGCCCTGGCCGAGCAGGAGGAGGTGGAGAAGCCGGCGGGCACCTCCGACACGGATGACTGGGCGGCCGCCATGGCCGAGCAGGCGGCCGAGGAGCAGGCTCAGGCCGCCGCCCCCCAGAAGGCCCAGGTCTTCCAGACCCTCGCCCCCGAGACGACCCAGCCGGCCGCGAGCAACCTCGACCTCATCCTCGACATCCCCGTGCAGATGACCGTGGAGCTCGGCCGCACCAAGCTCGCCATCCGCAACCTGCTGCAACTCGCCCAGGGCTCCGTGGTGGAGCTCGACGGCCTGGCCGGCGAGCCCATGGACGTGCTGGTCAACGGCACCCTGATCGCGCAGGGCGAGGTGGTGGTGGTCAACGACAAGTTCGGCATCCGGCTCACGGACATCATCAGCCCGGCGGAGCGCCTCCGTCGGCTCAATCGATGAGGCGGGCGCGCCCCTGGATCGCATCCGGGGCGCTGGGGCTGCCCGCCTCCCTGGCGCTCGCCGCGGATCCGGCGCCCTTGCAGGGCTCCACCGCCGGCGCGCTGTTCCAGGCCCTGCTCGGCCTGCTCGTGGTGCTCGCCGTGCTCTACGCCTTTTTCTGGCTGCTGCGCCGCTACGTCCCGCTGCAGAGCGGGGCCCAGGGCGTGGTCAAGGTGGTGGGCGGCGTCATGCTCGGGCCGCGGGAGAAGGTCGTGGTCGTGGAGGTCGGCGACACCTGGCTGCTCCTGGGCGTGGCCTCCGGCCAGGTCAACACCCTGCACACCCTGCCCAGGCCGGAAGGCTACAAGCCGGTGGAGCCGGTGCCGCTGCCGAGCTTCGCCGGCAAGCTGAACGAAATCCTGGCGCGGCGCAAGCGCTGACCATGCGCTGGTGGTGGCTGCTCCCGCTGCTCCTGCCCGCGGCCGCCTGGGCGGCGCCCGGCATTCCCGCCTTCACGAGCACGCCGGGCCCCGGCGGCAGCACCAACTACAGCTTCAGCCTCGAGGCGCTGCTGCTGCTCACCGCTCTCACCTTCCTGCCGGCGGCGCTGCTCATGATGACCTCCTTCACCCGCATCGTGATCGTGCTGGCGCTGCTGCGGCAGGCGCTCGGCACCATGCAGTCGCCGCCGAACCAGGTGCTGGTGGGGCTGGCGCTGTTCCTGACCTTCTTCATCATGGCGCCGGTGTTCGACAAGATTTACGAGGTGGCCTGGAAGCCCTATTCCCAGAACCAGGTCGGCTTCATCGAGGCCGCGAACCGGGGTGCCGAGCCGCTCAAGGCCTTCATGCTCAAGCAGACGCGCCAGGAGGACCTGGCCCTGTTCGTGAAGCTGGCCAAGCATCCGCAGCTGCAGGGGCCGGAGGACACGCCGCTGAAGATCCTGGTGCCCGCCTACGTCATCAGCGAGCTGAAGACCGCCTTCCAGATCGGCTTCATCGTCTTCATCCCCTTCCTGATCATCGACATGGTCGTGGCCAGCGTGCTCATGTCCATGGGCATGGTGATGCTCTCGCCCGTGCTGGTGTCCTTGCCGTTCAAGCTCATGCTCTTCGTCCTGGCGGACGGCTGGAACCTGCTGGTCGCCTCGCTGGTGCAGACCTTCGCGATATGACCCCGGATACCGTCATCGCCATCATGCGCCAGGCCCTCGAGGTGGGCATGCTCGCGGCCGGGCCGCTGCTCGTCGCCTCCCTGGCGACCGGTCTCCTGGTGAGCATCTTCCAGGCGGCCACCCAGATCAACGAGATGACCCTGACCTTCATCCCCAAGCTGGTAGTCATGTTCGTGGTGCTCGTCCTGACCGGGCCCTGGACCATCCAGCTCTTCGTGGATTTCACCGTACGGCTGATCAGCGGCATCCCCGGCCTCATCGGCTGAGAGCTTGTGAATACACCTGCTGCGCGTCCCGATAGCTGCGTTGGGCGGTGTTGGCTTCGGCCGCTTCGCTTAACTTCGGCCTTGCCGAAGTTAGCCTGCGCCGAAACTTCGTTTTGGCTTCGGCCGCTTCGCTTTACTTCGGCAAGGCCGAAGTTAGCCTGCGCCGAAACTTCGTTGTGGCTCTTCGCCTATCCATTGGATATGTGGCTCCGGCATGACATTCGCTTCGCTCCTGTGAGCCTGCACCGAAACTCGCCGAGCTCTTTTTCTCGTCGCTGCGCTCCGTCCGCCTTGCTCTCGGGCCGCTCGCTACGGTTTCTTCACAAGCCCTGATGATCACGATCAGCTCCAACGAACTGAATGCGCTCATGGCGCTGTTCTTCTTTCCGTTCGTGCGCATCATGGCCTGGCTGGCCGTGGATCCACTGCTGGGCAACCGTTCCTCGCCGGTCAGCGTCCGCGTCGCGCTGGCCTTCGTCCTGGCCCTGGTCATCGCCCCGCTCCTGCCGCCCGTGCCCCAGGTCCCGCTGGTCTCCGGCGAGGGCCTGCTGATGCTCCTCCAGCAGATCCTCATCGGCGTGAGCATCGGCCTCGTGTTGCGCATCGTGTTCGCGGCCGTCGAGCTGGCCGGCCAGTTCATGGGCCTGCAGATGGGCCTGTCCTTCGCCACCCTGTTCGACCCCATCCACGGCGCCCAGACGCCGGTGCTCTCCCAGTTCCTGGTGCTGACCACGGCCCTCATCCTGTTCTCGGTCAACGGCCACCACCTGGTGATCGGCGCCCTGGTTGAGAGCTTCCAGCGGGTGCCCATCTCCCCCGAGCCGGTGGCGGCCAGGGGCTTCGCGGTCGTCGTGGAGTGGGCCGGCACGATCTTCAGCACCGGCCTGCAGATCGCCCTGCCGGTCACCGCCACGCTGCTCGCCACCAACCTCGCCATCGGCATGATGACCCGGGCGGCGCCGCAGCTGAACATCTTCGCCGTGGGCTTCCCGCTCACCCTGGCGGCGGGCTTTTTCGTGCTCTATCTGACCCTGCTCTATTTCTCGCCGCTCATGGAGCGGGCCTGGATGGCCGCCGTCGGCGCCATGGGCGCAACCGGGCAGGGCCTGATGCCGTGAAGGCCTTCCCGCCGCTGCCTTCGGCCTGGGTGGTGCGCTGGGCCGGCCTGATCCCGCGGGGCGGGCGGGTGCTGGACCTGGCCTGCGGCGCCGGGCGCCATGCGGTCTACCTGGCGGGGCTGGGCCATCGGGTGGAGGCGGTGGACCTCGATCTGGCCCCCAGCGGGGCGGTGCGCGCCACGCCCGGCGTCGCTTGGCGGCAGGCGGACCTGGAGCGGGGCGGGTGGCCCTTCGCGCCCGGCGCCTACCAGGGCGTGGTGGTGACCAATTACCTGCACCGCCCCCTGTTTCCGCATCTGCTCGCGGCGCTGGCGCCCGGCGGGGCGCTCATCTACGAGACCTTCGCCATGGCGCCCTGGAGCGTCGGCCGAGGGGCCCCCGAAGGGGGATCGGCCAGCGCATGGGATGCCGGCGACCGCGTTCCGGGGCGCCTGCATCCCGCTCCCGGGTCGCTGCTTGCTTCGCAAGGCACGGCTCCGCCCTTCGCGGTCGCACAGGAGGCCTGCGGCCGGCCGCGCAACCCGGCGCACCTCCTGCTGCCGGGAGAGCTCCTGGAGGCGGTGCGCGGCCGTCTGCGGGTGGTGGCCTACGAGGACGTGACCGAGGGCGGCGAGGCGCCCAAGCGCGTGCAGCGCCTCTGCGCCCTGCGCCCTGCGCCCATGACCGCCGGGCCGGGATTGAGTACAATGCCTGATTTTTGAGCGGGATCCCTATGCTTACCGGCAGTCTCGTCGCGCTTGTGACGCCCATGCGGCCCGATGGCGGTCTCGACCTGGATCGCCTGAGGCGCCTCATCGACTGGCATGTCGAGCAGGGCACCGATGCCCTGGTGATGGTCGGCACCACGGGCGAGTCGCCCACGGTGAGCCTGGAAGAGCACTGCCTGCTGATCGAGACGGCGGTGGAGCACGCCGCCGGCCGCATCCCCGTGGTGGCCGGCACCGGCGCCAACTCCACCGCCGAGGCCATCGAGCTGACCCGCTGCGCCCGGCAGGCGGGCGCAGCGGCGGGCCTGTCGGTCGCCCCCTACTACAACAGGCCGACCCAGGAGGGCCTGTACCGGCACTTCCGGGCCATCGCCGAGGCCGTCGACCTGCCGCTGATCCTCTACAACGTGCCCGGCCGGACCGTCGCCGACATCGGCAACGACACGGTGCTGAGGCTCGCCCAGGTGCCCGGCGTCGTCGGCATCAAGGACGCCACGGGCAGCATCGAACGCGGCAGCGACCTGATCAAGCGGGCCCCGAAGGGGTTCGCCGTCTACAGCGGGGACGACGCCAGCGCCCTGGCGCTGATGCTGCTCGGCGGCCAGGGCGTGATCTCGGTCACCGCCAACGTGGCGCCCCGGCTCATGCACGCGATGTGCGCCGCGGCCCTCGCCGGGGACCTGGCCCGGGCGCGGGAGATCCACTTCAGGCTGCTGGCCCTGCACCAGAAATTGTTCGTGGAGGCGAACCCCATCCCAGTCAAATGGTCTCTCGCAGAGATGGGCCTCATCGAGGGCGGCATCCGCCTGCCCCTGACCCCCCTGTCCGAACACCATCACGAGACCCTGCGCGCGGCCCTGCGGGAGGCCGGCGCCCTATGAGGAAGAGATCCATGCTTAGACTCGCCGTCCTGCTCGCCAGCGCCTCCATCCTCGGGGGCTGCGCCTTCACGGAGAGCAAGAAGATCGACTACAAGTCCGCCGGCAGCCTGCCGTCCCTGGAGGCGCCGCCGGACCTGATCCTGCCCCGCGGCGACAGCCGCTATGCGGTGCCGGACGTCGGCCCCAGGGGCACGGCCACCTACTCGGCCTACAGCCAGGAGCGCGGCACGCGCCGCGTCGCGGCCGGCGACCAGGTGCTGGCCGCTGTCGAGAGGGTCAGCGTCGAGCGTTCCGGCAACCAGCGCTGGCTCGTGGTGCAGATGCCGCCGCAGGAGGTCTGGCCGGTGGTCAAGGACTTCTGGCAGGAGCTCGGCTTCGTCATCAACGTCGAAATGCCGGACGCCGGCGTCATGGAGACCGACTGGGCGGAAAACCGGGCGAAGATCCCGCAGGACCCCATCCGCGGCTTCCTCGGCAAGGTCATCGATGCCGTCTATTCCACGGCCGAGCGCGACAGGTTCCGCACCCGGCTGGAGCGCGGCGCCGACGGCAAGGCCACCGAGATCTACATCAGCCACCGCGGCATGTACGAGGTGTTCGAAGGCACCCAGGGCGGCGGCGACCAGGGCCGGGGCCGGACGGTCTGGCAGCCCCGGCCGGCCGATCCGGAGATGGAGGCCGAGATGCTGCGCCGCCTGATGCTGCGCTTCGGCGTCGAGGAGGCGCGCACCCAGACCCAGCTGGCCGAGAAGGCGGCGCCGCCGCGCGCGAGCAAGGCGCAGGCGGCCGGCGGCGCGCCGGCGCTGCAGCTGCCCGAGGCCTTCGACCGCGCCTGGCGGCGCGTCGGCCTCGCCCTGGACCGCATCGGCTTCGCCGTGGAAGACCGCGACCGCGCGGCCGGCATCTACTACGTGCGTTACGCCGACGCGGATGCCGCGACGGCCAAGGAGAAGCAGGGCGTGCTGTCCAGGCTGGCCTTCTGGAAGGGCGACGAGACCCGGGCGACCCAGCGCTACCGGGTGCGGCTGCAGGAGCGGGCGGACGCCACGGAGGTGACCGTGCTCCAGGAGGACGGCGCCCCCGCGAAGGCCGAGACCGGTGCGCGCATCATCAACCTGCTCTACGATCAGTTGAAGTAGTGCGCTTCGCCTCGCTGGGCAGCGGCAGCCGGGGCAATGCCTGGCTGATCGAGGCCGGCTCGACCCGGGTCCTGGTCGATTGCGGCTTCAGCACCCGGGACACGGTGCGGCGCCTGGCGCGGCTCGGCGTGGAGGCCGGGACCATCGCGGCCGTGCTCGTCAGCCACGAGCACGCCGACCATGCCCGGGGCGTGGCCGGTTTTGCGGACCGCTACGGCTGCGAGGTCTGGCTGACCGATGGGGCGCGGACGGCGCTCGACGCCATGGGTGCGGTCCCGGGCCGGCTGCGGCGGGTCGACAGCCATGCGCGCTTCGCCGTGCGGGACCTGGAGATCGCGCCCTTCCCCGTGCCGCACGATGCGCGGGAACCCGTGCAGTATGCGGTCTCCGACGGGACGCGGCGGTTCGGCATCCTCACGGATGCCGGCCATGTCACGCCGCACATGGAGGCCATGCTCAGGGGCTGCGATGCCCTGGCCATCGAATGCAACCACGACGTGGAGCGGCTGCGGCGGGGCAGCTACCCGCAGGGGCTCAAGGCGCGCATCCTCGGCCGCTACGGGCACCTGGACAACCTGGCCGCGGCGGAACTTCTCGGCAGGGTGTCTGGCCCCCGCCTGCAGCACGTGGTCGCCGCCCACCTGAGCCAGGAGAACAACACGCCGGGGCTCGCCCGGGCCGCACTGGCCGGTGCGCTGGGCTGCGAGCCGGAGTGGATCGCCGTGGCCGACCAGGAGCACGGCTGCGCCTGGCGCGAACTTGCCTGAGACGGGATGTCGGATTGAGAAACGACCATGACTGAATCCTCGGCCCTCGAGGCCGCCACGACCTTCGCCGAGCTGGATCTGGCGCCGGAGATCCTGCTCGCCCTGGAGGACCTGGGCTACAGGGCGCCCACCCCCATCCAGAAGCAGGCGATCCCCCTGGTGCTCGCCGGGCGCGACCTGCTGGCCCAGGCCCAGACCGGGACGGGCAAGACCGCCGCCTTCGCCCTGCCGCTCCTGCAGCGCATGAAGTCCTACGCCAACACCAGCACCTCGCCGGCGCGCCATCCGGTGCGCGCCCTGGTCCTGGCGCCCACGCGGGAGCTGGCCATCCAGGTCTACGAGAGCGTGGTCGGCTACAGCAAATACCTGTCCCTGCGCAGCACCGTGGTCTACGGCGGGGTCGGGATGGACACCCAGGAGGCCCAGCTGCGCGCCGGGGTCGAGGTCCTGGTGGCCACCCCGGGCCGCCTGCTGGACCACGCCGGCAACCGCACCCTGGCGCTCAGCCAGGTGCAGTACCTGGTGCTGGACGAGGCCGACCGCATGCTGGACATGGGCTTCCTGCCCGACCTCAAGCGCATCCTCAACCTGCTGCCGCGCGAACGCCAGACCCTGCTCTTCTCCGCGACCTTCGACGACCCGATCACCCGGCTCGCGCAGAGCTTCCTCAAGGACCCGCTGAAGGTGGAGGTGGCCCGGCGCAACACCGCGGCGGAGACCGTCGAGCAGCTGGTGCACAGGGTGAAGGAGGACGAGAAGACCGAGGCCCTGGTCCGCGTGGTCAAGGCGCGGGGGCTCGCCCAGGCCCTGGTGTTCACCCGCACCAAGATCTCCGCCGACCGGCTCGGGCGCCAGCTGCTCAAGCGCGGCCTCAGGGCCTCGGTCATCCACGGCGACAAGGCCCAGAGCGAGCGCCTGCAGGCCCTGGAGGGCTTCAAGCAGGGCCAGGCCCAGCTCCTGGTGGCCACCGACATCGCCGCCCGCGGCCTGGACATCGTCGAGCTGCCTTGCGTGATCAACTACGAACTGCCCTATTCCCCGGAGGACTATGTCCACCGCATCGGGCGCACGGGCCGCGCCGGCGCGGAAGGCGTGGCGGTGTCCCTGGTGGCGCCGGACGAGGAGAAGCTCCTGGCCGGCATCGAGCACTTCATCCACAGGTCGCTCGCCGTCACGCCGCTGCCCGAGCTGCCGGGGCCGCCGGCCGCCCCGGCCCGCGCCGCGGCGGAGGCCCGGCGCATCCCCGGCCCGCCCGGACGGCGCCGCGCGCAGCCGGTCTGCGCGCTGCTCCTGCCCCCGGCCAGTCCCCAGGGCCCGAACGAGCCCCGGTGATCGGCGAATGGTGGCCGCTGGGCCTGCTCGCCGGCGTCGCCTGGCTCTGGTGGGACGGCCTCAGGAAGCGGGAGCTCGCCATGCAGGCCGCCCGCGCGCTGTGCCTGCGCACCGGCGTGCAGCTCCTGGACGAGACGGTGGCGCTCAGGCGCCTGCGCCTGCGGCGGGACGCGCTGCAGCGGCTGCGCCTGCACCGTGAATTCGCCTTCGAATACTCCAGCAGCGGGGACGATCGCCTGCCGGGGCGCGTCTATCTGCTTGGCGACCGGGTCGTCGAGGCCCATCTGATCGAGCCGGCCTGATCCCGGGCCTGCCTGTCCATGCGCCGCGCTGCGAGGCGGGCGCCGCTTTCGCCCTCCCTGCCCGCCCCATGGGGTGGTCTATATTGAGTCTCTTCCCGCAGGGCCGCCGGCGAGGCCCACGCCTGCCGCCCCGGCGCTGCAGGAGGCGCCAAAAAGGGTTTGACAAGGTCAGGGCGGGATATGTACCCTCCGTCAAAGATTTAGAATCATTCTAAATCCAGCAACCCGGTAGCCCGGCTCGGGGAGTCAGCCGGGCGTGATCACTGAAGGAGCAATGCCATGCAACTGAAAGGTTCCAAGACCGAAGACAACCTGAAGGCCGCCTTCGCCGGCGAGTCCCAGGCCAACCGCCGCTACCTCTACTTCGCCGCCAAGGCCGACGTGGAGGGCTACAACGACGTGGCCGCCGTGTTCCGCTCCACCGCCGAGGGCGAGACCGGCCACGCCCACGGCCACCTGGAGTACCTGGAGGCCTGCGGCGATCCGGCCACCGGCATGCCCTTCGGCGCCACCGGCGACAACCTGAAGACCGCGATCGCCGGCGAGACCCACGAGTACACCGACATGTACCCGGGCATGGCCAAGGCCGCCCGCGACGAAGGCTTCGACGAGATCGGCGACTGGTTCGAGACCCTGGCCAAGGCGGAGCGCTCCCACGCCAACCGCTTCCAGAAGGCCCTGGACACCCTCGGTCAGTAAGCGGTCCCCCAAGGAGGGCGGGGCGCTCGACACCCCGCCCTTTTAATGCCCCCAGCTTTAAACACTGTCTAAAAATAACCGGAGCAGAACCATGGCCATGCGCGAAGGCAGCCTGGAAGCCCCCAAGCGTCATCCCATCGACTGGAAGGGTGCGGAGTATTACGACGAGGAGGCCGTGTTCAAGGAGATGGAGCGCGTCTTCGACATCTGTCACGGATGCCGGCGCTGCGTCTCGCTGTGCACGTCTTTCCCGACGCTGTTCGACCTGGTGGACGAGTCCCCAACCATGGAGGTGGACGGCGTGAAGAAGGCGGACTACTGGAAGGTCGTGGACCAGTGCTACCTCTGCGACCTGTGCTTCATGACCAAGTGCCCCTATGTGCCGCCGCACGAGTGGAACCTGGATTTCCCGCACCTGATGCTGCGCGCCAAGGCGGTGAAGTACAAGAAGGGCGAGGTCAAGTTCCGCGACAGGCTGCTGACCAGCACCGACGCCCTGGGCAGGCTCGCCTCCATCCCGGTGGTGACCCAGGTGACCAACTTCGCGATCCGCAACCCCGCGGCGCGCTCGGTCATGGACGGCGTGCTGGAGGTCCACAAGGAGCGCAGGCTGCCCACCTACGTGAGCCGCACCTTCCGCGCCAGCGCCGCGCCGCGCGGCGACTTCCCGGTCAGGGACGGACAGCGCACCCCGGGCAAGGTGGCCATCTATGCCACCTGCTACGTGAACTACAACGAGCCCGGCATCGGCCACGACCTGCTCGCAATCCTGGCCCACAACGAGGTGCCCGCCATCCTGGTGGAGAAGGAGGCCTGCTGCGGCATGCCCAAGCTGGAGCTGGGCGATCTGGAGACCGTGGCGAAGCACAAAGCGATCAACATCCCGGTGCTCGCCAGGCTCGCCCGCGAAGGCTACGCCATCCTCACCGCGGTGCCGTCCTGCACCCTGATGTACAAGCAGGAGCTGCCGCTGATGTTCCCGGACGACCCGGACGTGAAGGCCGTGCAGGAGGCCATGTTCGACCCCTTCGAATACCTGGTCCTGCGCAACCTGGACGGCCTGCTCAAGACCGACTTCAAAGAACCCCTGGGCCGTGTCGCCTACCAGGTGCCCTGCCACCTGCGGGTGCAGAACATGGGCAACAAGACCCGCGACGCGCTCAAGCTCGCCGGCGCCGAGGTGAGCATGGTCGAGCGCTGCTCGGGCCACGACGGCACCTGGGGCGTGAAGAAGGAGTACTTCGCCAACTCCATGAAGATCGGGCGCCCCGTGTTCAAGCAGATGGCCGAGGCCCGGCCCGACTGGATCAGCTCCGACTGCGCCATCTCCGGCCGCCACATCCAGCAGGGCATGGGCGAGGCGGGCGACAGGACCCGCAAGGAGCATCCCCTCACCCTGCTCAGGATCGCCTACGGACTGTGAAAGGAAACGCCATGCCCAAGATCACCCGCGACAGCCTCCTGTCCCTGGAGGCCTACGCCAAGGCCCGGCCCGACTACCGGGCCAGGCTGATGGCCCACAAGAAGGAGCGCATCGTCAGACTGGGCGAGCACGTCACCCTGCACTTCGAGGACGAGCTCACCATGCGCTACCAGGTCCAGGAGATGCTGCGCGCCGAGCGCATCTTCGAGGAGGCGGGCATCCAGGACGAGCTCGACGCCTACAACCCCCTGGTGCCGGACGGTGCCAACTGGAAGGCGACCATGATGATCGAGTACCCGGACGCCGAGGAGCGGCGGGTGAGGCTCGCCGAGCTCAAGGGCGTCGAGGGCCGGGTCTGGGTGCAGGTCGACGGCCACGACCCGGTCTACGCCATCGCCGACGAGGACCTGGAGCGGGAGACCGCCGAGAAGACCTCCTCGGTGCATTTCCTGCGCTTCGAGCTCACCCCGGCCATGGCCGGCGCGGTCAAGGGCGGGGCGGCCATCGCGGCCGGGGTGGACCATCCCGCCTACAAGGAGACCCTGTCCCCGCTCCCTGCGCACATCCGCGACTCCCTGGCAGGGGATCTCGCCTGAGTTTTGCATCAAGGCCGGCAGCGGCTAAAGTGAAGTCGGACCCCGGGGAGGGAGGTATGCATGCTGCGCGAGGTGTTGCTCAACCAGTTTCGTGACCGTCTGCAAGGCCTGCCGCTGAAGGTCAGGCTGTGGAGCGGCGATGTGCTCGAAGGCCCCGATGCCCGGGTGCAACTGACCGTGCACCACCCCAAGGCCCTGCGGACCCTGGCCTACCCCAGCATGGGCGGCCTGGCCCGCGCCTACGTGGAAGGGCAGGTCGACATCGCCGGCGAGGTGCAGGACATCCTGCGCCTGGGCGAGTCCCTCTGCCAGGCCGAGGTCTGCCGGGAAGGCAGGGGGAGCGCGGCCTGGAAATGGTGGCGCCACACCCGCGCCCGCGACCGCAGGAACATCGCCTACCATTACGACGTCTCCAACGACTTCTACGGCCTCTGGCTCGACCGCAACCGGGTCTATTCCTGCGCCTATTTCGAGGCCCAGGACGACAGCCTGGATACGGCGCAGGAAAGGAAGCTCGACCTCATCTGCAGGAAGCTCATGCTCCGGCCCGGAGAGCGCCTGCTGGACATCGGCTGCGGCTGGGGCGGGCTCATCCTGAGGGCGGCCGAGCGCCACGGCGTCGAGGCCACGGGCATCACCCTCTCCGAGAACCAGCGCGACTACGTCGAGGAGCAGATCCGGCAGCGCGGCCTCGAGGGCAGGGTGGAGGTGCGCCTCATGGACTACCGCGAGGTGCCCGGGGACGCCCCCTACGACAAGATCGCCAGCGTCGGCATGTTCGAGCACGTGGGGCGCCGCAACCTGCGCGCCTATTTCGACAAGATCGCGAGCCTCTTGAAGCCCGGCGGCCTGGTGATGAACCACGGCATCACCTCGGTGGCCCTCAAGAGCGAGGGCCTGGACAGCGGCATCTCCGAGTTCATCGACGACTACGTCTTCCCGGGCGGCGAGCTGGTGCACGTCTCCACCGTCATGCAGGAGATGGCCGCGGCGGGGCTGGAGCCCCTGGATGCCGAGAACCTGCGCCCCCACTACGGCAAGACCCTGTGGGCATGGGTGCGGCGCCTGGAGGCGCAGGAGGCCGAGGCCATCCGCCTCATCGGCGAGAAGAAATACCGCATCTGGCGCATCTACATGGCCGGCTCGGCCTATGCCTTCGACCACAACTGGCTCTCCCTCTTCCAGATCCTCGGCGGCAAGCCCCGCGCGGACGGCAGCCAGGGCTATCCCTTCACGCGGCGCCACGTCTACGCCTGAGCGGTGCGCTATCATCCCGGGACAAGCCACCCGGAGTGAGTCCATGCGCCGTATCCTTTTTTGCCTAGCCATCGGCCTCGCCCTGCCGGCCCAGGCCGAATGGGGCAGGTTCGAGTACGATTTCGACGAGGACAAGACGCCCTGGCAGGAGGTCCAGGCCCAGCTTCCGGTCTATCCCAAGCAGGAAAACCTGGTTCCCGTCGCCGTGAGCTCGGCCACGAGCAACCGCTTCTTCGTCGACCGCGCCTCCGTCTCGGTGGGGGAGGACCATGTGGTGCGCTACACCGTGGTGGTGCGCTCCCCCTCGGGTGCCCAGACCGTCAACTTCGAGGGCATGCGCTGCGACACCGGCGAGCGCAAGATCTACGCCTTCGGCCGTGAAGGCAGGGAATGGTCGCGCAACCGCCACGCCCGCTGGGAGCCGATCCAGGCCAGGCAGCAGACCGGCTACCACCGGGAGCTCTTCTTCCATTACTTCTGCGCGGGGGGCGAGGGCGCGCCCAGCCTCGATCGCATCCTGTACCGCCTGAAGACCGGCGGCTATTACCCGCAGTACTGATCCGGCAGCGCGGAACCGCAGCTTGTGGGAGCGGCTTCAGCCGCGAAGCCCTTGCTGGCATTGCATTCGCGGCTCTTGTCCCCGGATGTGGGGAAAGCCGCTCCCACGACCATGCCCTGTTTGCATGTCCCCTCGGCGGCGCCAAGGCTTCCCCTCCGGCACGCCCTTCCTTACAATCCCCCCTGCTTCAGGTGTCCGCGGCTCTGATGCCGCGGGTGAAACTGGGAAACAGGTGCGTCGCAAAGACTAGTCCTGTGCTGCCCCCGCAACGGTAAGCGCCCAACGGCTGTTCAAAAAGCCACTGTCCGCAAGGATGGGAAGGCGAACGGCTTCAAGCGCGAGCCCGGAGACCGGCCTGAAAGCGCAGCTTCGGCGCAGGCTAACGTGAGCGTAGCGAACGTTAAGCGCAGCGGCCGGAGCCAAGCGAGCTGCGGACTGCGGGGATGCGGTCGGCGATGCGGCGGCCCCTCCTGCCCCTCTCCGTTTCGTCCTTCCCCTCCGCGATACCACAACCCAGCCCCGCGGGTGGCGGGGAAAACGAAGTTTCGGTGGAGGCCAACGTGAGCGAAGCGAACGTTAAGCCCGCGCAAGCGGGCGGCCGAAGCCAAACAGAAGGGCATTCCATGAGACTCAAGACCTTGGCGCTGGCGATGGCCGGCCTGCCTGCGGCCGCCCTGGCCGCCGATGCAGCGATTTTGGACGAGATCGTCGTGACCGCGACGCGCACGGCGCAGACGGCGGACGAGACGCTGGCCTCCGTCACCGTCATCACCCGCAAGGACATCGAGCGCAGCCAGGCGCAATCGGTGCAGGACCTCCTGCGCGGCCTGCCGGGCGTCTCGGTCGCCAACAGCGGCGGCCTCGGCAAGGCCACATCGGTCTTCCTGCGCGGCACCGAGTCCGACCATGTCCTGGTGCTGATCGACGGCGTCAAGGTGGGCTCGGCCACCTCCGGGCAGGCCGCCTTCCAGGATCTTCCCGTCGAGCAGATCGAGCGCATCGAGGTCGTGCGCGGGCCGCGCTCCAGCCTCTACGGCTCCGAGGCCATCGGCGGGGTGATCCAGATCTTCACCCGCAAGGGCGGCGGCGCGACGAAACCCCATTTCAGCCTCGGCGGTGGCAGCTACAAGACCTGGCAGGGCAGCGCCGGCCTGACGGGGGGCGGAGAGCAGGGCTGGTTCAGCCTGGGGGTCAGCGGCATCGACACCGCAGGCTTCAATGCCTGCAAGGGAAGCCCTAGCTGGAAAATAAGCTGCGGAGTCATCGAGCCCGACCGCGACGGCTACCGCAACGTTTCGGGCAGCCTCCGGGCCGGCTACCGCTTCGACAACGGCGCGGAAGCGGATTTCCACTGGCTGCGCGCCAGGGCCGACAACGAATACGACGGCAGCTTCGTCAACGCATCCGAGTCGGTGCAGCAGGTGCTGGGCGGCAGGCTCGGCATCTCGCCGGCGGAAGCCTGGCGCGCGACGCTGCTCCTCGCGCGCAGTCGGGACGATTCCGACAACTTCAAGGACGGGGTCTTCAAGAGCCGCTTCAACACCCGGCGCGATACCGCCTCCCTGCAGAACGATTTCACCGTGGCCGCCGGCCAGTTCGTCACCGTGGGCCTGGATGTCCAGAGGGACAGTGTGGAGAGCGGCGACCTGGAATCCTGGACTCCGGGGTTCCAGACCTATGCCCGCACCTCGCGGGACAACAACGGGCTTTTCGTCCAGTACCGGGCTGGCTTCGGTGCGCAGGACGTGCAGCTCAGCCTGCGCCGCGACGACAACGAGCAGTTCGGCGGCCACACCACGGGTAGCGCGGCCTGGGGCTATGCCCTCAGCCAGACGCTCCGGCTGATCGCCTCCTATGGCACGGCCTTCAAGGCGCCCACCTTCAACGAACTTTACTTCCCCGACTACGGCAATCCGAACCTTGGCCCCGAAGAATCGCAAAGCCTCGAACTGGGCTTGTCCGGAAGGTCGGTGTTGGGACAGTGGTCGCTCAATGCCTTCCAGACCCGGGTGGACAATCTGATTGCCTATGACAGCGCGACGAGGGCGACAGCCAATGTCGACG
Organism: Hydrogenophilus sp.; assembly: GCA_020725195.1. GTDB lineage: Bacteria > Pseudomonadota > Gammaproteobacteria > Burkholderiales > Thiobacillaceae > DYFL01. Next base: position 21,966 of record DYFL01000027.1, read on the forward strand.
AGGCCCGCATCCTCGGCCTGGAGGCCGTCGTGGCTACGCAGATCCTCGGCTGGGATGCAAAGGCGGGGATGACCCTGCTCGACCCTGAGCAGGAGGGCGGCAAATACGACGGCAAGACCCTTCCGCGCCGGGCGAAGCAGGCCTTGCGGCTCGATGCGGACCGGGCTATCGGCGCTTACAGCCTGGGCGCGACCGTGCGCGCCGAAGGTCGGCGCTACGACGATCTGGCCAATGCAACAAGGCTCGGCGGCTATGCGGTGGTCGATCTGCGCGCCGAGCATGCCTTGGCCAGGGACTGGCGTCTGCAGGGCCGCATCGAGAACCTGTTCGACAAGGACTACGAGACCGCCCATCTCTACAACCAACCGGGGCGCAGCCTGTTCGTGACCCTGCGCTACCAGCCCCGATGAGCCGGCCGAGCGCGTGCGGCGGGTGGAAGGGCTAGGGCATGCCCTCCCGAGAGCGCGCCTTCCTCGTCCTCGCCCTCCTGGCCGCCGCCGCACTCGCCAGCCTGATGCAGGCCCTGGCCGCGGGCAGCCTCGCGCTGCCCGCGGGGGCGGTCTGGGACGCGCTCCTGGGCCGGGGCGACGGCATGAGCCAGGAGGTGGTGCGCGGCCTGCGCCTGCCGCGGGCCCTGGCCGCCTTCGCCTGCGGCGGGCTCCTGGCCCTGGCGGGGGCGCTGATGCAGGTGCTGCTGCGCAACCCCCTGGCGGACCCCTATGTGCTCGGCATCTCGGGCGGGGCGGCGGTGGGGGCGCTCGCGGCCATGCTCCTGGGCGTGGGCGCTTCGTTCGGCATCGAGGCCGCGGCCTTCGCCGGCGCGCTTTCGGCCATGCTCCTCGTCTTCGGCCTGGCGCACGGCGACGGCAGCTGGACCCAGGCGCGGCTGCTGCTCACCGGGGTCATCGTCGCCGCCGGCTGCGGCGCGGCGGTGGCGCTCATGCTCTCCGTCGCGCCCGAGCACAAGCTGCGCGGCATGCTCTTCTGGCTCATGGGCGACGCGAGCCATGCCACCGACCCCTGGACGCCGCTCCTGGCCCTGGCCGCGGGGCTCGCCGTGGCGCTCTTCTTCGCCCGCGAGCTCAATCTCCTCGCCCGGGGCGCGCAGCTCGCCGCCACCCTGGGCGCCAACGTCGGGCGCCTGCGCCTGGCCCTCTATTTCCTCGCTTCGCTGCTCACCGCCGCCGCCGTCACCAGCGTGGGCAGCGTGGGCTTCGTCGGCCTGGTGGTGCCGCATCTGGTGCGCCTGGCCCTGGGCAACGACCAGCGCCTGCTGCTGCCCGCGGCGGTGCTGGCCGGCGGCGCCCTGTTGACGCTCGCCGACACCCTGGCGCGCACCGTCGTCGCCCCCCAGCAGCTGCCGGTGGGCGTGCTCACCGCCCTCATCGGCGTGCCGGTCTTCCTCTTCCTCCTGGCGCGTTCGCCCGTGAGGAGTGAGGCGTGAGGCGAGAGGCGGAAAAGGTGCTGCTCGCCACCCAGGGCCTCGCCGTCGGCATCGCCGGCCAGACCGTGGTGCACGGCCTCGATCTGGAGCTCGCGCCCGGCGCCCGCCTCGCCGTGCTGGGCCGCAACGGCGCCGGCAAGACCACCCTGCTCTCCACCCTGGCGGGGCTGCGCCCGCCCGAGGCGGGCGAGGTGACGCTCTCCGGACAGACCTACGCCCAGCTCGGCCCGCGCCGTGCGGCGCAGCGGCGGGGTCTCTTGTTGCAGCACCAGGGCGACGCCTTCCCCGCCAGCGTGCTGGAGACGGTGCTGGTGGGCCGGCATCCGCACCTGTCGCGCTTCGCCTGGGAGACGGCCGAGGACGCCCGCATCGCCCGCGAGGCCTTGGCGGCGGTGGGGCTCGCCGGCTTCGAGGCGCGCGAGGTCCACACCCTCTCCGGCGGCGAGCGCCAGCGCGTGGCCATCGCCGCGCTGCTCGCGCAGCGGCCGGGGGTGTATCTTCTGGACGAACCGCTCGCGCATCTGGACCTCAACCACCAGGTCGCCGTGCTGGGCCTGTTCGCCCGCCTGGCGCGGGAGGAGGGCGCGGCCGTGGCCATGGTGCTGCACGACCCCAACCTGGCCGCGCGCTACTGCAACCAGGCCCTGCTGCTCTACGGCGAGGGGCGCCACGACGCGGGGCCCGTCGACGAACTGCTGGACGAGGCCCGCCTCGCCGCGCTCTACGGCCATCCCCTGCGCGCCGTGCCGGACGGCGACCGCCGCTGGTTCGTGCCGGCCTGAAAGGAGTCTCCATGGAAGACCGCGAGCAACGCCACACCAGCCGCATGCGGCGCAAGAAGGCCGTCGTCGACGCCGGCATCGCCGCCGCCCGGGAAGAGCGCGGCGTGCTCCTCGTCCACACCGGCAACGGCAAGGGCAAGTCCTCGGCCGCCTTCGGGCTGGTGGCGCGGGCGCTGGGCCACGGCATGCGGGTGGCGGTGATCCAGTTCGTGAAGTCGCGATCGGACACGGGGGAGGAGGGCTTCTTCCGGCGCATTCCCGAGGTCGAGTGGCACGTGATGGGCGAGGGCTTCACCTGGGAGACCCAGGACCGCGGGCGTGACGCCGCCGCCGCGCAAGCGGCCTGGCAGGTGGCTCGCCGCCATCTCGCCGACCCGGCCTACGGCCTGGTGGTGCTCGACGAGCTGACCTACGCCTTCAAGTACGGCTGGCTCGAACTTGCCGAGGTGCTGGCGGACATCGCCGCCCGGCCCGCCATGCAGCATGTGGTCGTCACCGGCCGCGCCGCGCCGCCGGGCCTCATCGAGGCGGCCGACACCGTCACCGACATGACCCTCGTGAAGCACGCCTACGCCGCCGGGGTGAAGGCCCAGCCTGGGATCGAATGGTGAGCGCCTGCCCGGCCCTGTTCATCGCCGCCCCCGCCTCCGGCCAGGGCAAGACCACGGTCACCGCGGCGTTCGCCCGGCTGCATGCCCGCGCCGGGCGACGGGTGCGGGTGTTCAAGTGCGGGCCGGACTTCCTCGACCCGCAGATATTGGAGATCGCCAGCGGCGCGCCGGTGTACAACCTGGACCTCTGGATGTGCGGCGAGGCGGACGCCGCGCGCCGCCTCGGCGCCGCGGCCGATGAGGCGGACCTGATCCTGGTCGAGGGCGTGATGGGGCTCTACGACGGAGCGCCCTCCGGGGCGGACATCGCGCGCCGCTTCAGGCTGCCCATCCTGCTGGTGATCGACGGCTCGGCCATGGCGCAGACCTTCGGCGCCGTCGCCTACGGCCTCATGCACTACCAACCGGGCCTGCCGTTCTCCGGCGTGCTCGCCAACCGCGTCGGCAGCACGGGCCATGCGCAGATGCTGCGCGATGCCCTGCCTGCGGGGCTTTCCTGGTATGGACACCTGCCGCGCGAGCCGGAGGCCGCGCTGCCCGAGCGGCACCTGGGCCTGGTGCAGGCGCAGGAGATCCGCGATCTCGTGGAGCGGCTGGACCGGCTGGCCGATCTGCTGGAGAAGAACGGCGCGGCCAAGCTGCCCCCGGCGGTGGAATTCCAGGCGGGGCCGGATGAATCCATCCCGCCCAGGCTCGCCGGTACGGCCATTGCGGTGGCCCGCGATGCCGCCTTCAATTTCATCTATCCGGCCAACCTCGACACCCTGCGCGCGCTCGGCGCCGAGATCGCCTTTTTCTCGCCGCTTGCCGACACCGCGCTGCCGCCCTGCGACGCCGTCTGGCTGCCCGGCGGCTATCCCGAGCTGCACGCGGCGCGGCTGGCCGCCAACGCCGGGATGCGCGCGGCGCTGCGCGAACACCACGCCGCCGGCAGGCCCATCCTGGCCGAATGCGGCGGCATGCTGGCCCTGTTCGACACCCTCGTGGATGCCGAGGGCGCTGCGCACAGGATGTTCGGCCTGCTGCCGGGCACCGTGACCATGCAGGGGCGCCTCGCCGCCCTGGGCCTGCAAACGGTGGCCCTGCCGGAAGGCGGGTTGTGCGGCCACACCTTCCACTACTCCCGCTGCGAGACGGGGCTGGCCCCCATCGTCCAGGCGCAGGATCAGAAGGGCCGGCCCGGGGAGCCGGTGTACCGGGTCAACCGGCTCACCGCATCCTACCTGCACGCCTATTTCCCCTCGAACCCCGCGGCCGTCGCCGGCCTGCTGTCGCCATGAAGATGTTTGATCCTGAAAAACCTCATTTGAGCTGTTTCTTCTGGGTTGATTCAAGGCCGCCGGCCGCGCGCCGTCTCCAGATGCCCGCACAGGGCCTCGGCGCCGTCCAGCATGCGCGGGGTCGGGCGCTGCAGCAGGTCGGAGGGGATGTGGAACAGGTTGCCGCGCGCGACTGCCTTCAGCTTCGGCCAGGCGCGCCAGTCTTCCAGGCCGACGGGGGTGCCGTGGCCCATGCCGCTGGCGACGATGGCCTCCGGGTCGGCGGCGAGCACCGCCTCCACGCTCACAGCCGGGGCCTTGGCGTCGAGCTCGCCGAAGACGTTGGCGCCGCCGCACAGGGTGATGACGTCGCTGATGATCTGGCCGCCGCCCACGGTGAGCAGCGGCCGGTTCCACACCTGGTAGAAGAGGGGCACCGGCGGCCTGCCCGCGTGCCGCTGACGAAGCCGCGCCAGGCGCCCGCGGAAGGCCGCCGCCGTCTTGGTTGCAACAACCTCGGTGCCGGCCAGGCGGCCGAACCGCTCGATGCCCGTGGCGATGTCCTCCAGCCGGTCCGGCTGGCTCTGGTACACGGGGATGCCGAGGGCCTTGAGCCTGTCGATGGCGGCGGCCGGGTTGCCGCTGGCCCAGGCGATGACCAGATCGGGCTTGAATGCCACGATGGCCTCCAGGTCCAGGCGCGAGTAGCCGCCCACGCGCGGCAGCCGCTTCGCCGCCTCGGGATGGTCGCTGTAGTCCACGGCGGCCACGATCTTTTCACCCGCGCCGGCGGCGTAGAGGTTCTCGGTGACGTGCGGGGCCAGGCTGACGATGCGCCGCGCCGGGGCCGACAGGCGCAGCGGCGCGCCGGTGTCGTCCACGACGGTCACCTCGGCGCGGGCCGTGAGCGTGAACAGGCAGGCGAGGAGCAGGGCGGGCAGGCGCATGGGCATGGTATCGCGAGGGGAATGCCGGGATTCTATGCGATGGAGGCCAGGCCATGGGCGTGGGCCTGACCATGCTCCTCGCCGTGGGCCTCGACCGCCTCCTGGGCGAGCCGCGCCGCGCCCATCCCCTCGCGGGCTTCGGTCGCCTGGCCGCCTGGGTCGAGGGCCTGGCCTATGGCCCGGCCACGGCGGGCAGATGGTCCAGGCGCCTGCGCGGCCTGCTGGCGCTGGCCGCGCTGCTCGCCCCCTTGGTGCTCCTCGCCACCGCGACTCGCTGGCTGGAATGGGGCTGGCTGCTCGATGCCGTCATCCTGTACCTCGCCATCGGTCACCGCAGCCTCGCCGAGCACGGGCGGGGCGTGCGGCGGGCCCTGGAGGCGAACGACCTCGCGGCGGCCCGCCAGCGCGTGGGCTGGATGGTGAGCCGGGACACCGCCGCCATGCAGCCCCCCGATGTGGCCAAGGCGGCGGTGGAGTCGGTGCTGGAGAACGGCAACGACGCCGTCTTCGGCGCCCTCTTCTGGTTCGCCGTGGCCGGGGCCCCGGGGGCCGTGGCCTATCGCCTCGCCAACACGCTCGACGCCATGTGGGGCTACCGGAACGCGCGCTTCTTCCACTTCGGCTGGGCGGCGGCGCGGCTCGACGATGCCCTCAACTACGTCCCGGCCCGGCTCACGGCCCTGAGCTATGCCCTCGTGGGCCGCATCGGCCCGGCCCTGGCCTGCTGGCGCGCCCAGGCCCCGGCCTGGGAGAGCCCCAACGCCGGACCGGTGATGGCGGCCGGGGCCGGCGCCCTGGGCCTCGCCCTGGGCGGCGGGGCGAGCTACGGCGGCCAGTGGCACGAGCGCCCCGCCCTGGGCGCGGGCCGGGCCGCGACGGCGGCGGACATCGGCCGCGCCATCGACCTGGTGCGCCGCGGCGTCTGGCTCTGGCTCGCCGTGGCCCTGTTCGCGGAGGGGCTCGCCCATGCTTGAGCACGGCGGCCGCCTGCTGCGCGCGGCACGGCAATACGGCATCCCGCCGGAGGACTGGCTGGACCTCTCCACCGGCATCAACCCCCTGGGCTGGCCCGTGCCCGAGGTCCCGGCCCGCGTCTGGCAGCGCCTGCCCGAGGCCGACGACGGCCTGGAGGCGGCCGCCCGCGCCTGTTACGGCGCGGCCCATTGCCTGCCCGTGGCCGGCTCCCAGGCCGCCATCCAGGCCCTGCCATGGCTGCGCCCGCGCGGCCGGGTGGGGGTGCTCGCCCCGGGCTATGCCGAGCATGCCCGCGCCTGGAGAGAGGCGGGGCATGAGGTGGTGCCGGTGGCGGCCGAGGCCCTTACCCCCGTCCCCTCTCCCGCAAGCGGGAGAGGGGAGTTCGACGTCCTCGTCCTCATCCACCCCAACAACCCCACGGGCACGACCTTCCGCGTCGAGGACCTGCTCGCCTGGCACGCGGCGCTGGCGGCGCGGGGCGGCTGGCTCGTCGTGGACGAGGCCTTCATGGACGCGACCCCGGCGGCGAGCCTGGCGGCCTTCTGCGATCGGCCCGGGCTCGTGGTCCTGCGCTCCCTGGGCAAGTTCTTCGGCCTGGCCGGCGCCCGGGTGGGCTTCGTGCTCGCCGGGGCCGAGCTCCTGCGGCGCCTGGCCGAGCGCCTGGGGCCGTGGGCGGTGGCCGGTCCGTCGCGTCACGTCGCGGCGCGCGCGCTGGAGGACGCGGCCTGGCAGCAGGCCGCGCGGTCGCGCCTGCCGGCGGCGGCGCAGCGCCTGGCCGAGCTGCTCGGGCGCCACGGGCTGGCGCCCGCCGGCGGCTGCGCCCTGTTCCAGTGGGTGTGCAGCGAGGCGGCGGCGGACATCCATGGCCAGCTCGCCCGGCGGGGCGTCCTCACCCGCCTCTTCGACCGGCCTTCCAGCCTGCGCCTGGGCCTGCCCGGCGGCGAGGCGGACTGGGCGCGCCTCGAGGCGGCCCTGTCGGAGCCGAGGGCATGAAGGCCGCCACCCTCATGGTCCAGGGCACCACCTCGGACGCCGGCAAGAGCCTGCTGGTGACCGCCCTGTGCCGCTGGCTCGCCCGCCGCGGCGTGCGGGTCGCGCCCTTCAAGCCGCAGAACATGGCCCTGAACAGCGCGGTGACCGCCGACGGCGGCGAGATCGGCCGCGCCCAGGCGGTGCAGGCGCTGGCCTGCGGGCTCGCCCCGCACACCGACATGAACCCGGTGCTCCTGAAGCCCAACAGCGACACCGGCGCGCAGGTGATCCTCCACGGCCGGGCGGTGGGCAACATGGAGGCGGGTGTGTACCACGACTACAAGCGCGTGGCGCGCGCCGCGGTGCTGGAATCCCATGCCCGGCTCGCCGCGGCCTTCGAGGCCGTCGTCGTCGAGGGCGCGGGCAGCCCGGCCGAGATCAACCTGCGCGCGGGCGACATCGCCAACATGGGCTTCGCCGAGGCCGTCGACTGCCCGGTGATCCTCGTGGCCGACATCGACCGGGGCGGGGTGTTCGCGCACCTCATCGGCACGCTGGCGCTGCTCTCCGAGAGCGAGCGCTCGCGCGTGGCGGGCTTCGTCATCAACCGCTTCCGCGGCGACCTCGGTCTGCTCCAGCCGGGCCTCGAATGGCTCGAGCGCGAGACCGGCAAGCCGGTGCTGGGCGTGCTGCCCTATCTCGCCGGCCTGCACCTGGAGGCGGAGGATGCGCTGCCCTCACCCCTGGCCCCTCTCCCGGTGGGAGAGGGGAACCTGCGCGTCGTGGTGCCGGTGCTGCCGCACATCAGCAACCATACCGACTTCGACCCCCTGCGCCTCACCCCCCAGGTGGATCTGCGTTTCCTCCCCTCTCCCCCCGGGAGAGGGGCCGGGGGTGAGGGAGGGGCGGACCTGATCGTGCTGCCCGGTTCGAAGTCGGTGCGCGCCGACCTCGGCTGGCTGCGCGGAGAGGGCTGGGACGAGGCCATCCGGCGCCACCTGCGTTACGGGGGAAAAGTGCTCGGCATCTGCGGCGGCTTCCAGATGCTGGGCCGGGAGATCCGCGACCCCCACGGCATTGAGGGCGATCCCGGTTCATCTCAGGGCCTCGGCCTCCTGGACGCGGGCACCACCCTGGAGCGGGAGAAGCAGCTCGCCAACGTCGCCGGCACCTTGACCCTCGGCGGCGAGCGGGTCACGGGCTACGAGATCCACGCCGGGGTGACTCGCGGGCCGGCGCTGGACCGGCCCGCGGTGACGCTCGAAGACGGTCGCCGCGACGGCGCCGTGTCCGCCGACGGCCAGGTCCTGGGCAGCTACCTGCACGGCCTGTTCGAAGCGCCCGGGGCCTGCGCGGCGCTCCTGGCCTGGGCCGGGCTCGCGGCACCCCGGGCCCCGGATTACCGGCAGCTGCGCGAGGCGGGCATCGAGCGGCTCGCCGACGCGGTGGAGGCGCACCTGGATACGGCCTTCCTGCTGCGGCTGCTGGGGCTCGGCCCGGTGAAGGAGAAGACGCCATGAAGGAGTTGATTCTTGGCGGCATGCGCTCCGGCAAGAGCCGCCTGGCCGAGCAGCGGGCGCTCGCCTCGGGGCTCGCCGTGACCTACATCGCCACCGCGACGGCACGGGACGAGGAGATGCGCGGCCGCATCGCGCATCACCGGGCGCGGCGCCCCGAGGCCTGGGCCCTGGTGGAGGAGCCTCTGGACCTCGCGGGGGCGCTCGCCGCCCACGCCCGCGCCGACCGCTGCCTGGTGGTGGACTGCCTCACCCTCTGGCTGAGCAACTGGCTCTGCGCCGGGGACGCGGCGGGCTTCGAGGCCCAGCGCGCGGCCCTGCTCGCCGCCCTGCCGAAGCTGCCCGGGCACGCCCTCCTGGTCGGCAACGAGACCGGCATGGGCGTGGTGCCCCTGGGCGAGCTCACCCGGCGCTACTGCGACGAGGCCGGCCGGCTGCACCAGGACCTCGCCGCCCTGTGCGACCGGGTGACCCTGGTGGTGGCGGGGCTGCCGATGGCCTTGAAGACGTAAGGGCGGAATGCTGCGCCTGGTGGGAGCGGCTTTAGCCGCGATTGCGGCGGGCGCCTTCGGCAGGGGCGGAATTCGCGGCTGAAGCCGCTCCCAGTGCGCTCGTGAAGGCGCACACACAGCACGGTG
>DYFL01000028.1 GCA_020725195.1 Hydrogenophilus sp.
AGTCTGGCACTTGGATGCCGTTCGTAGGAGGGAGGAGTCCATCCCATTGGGCTACTTTCTGAATACGTCCCCTCTCCCCCGCCTGCGGGGGAGAGGGCCAGGGTGAGGGGGTATCCGATCGAGCACCGACCTTCCTCCCCGCAAGCCTCTCCCAGAGGAGAGGGGCTTACAGGGCTTCCTTAGCGGAACCCCGACAAGAACGAAGGAGGACGCCATGCCGGATGCCACCCTGCTGCCCCTCGCCCTGGCCATGCTCGGCTTCGTGGGCGGGCATTTCCTGCTCTCGCACCCGCCGCTGCGCACCCCGCTGGTGGCGCGCCTGGGGCCGCGGGGCTTCCAGGCCGTCTATTCGCTCCTCGCCCTGGCCTGCCTCGTCTGGGCGGTGCGCGCCTACGCCGAGGCCCCGCGCCTGCCGCTCTGGGACCTGGGGCCGGCCGCCCGCCACGCGACCTTCGCCGTCATGCCCCTGGCCCTGATCCTGGCCGTGGCCGGGCTCACCTCGCGCAACCCCACGGCGGTGGGCGGCGAGCGCCTCGTGCGCTCGGACAGGCCCGCCGAGGGCATCCTCACCGTCACCCGCCACCCCTTCCTGTGGGGGGCGGGGCTCTGGGCCCTGGCGCACCTGTTGCCGAACGGCGACAGCGCCTCCCTGATCCTCTTCGGGGGCATGGCGGTGCTCGCCTTCGGCGGCATGGCGGCCATCGACCACAAGCGCGGCGTCATGCTGGGCGCGGAGTGGGACGTGGTGCGCGGCCGGACCTCCCGCCTGCCCTTCCTCGCCGCGCTGCAGGGGCGCACCCGCATCGACTGGCGCGGCATCGGCTGGTGGCGGCCGCTGCTGGGCCTGGTCCTGTATTTCGGGTTGATGCAAGCCCACGGCTGGCTCTTCGGCGCGGCGCTGGTGGGCTGAAGGCCCCGCAGCCCGGATGCAGGCCGATAGGCCGTAATCCGGGACGGAGGGCCCGACCATGCCCTCCCCGGATTGCGCTTCGCTTCATCCGGGCCACGTTTCGGATGAGCCTCGGCTACCGCCGCCCTCCCACCATCTGAGATAATCGCCCTCTTTGCCCCGGCGGCGGCCCCGGCCCCTGCCGGTACCGTGCTTTTCAGATCGTCCACCGATGCCCGTACTGCCCGCCCTCCCCGCCCCCGCCCAGCGCCTGAAGCTGCCGCGCCCGCCCGGCTCCGCCGACGCCCGGGTGCTCGCCGGCTACGCCGCGCAGGCGCGGCTGCTGGTGCTGAGCGAGACGGCGCAGGACGCCGCGCGCCTCGCGGAGGAGATCGCCTGGTTCGCGCCGCAGCTCAAGGTGCGCCTGTTCCCGGACTGGGAGACCCTGCCCTACGACCCCATCTCGCCGCACCCGGACCTGGTCTCGGAGCGCCTGGCCGCCCTGTGGCAGGCCGCCGCGGGGCAGCTCGACGTGCTGGTCGCCCCGGCCGCCACGGCCACCCAGCGCCTGGCGCCGCCCGCCTACCTCGCGGCCCACGCCTTCCTGGTGAAGCAGGGCGAGAGGCTCGACCCCGAGGCGCTGCGCACGCGGCTCACCGGGGCGGGCTACGAGCACGTCTCGCAGGTGCTCTCGCCGGGCGACTACGCGGTGCGCGGCGGCATCATCGACGTCTTCCCCATGGGCGCCGCGCTGCCCTTCCGGCTCGAGCTCTTCGACGACGAGGTCGAGTCGATCCGCACCTTCGACCCGGACAGCCAGCGCACGCTCTACAAGCTCAACGAGATCCGCCTGCTGCCGGCGCGCGAGTTCCCGCTGGACGAGGCCGGCATCGCCCGCTTCCGCGACAGCTTCCGCGACACCTTCGAGGGCGACCCTACCCGCAGCCCGCTCTACAAGGACGTCTCGCACAAGCTCGCCCCGGCCGGCATCGAGTACTACCTGCCGCTCTTCTTCGAGCATCTGGCCACCCTCTTCGACTACCTCGCGGCGGACACCGCCCTGGTGCTGCACGGCGACATCCAGGGCGCGGTGGAGGGCTTCTGGCGCGACACCCAGAGCCGGCACCGGCTGCTGGCGGGCGACCCGGCGCGGCCGCTGCTGCCGCCGGAGGCGCTGTTCCTCGCACCCGACAGCTTCTTCGGCAGCATCCGCCCCTACGCCCGGGTGGAGATCGGCGGCCGCGCCGCGCCCTCTCCCGGCCCTGCGGGCCACCCTCTCCCGGAGGCAGAGGGGATGCAACTGCCCTTCGCTGCCCCGCCCGCGGTGGAGGTGGAGCGCCGCGCCGCGGACCCCTTCCACCGCCTCAAGGCCCACCTCGGCGCCTGGCCCGGCCGCACCCTCTTGGTGGCGGAGAGCCTGGGCCGGCGCGAGACCATCGCCAACGCGCTGGCGGAGTACGGGCTCAAGCCCGAGCTGCTGGAGGGCTGGCTGTTACTCCCCTCCCCCGCAGGCGGGGGAGGGGCCGGGGGAGAGGGGAAATTCGCGCTCACCACCGGCCCGCTCGCCGCCGGCTTCGTCGACGCCGCGCTCGAGCTCGCCGTCCTCACCGAGACCGAGCTCTACGCCCGCAGCCCCGTGGCGAGAAGGGAGAGGGAGGCCAAGCGCACCCAGGTCGAGGGCCTGCTGCGCGACCTCTCCGAGCTCAAGATCGGCGACCCCGTGGTGCACGTGGAGCACGGCATCGGCCGCTACCTGGGCCTCGCCTCCATGGACTACGGCGACGGCGAGACCGAGTTCCTGACCCTGGAATACGCCGGCGGCGACCGGCTCTACGTGCCGGTAGCACAGCTGCACCTGATCGCCCGCTACATGGGCGGCGACCCGGACACCACTCCGCTGCACCGCCTGGGCAGCGGCCAGTGGGAGAAGGCGCGCCGCCGGGCCATGGAGAAGGCGCGCGACACCGCGGCCGAGCTCCTCAACCTCTACGCCCAACGCGCCGCGCGCCAGGGCCACGCCTTCTCGCTCTCCAACCACGACATCGAGGCCTTCGCCGCGGGCTTCGGCTTCGAGGAGACGCCGGACCAGATGGCCGCCATCGAGGCGGTGGTCGCCGACATGAAGTCGGGCAAGCCCATGGACCGCCTGGTCTGCGGCGACGTGGGCTTCGGCAAGACCGAGGTGGCGCTGCGCGCCGCCTACGTCGCGGTGGCCGACAGCCGCCAGGTGGCGGTGCTCTGCCCCACCACCCTCTTGGCCGAGCAGCACTTCCAGACCTTCGCCGACCGCTTCGCGGATTTTCCCGTCAAGCTCACCGAGCTCTCCCGCTTCCGCTCGGCCAAGGAGGTCGACGCTGCCCTGGAGGGATTGTCGGCCGGCCGCATCGACATCGTCATCGGCACCCACAAGCTGCTGCAGCCGGACGTGAAGTTCAGGAACCTGGGCCTGGTGATCATCGACGAGGAGCACCGCTTCGGAGTGCGCCAGAAGGAGCGGCTCAAGGCCCTGCGCGCTTCGGTGGACGTGCTGACCCTCACCGCCACGCCCATCCCCCGCACGCTCGCCATGTCGCTCGAGGGCATCCGCGACTTCTCGGTCATCGCCACCGCGCCGCAGAAGAGATTGGCCATCAAGACCTTCGTGCAGCCCTGGAGCGAGGGCCTGATCCGCGAGGCCGCCCTGCGTGAGTTGAAGCGCGGCGGCCAGATCTACTTCCTGCACAACGAGGTGGAATCGATCGGCGCCATGCGCGAGCGGCTCGCCAGGCTCCTGCCCGAGGCGCGCATCGAGGTCGCCCACGGCCAGATGCCGGAGCGCGAGCTGGAGCACGTGATGCGCGACTTCCACCACCAGCGCTTCAACCTGCTGCTTTGTACAACGATCATCGAGACCGGCATCAACGTGCCCACGGCCAACACCATCATCATGAACCGGGCGGACAAGTTCGGCCTGGCGCAGCTGCACCAGCTCCGGGGCCGCGTCGGCCGCTCGCACCACCAGGCCTACGCCTACCTGCTCACCCCGCCCGGCGGCGCAGGCATCACGGCGGGAGCGAAGAAGCGCCTGGAGGCCATCCAGGCGATGGAGGAGCTCGGTTCGGGCTTCTATCTCGCCATGCACGACCTGGAGATCCGCGGCGCGGGCGAGGTGCTGGGCGAGGAGCAGAGCGGCGAGATGCAGGAGGTGGGCTTCAGCCTCTTCAACGACATGCTCGCCCACGCCGTGAAGTCGCTCAAGGCCGGCCGCGAGCCGGACATGGAGGCGCCGCTCGCCGCCACCTCCGAGATCAACCTGCACGTGCCCGCGCTCCTGCCCGAGACCTACTGCGAGGACGTGCACGAGCGCCTGGTGCTCTACAAGCGCCTGGCCAACTGCACGAGCCAGGAGGAGATCGACGCCCTCACCGAGGAACTCATCGACCGCTTCGGCCTGCCGCCGGAACCGGCCAAGGCCCTGATCGAGACCCACCGCCTGCGCCTGCAGACCGAGCCCCTGGGCATCAAGCGCCTGGACGCCGGCCCCGAGGGCGCCAGCATCCACTTCGTGCCCAACCCGCCCGTGGACCCGGCCAAGCTCATCCAGCTCATCCAGACCAAACGGGAATACAAGCTCGCCGGCCAGGACCGCCTGCGCATCGAGCGCCCGAGCAAGGACCTCGAGGGGCGGTTGAAGCTGATGCGGGAGTTCTTCGGGGAGATCGCCTGAGGCGCCAAGGCACCTTTCGTCACACCGGCGCAGGCCGGTGTCCAGGCCTTTGATTTATTGATGGAAACTTATCAACTTTACATCCCCTCTCCCTCCGGGAGAGGGAGAGGGTGAGGGGATGGCGCCCGTCAGGGCGCCTTACGGCGCCCCCCACCCTCACCCGGCTTCGCCACCCTCTCCCGGAGGGAGAGGGTCAAGTACATTTGTTTCGGATCAACAACTGGATTCCGGCTTGCGCCGGAATGACGAACGCGGAATCGGCTAGCGTCACTTTAGGGGCAGAAAAACGCCTGCTCAACAAGCCTAGCTGGTGGGGAGACCCCACTCGCCCTACGGTGCAGCTCGCAGCTGCTGCAGCCCCGGCAGGTGGGATTATCTCCCCTACAAGGCTGCTAGAATGAGGCGCAAGAAAGAAGGAGTCGCCAGATGACCAAAGTATTATTCGTGCGCGCGGAGTGGGACCCGGAGGCCAAGGTATGGGTAGCCACTTCCGACGATGTACCAGGTCTGGCAACCGAGGCGGAAACCTTGGAAGAACTCTCCCAGAAACTCGACATCATGGTACCCGAGCTCCTGGATGCAAACGGCTATCCGGAAGGCCCCGAGGTGCCATTCGAGCTGCTTGCCCGTAAATTCTCCGTAGTGCACCGGACCGCCTGCGCATCGAGCGCCCGAGCAAGGACCTCGATAATCGGTTGAAGCTGATGCGGGAGTTCTTCGGGGAGATCGCCTAAGGCGCCTATGCGCCTATTCGTCACACCGGCGAAAGCCGGTGTCCAGGCCTTTGATTCAACTGGATTCCGGCTTGCGCCGGAATGACGGACACGGAATCGGATAGCGTCTCTTTCGCGGTAGCCCTCAGTAGGGCGGCTGCTTTCAGCCTCCTAGGCTTCGGCGGGTGGAAACCATGACACCCACCCGACTGCTAATCGTAGTAATACCGACAGGCGATGATCACCAGATCATCGTTTGAAACCGCGTAGACCAGCCGGTTCGTTTCATCGATACGGCGGGACCAGAAGCCGCTCAGGTTCTCGCGTAGGGGCTCAGGCTTGCCGATACCCTTGAACGGCTCCCGCAGGGTTTCCTGGATGAGCTGATTGATCCGACGCAGCGCTTTCCTGTCCTGGCCTTGCCAGTAGACGTAATCTTCCCAGGCAGCCGCCGTCCAGGTCAGCCGCTCAAGCATCTACCAAGTCTCGCGGCTTCGACTTGCCCTTGCGGAATTGCTCGATGGACTTCGCCAGATGCGCTGCGTTGGCTGGCGTTTTAAGCAGATGCACCGTTTCCATCAGGCTGTTGAATGTCTCCAGCGACATCACCACGGCATCCGCAGCATCACGGCGGGAAATCACCGTGAAATCCGCATCCTCGACCACGGTGTCGATGACACCCTTGAGGTTGTTCCGTGCATCGGAGAAATTGACGACACGCATAGCTCCACCACTTGTCAGATAAGTTGTACAAGTCTAGCTGCTATGCGCATGCAACACAATCACGCTGAACCAGCAGACATCCAGCATCAGTCAGGGCATATCAGCCCTTGTCCGGCTCCATGTCCTGCACGGCCTGATATGCCTGCTGCGCCTTGCTCGCCCTGCCTTCGACCTGGAACTGGCCGTGCAGGTAATGCACGCGGTCCTTCGCCAGCGCCATGGTCCTGGCGTCCAGGTCCAGGATCTCACGGGCCAGCGCCTCGCGGCCCTGCACACCCCGGCTGAACACGCGGTCCATGACGGGCTGCCGCTGCTGCTCGGTCGCCACCAGCTCGTCCCAGGCCTGGGCCTCGGCAAGCTCCAGCATGCGGCGGGTCAGCTGCAACAGCAGGGAAGCGTCGGTTTCTTCAGGCATCGCATTGGGAGCAAGACAGCGTCGTTGGACGGCAGCGTATTTCATCCAACCCCATTGTAGGGCGGCTGCATTGCAGCCGCCGTACATCCGTAGGGCGGATGCCCCGCATCCGCCGCGGCAACGACGCCCCGGGGCGTCACCTGCGGCAGCAAGCCGCCGCCATGCATCCACAGACAACAAGGGCAAGGCGCACGCCTTGCCCTTGTATTGTGAACGGCCTTACGAATTCAGGCGGGTGGAAACCACCCGCCCTGCGGCGCTGTTTCCGGACAAGCCCTAAGCCGCTTGCGCCGTATGCGTCTCCGCCTCGGCCGGCGTGGCGGCGGGCCTGCCGATCTCGTCCCAGGCGCTCTTGAGCTGGCCGAGCAGGCGGGCCACCTCGTCGAGGGCGGCGGCGTCGTTGTGCACGTTGGCGTGCAGCAGGCGCAGCGTCATGTACTCGTACAGCGCCTTGAGGTTCTGGGCCAGCTCGCCGCCTTCTGCTTCGTTCAGGCTGAGCTTCAGGCCCTCGTCGATGATCGCGATGGCCTTGGAGATGGACTCGCCCTTGCCCGCGATCTCGCGGCGCTGCATGCAGGCCTTGGCGGCGCCGATGGCGCTGATGGCGCGGTCGTAGAGCATAGCAATCAGCTGATGGGGGCTGGCACCCGAGATCCGGGCGTCCACGTCCACCTTCTGATAGGCATTCAGGGCATTACGGGTTGAGGTGTTCATGATGTCTCCTTATTGGTCTCGGTGGTTAGCCGCCGACCTTCGGCAGATTCGCCAACTGCTGCGCCAGAAAATTACTCGTTTGGGTCATGCTGCTGACCAAGGTATCCAAGGCCGTGAACTGGGCGCGGTAACGCTTTTCAATGGATATCATGCGCAGTTCGAGCGCCTCCCGGCGTTTGCCGATGTCCTTGATCGAGGCATTGATGCCGTCTGTCCGCGCCGTGACGGCCCCGCCGCTGCCCAGCAGGCCATCGGCCGCGGCCTTCACGGTTTCGCCGATGCCGGAGGCCAGCTTCGCCACCGTCTCGAAATCGGCATCGATCGCCGCCTGCAACTTGGTCGCGTCGAGCTTCAGGGAGCCATCGGTCTGGAAGGTGATGCCGATATCTGACAGACGGGTATAGGCGCCGCCGGTGTCCTGCGCCGAGGACAGGGCCGAGCGCAGCTGATTCTGGCTGGTACGCAGGGCCGCATCGCCGTTGAGCGGGCCGGCCTTCTTCGTCTGGGGGTCATAGCTCCCCAGGTCGCGCATGGCCTTGTTGGCGTCGTTGTAGGCCTTGACCAGGGCCTCCAGGCTGCTCTTGAGCGAGCCCGTGTCCCGGCTGACGCTGACCGTCGTGCTGGCGGCGGCCTTCTGGATGGTGAAGCTCAGCCCGGTCACCACCTCGGAGAACACGTTGGTGGCGCTACTGACCGTGATGCCGTTGACCTTGGCGGAGGCGTTCTGTGCCGACTGCAGCTCGGACATCACCGCGGGCGGCGTGCCCTCGTCATAAGAAACGGGGGCGGTGGGGTCGTAGTTCAGGGCGGTGATCCCGCCCGTAACGCGGACCTGGTTCTCCGCACCGCTTGCCTTGGAGGCCAGCACCAGACGCTGGCCATCGGCTGCGTTGATGATGGACGCGGTCACGCCCTCGTTCTTGGCGTTGATCGCGTCGCGGATGCCCTCCAGGGTGTTGTTGCTGCCGTCCAGCGCCACGGTGATGGGGCTGGTGCCCGCCTTGGGGGTGAACACTCCACCGGATACCGAGCCGAGTTCGATCGTGATCGTCTGGGCGCCGGCCTCGATGCCCGGGTTCGCGGCCGTGACCAGGCGCTGCTCGCGCGCGAGCGCAAGCGTCTCGATGCTGTAAGTGCCGGCCGCGACCGAACGGGAGGCCGATGCCGTCAGGACGGAGGTGTCGGCCACCGCGGCCTTGAAGGAAGTGAATTTTTCTGCAGCCGTCTGGCCCGTGGCGGGCACCAGGCCGCCGGCTGCCGTCTGCAGGGCGGACAGCACCCCCTTCAGCATGCCCAGGGCCGAAATCTTGCCCTGGAGCCCGGCCTCCTTGGCGTTCAGCTGGGAAAGGGGGCGACGCTCGACCGCCATCAACTGGCCGACGATGCCGTTGACGTCGAGGCTGGAGCCGATGCCGGGTGCCGAAAGTGCCATAGGGCCATGCCCTCCGAAATCTCGGCCGTTAGGCCGTAGGGCGGATGCTCCGCATCCGCCGTGGCGGCAAGAAACTTGCCGCCCTACATCCATTCAACGGCGGCAAAGGATTTGCCGCCCACAAATTCAAAGGCTGCACGCCGAGGGCGCGCTAGGCCTGTTCCCGCACCATCAAGCCCTGGAGCTGGCTCAAGGATTGGGCAATCGCCAGGACCTCCTTGGACGGGATCTGGCGGATCACGTCGCCGGTCTCGTTGTCGACGACCTTGATGACGTTGATGCCGGTGTCTTCATCCACCGAGAACTCGAGGTTGCTGGTCAGCGACTGCACCACCTCGTTGATCCGGTCGACTGCCTGACGAATTGAAGCCTGGTCCGGTTCTTTCTCTTCGGCCTGTATGGCTGCCGATGCCGACAGCGAAGAGACTGTTTGAGCACGGACTTCAGCCGATCCGGATGTGGCGGACGGTGATTGCGCCAGTGCCGCACCCTGCTGATTGCCCAGCGCCTGGCTAACGCTTGCGAGTTGAGAGATATCCATATCCGCTCTCCCTCATGAATGGCCCCCGGCCGCCATGTTACACGGCCGGGGTTTCATCCACTACGTCCTAACTCAAGCGCTTACCTCAGCAGGCTCAGCACGTTGTTGGGCAGGGCGTTGGCCTGGGCCAGGATCGCTGTACCCGCCTGCTGCAGGATCTGGCCGCGGGTGAGGTTGGCCGTCTCCGCCGCGAAGTCGGCGTCGCGGATGCGCGAGCGGGAGCTCGAGAGGTTCTCGGAGGTCGCCGCCAGGTTCGCGATGGTGTTCTCGAACCGGGTCTGCAGGGCGCCGAACTTCGCGCGCTGGCCGTTGATGAGAGAGAGCGCGGCGTCGACCGTCTTCAGGGCCTCGGTGGCCTTGGCGAAGGTGGTCACGTCCAGGTCGGAGACCTTCTTCAGCGTCGAGGAGGCGTCGCCGAAGGCGTTCGAGCTCGTCACGTCGGTGGCGAAGGACTTCTCGGAGTCGAGCAGGATGTAGCCGCTGGTCGTCGTGTTGTCCGCCGTCGTGTCGGCCGCGAGGGTCTGGGAACCGCCCACCGCAGCGCCGGCGTTGTCGAGCTTGGTCACGGTCACGTTGCCCGCGTTCGCCACCGCGGTATCGCTCACGGTGACGTCGCGGCCGCTGGCGTTGGTCAGGACGATGCCAGTGAGGTCGCTGGTCAGGCTGGCGGTGATGCCGGTCTTGGAGGACTGGTCGTTGATCGCGGAGATCGCCGAGGACAGCGCGTCGGAGCCGGTGGAGCCGCCCGTGAGGGTGAAGGAGACGGTCGCCGCGGTGGTGTTCTCGCCGGTCAGTCTCAGGGTATAGGCGCCGGCGGCGGCGAAGGCGAGCTTCACCTCGGTGCGGGCCGTGGCGGTCACGCCGGTGTTGGCGGTCTGGGCGTTGACGGCGCTGGCGATCTCGCTGGCCTCGTCGTTGGCGGTGATGTTGATGGTCTGGGAGCCCAGGTAGCCGTTGATGGCCACCGAGCCGGAGGTGACGCCGTTGGTGCCGGCCGCCGTGGCGGAGGTCCCCGCGCCGGCCGCCGCGATCTGGTTGTTGCCGTACTGGCTGGTGCGCATGTTGGCGGTGGTGGCGACGATGGTCTGGTTGGCGTTGGCGCCGACCTGGAACTGGGCCGTGCCGAAGGAGCCGTCGAAGAGCTTCTGGCCGTTGAACTCGGTGGTCTGGGCGATGCGGTCCAGTTCCTGCGTCAACTGGGACACTTCGTTCTGCAGGGCCTGGCGGTCGCTGGCGGAGTTCGAGGCGTTGGCCGACTGCACGGCCAGCTCGCGGATACGCTGCAGCATGTCGCCGGCGGAGCCCAGGGCGCCTTCGCCGGTCTGCGCGAGGGAGATACCGTCGTTGGCGTTCCGGGAGGCCTGGTTCAGGCCGCGGATCTGGGCGGTGAAGCGCTCGGAAATGGCGAGGCCGGCGGCATCGTCCTTGGCGCTGTTGATGCGCAGGCCGGAAGACAGGCGCTGCAGGGAGGTGGACAGCGCGGACTGCGAGCTGTTCAGGTTGCGCTGCGCGTTCAGCGAGGCGACGTTCGTGTTGATGATCTGGGGCATTTTCCTACTCCTTGACAGTTAGAGCCACCGTACGTATCCGACGGTATTTATGCCGCCGTTGCTGGCTGTATCGACCCTGCCCGGAAAAACTTTAGAAAAATATCGCCGCCTTCGGGGCGGCCGGCCAGACCGGGGCTATTTTTAATGGAATCAATGCATTACGCTATTCCGTGGTATGCCCTATTCGGCAGTCTGCCCGGCATCCGCCGGAAAGCGCTCCCGCAGCAGCGCCAGCCGCCGCCGCATGTCCCCGCCGGCGAAATCGCTGCCGGCGAACGCCGCAAGATGAAGGATGGCCTCCGCGCCGGCGAAGTAGGAGGAAAACATCCTGAGCCGCTCGAACGCCTCCAGCAGCGACACGGCGAGCCATTCGCCGAAGCGCTCTCCGGGGTCCACCCCCTCGGCGCCGGGGCCGGGCGCGAGGAAGGGCAGGTCGCCCATCTCCATCCCCGCCTCGCCCAGCGCCCCGATCAATTGCCCCAGTACGCCCGCCGCCTGCTCCCGCTTGCCGGCCTCCGCCAGCACGCGCACCAGCGAGATCAGGCCGGGCAGGCCCGGGTTCGAGCCGGCGAGCATGGTCAGGATGCCGAGGCTCGCGTTCAGGCAGGCGAGGCGCTGGGCCGGGCGCAGCGCCCCTTGCCTGGCCCGGGCGTAGAGGTTGAGCGCGCTCCAGTAGACCTCCCAGTCGGGCTGCCGCCGGATGCCGTCGCTCCAGCGCACCAGGTGCGGGCGGGCGTAGGGCAGGGTGCCGAGATGATCCACCCAGTCCGCGGCCTCGACGCCGGGAAAGACCTCCAGCGGCTCGATCGCGGGCACCAGCCGCCCCGCTTCCGCCAGCTCGCGCGCCCGCTCCGGCTTGAGGGCGAAGAGGTTCAGGGCGAAGGCGTCCAGCTCGTCATCCGCCGCCAGGGGCGCCAGGAGATCGAGCCCGGGCACGTAGCGGTAGATGGCGTAGCCCCAGCGCCTGAACGGCTCCGCCAGGCCGGTGTCCACGCCGCCCTGGCCGTGCTTGACGTTGAACATGACCAGCGGGCTGAAGCGCGCGAAGAAGCGCTCGGCGTCCCGGAGCACGGACGTCTCGCCGGGCTGGAGGTTCAGGCGCACGAAATCGAAGCGCTCCCAGTCGTGCCGCGCCATCTCATCGTCGAGGCGCAAAGTGCGGTCACCCCGGATCAGGACCTCCAGGTTCGCCAGGCCGTTGCGCGCCTTGCCGCGCTCCAGGTAGCGCGCCTCCCGCGGCATCGCGGCGGTGGCCACGACGCGGCCCGCCCTCTTCGCCATCGGGATGGCGTAGACGCCCGGTCCCGCGTTGACGTCGAGGGCCTGCATCCCGGCCCGCAGCCAGCCGAGCACGAAGCCGTATTCGGGGTCGATCCAGCCCCCCTGCTCGCGCAGCACGTAGACGACCAGGTCGTCGAGGCCGCCGTCGGTGGCGATCTCCGTGCCGCAGGCCGCGGGCAGGTATTCAACCTTTTCGTCCCGCGGCGGCAGCGTCACCGGATGGTCCGGATACTTGCGGTTCCAGGCCTCGACATAGGCCGCCTCCAGGTGCCGGGTCAGCCGCACCGGGTCGCAGAGGATGGAGCGCTTGAGCGCCTGCGGCATCAGGCGGCGCAGGTCCCGGATGCGCCGGGGGTTCGCGGCGAGGGCCAGGGCCTTGGCCACATACTCCTCGGTGGTGAAGGCGACGAGGTCGCCCAGGTCCAGGCCGACATTGCTCAGGATGGAATAGGACAGGCGCTCGGGGACGATGCCGCCGACCCGGGTCACCACCGGCACGCCCATCCAGACGGCGTCGATAGTGGTGGTGCCGCCCGTGAGCGGAAAGGGGTCCAGCGCGATGTCGATATCGTTGTAGTAGCGCAGGTGGCTGCCGCCGGGGTGCTTTTCCCAGATGATGTCGATGCGGCCCCGGGCTATGCCGTGGCGCGCGAATTCGGCCAGGATGCTCTCTCGCGCCGCCTCGAAATCGGCGTGCGGGCTGTTGATGACCAGGCGGCTGCCCTCGGCGGCGTGGAGGATGCGGCTCCAGACGGCGACCACCTCCCGGTTCAGCTTGTAGATGTTGTTGAGCGTGCCGAAGGTGACGTGGCCGTTGCGGTCGTACGGGATGACGGGGTCGATCTGCTGCTCGTGCAGGCTGTCGAAGGTGATCCAGGATTCCGGCAGCCGCAGTTGCCGCTCCGTGAAATAGCGCGCGTTCTCCGGCCCGTCCAGGTAGGGGTCGGTGACGATGTAGTCCATCGCCTCCAGGCCCGAGGTGTAGGGGTAGCCCAGGTAGGCGATCTGCACCGGCGCCGGGCGGTAGGCCAGGGCCGCCACGCGGGTGTTCTCGGTGTAGGTCGCCAGGTCGACCAGGAGGTCGATGCGGTCCTCCCGGATGCGCTGGGCGCACGCCAGCGGCGTGAGGCCGAAGAGGCGCACGAAGCCGTCCGCCCGCGCCTCGTATTGCGCCGTGGTCGCGTCCTCGGCGTCCTTGCTGCCGGTGAAATAGCAGTAGACCTCGAAGCGGTCCGGGTCGTGGCTGTTGAGGATGCCGCGGATGAAGGTGTGGACGGCGTGCACCCGGAAGTCGCCCGAGATGTAGCCGATACGCAGCCTGGCCTTGGCCGCGGTCCGGGCGGCGTCGTGTTCGAACGGCGGGGCGGTGCGCAGGCCGTCGAGTAGCCGCCCCGCCGTGCGGTGCATCTCGAACAGCGTCTCGCGGCCGATGTCCGGCGAGGCCAGGACGTAGAGCAAGGCCCCCATGTCCAGCTCGCCGGCCAGCATCATCGAGACCGCGCGATCCCGGCAGCGGTCCTCCAGGCCCCACTGGCACCACGCCTTGGCGTACTTGAACACGTTGATCGCTGCCGTGCCCGGCTCTTTCAGCGCCATGGCCTCGCGCATCAGCGCCAGCGCGGCCCTCTGGTCCTTGCGGAGGTATTCCGCCTTGATGAGGTTGGCGAGCACCTCCGGGTGCCCGGGCAGGCGCTCCCGCACCTTGCGGAGGGCCTGCGCGGCGGCGTCGAAGTCGCCCCGCAGCAGGTGCAGCAGGCCCAGGTTGTTGAGCGTCACCGGGTTGCCCGGGGCCAGCTCGTAGGCGCGCCGCGCACAGCGCTCGAGGCCGTCGAGGTCGCCGACCCTGCGGCAGACGTCGCCCAGGACCACCAGCGCCTCGAGGTTGTCCGGCTCCAGCGCCAGGAGCCGCCGCAAGGCCTCCCCGGCGCGCTTCGGATCGCCCCCGCCCCGGTGCAGGCAGAGACCGAGCCGGTAGAGCGCCGCCTTATGGTCCGGCTGCAGCGCCAGCAGCCTTAGCAGCAGCGGCTCGGCCTCGGCGCACCGCTCCCTGTCTGCGAGGCAGGCGGCGAGCTGCATCAGGGCCTCGGGATGGTCCGGATCGGCGGCGAGCGCCTGGCGGCACTGGGCCTCCGTCATCGCCGCGCGCCGCGCCCGGGCCGGGTGCGCCTTCATGCCTCGGGCTTCCGCCGGATCCAGGCCTTGGGCCAGTAGGTCACCCGTTGGGAGACATCCCCCTCGTTGAAGACGAAGGGCGGCTCGGCGATGGCGAACTCCTCGTGGGCCGCGACGAACTCCTCGGCGGCGCAGGCCGGGTTGTTCCAGCCCCAGTCGGGCTGGCTGCGGGGCGCGCCGACGAGGTCGCCCATGATCCCGTCGGCCGCCACGATGTACGAGCCGGGCGCCACCAGCGGCGCGTAGGCCTCCAGTTCGGCCAGGACGTGGGCCTTGGAGTGGTTGGAGTCGAGCATCACTAAGACCCGCTCGCCCGGCGCGACTTGGGCCTTGACCCGCTCCACCACCCCGGGGTCGACGGAGCTGCCCTCGATGAGGGTGATGTAGGGGAAGAGCTCGTGCTCCTCGATGGCCTTGCGGTTGTGGGGCCGGATCTCGATGTCCACCCCGATCACCCGCCCCCGGCCCATGGCCTTGAACAGGCTGGCGTAGAAGATCAGGGAGCCGCCGTGGGCGATGCCCGTTTCGATGAGGACGTCCGGCTGGACCCGGTAGATCGCCTCCTGGGCCCGCATCATGTCCTCCGGCAACTGGATGATGGGCCGCCCCATCCACGCGAAGCCGTAGACGTATTTGGCGTCCCAGCCGCTGCGCAGCCAGGCCTTGGAAATCAGGGCGAAGGCCTCGGGCGAGCCGATCGGATAGGCGGCGCTGCCCCCCCCGGCCTCCAGCGCCACGGTCCCGCCGGTCAGGTCGATGCTGATCTTCATGTCGTCTGCCCTCGATAATGCCGCACCAGTGCCGCCAGGTCTTCCGGCAGACGGCGCGGCGAAAACGCGAATTCGCCGCAAAGGCGCCGGGTGTCGATGGGCGGGAAGACCACCCTGCGGGCGTCCGGGGCCACCTCCACCGCGCAGCCGCACAGCCGGGACAGCCCCTGCGCCAGCGCCCCGTTGCTCACATTGGCCCCCGCCGCCACGTTGTATAGCCGATGCCTGCCCTCGGCCGCAATCCGGGGCAGGACGGCGACGACGTCCTCGATGCTGACGTAGTCCTTGGCCGAGTCGAGCGTGGTCCTCAGGGCCACGCGCCCCTGCCCTACCGCGTCGCGGAGGATCGAGGGCAGGAAGTTGTCCGAACGGTCGGCCGCGCCGTACACGTTGGACAGGCGCGCCACCCGCACCTCCGGCCGCCCCGAGGCGAGGCACAGGGACTCGCCCGTCATCTTGCTGAGGTTGTAGAGCTCGTCCGCGTTCGCCGGATCGGCACCCAGCACCGCGTCCTCCGCCGTGGACGCGGCACGCCCGTAGACCCGCGTGGAAGAGAGATAGAGCAGGGAGTCGAAGCGGGCGCGCTCCAGCACCTCGGCCAGCAGGCAGACGTGGGCCCGCACCGTGTCGAATGGCCGGCTGCGGAAATCGGCGGTCACGCCCACGGCGTAGACGACGTGGCCGAGGGGCTCGGTGTACAGGGCCGGGTCGCCGCGGCCGGGCGTCAGGCAATCGTGGCCGAGCCGCGCGAGGTGCGCCGCCAGGTGCGAGCCGATGAAGCCCGAGGCGCCGAGGACGGTGTATCTCACTCGCGGTACCCGATGCGCCGGAGCGGGTTGCCGGCGTTGATGGAATAGGCCTCGACCTCGCCGCGCACCAGGGAATGCGCCGCGATCACGCAGCCGCGGCGCAGGACCGCGCCGTCCAGGATCACGCTGTTGGCGCCGATCCAGACGTCGTCCTCGACGACGATCCCGCCCCGGCTCGGCTGGAAGCGCTGCGCCACGATCTTGCGGTCCCGCGAACGGAACTCGTGGTTGACTGCCGCCAGGGTGCAGTTGGCCGCGATCAGCACGTCCTCGCCGATCACCACGCCGTTGCCGGAATAGATCACCACGCCGGAGTTGAGGTAGCTGTTGCGGCCGATGCGCACGTCGCCCTCGCCGCCGGCGAACTTGATCTTGACGAAGGCGTCGACGAAGACGCCCTCCGCGATCTCCAGGACGCTGCCGCGCACCGAGTCCTCCAGATCGGCCAGCCGGGAGATGGTCGCCTTGTCGGAGATCTCGTGCACGCTCAGCCCAGCCAGGCAAACGAGCGGTCCCGCTCGCCGACGACGGGATCGGGGAGCGGCCAGGCGATGCCGTGGGCGGGATCGTCCCAGCGCACGCCGCGGGCCGACTCCGGCTGGTAGGGCGCGCTCATCTGGTAGTACACCTCGGTGCCGTCCTCCAGGGTCTGGAAGCCGTGGGCGCAGCCTTCCGGGACGTACACCGCGCGCCGGTTGCCGGCGCTGAGCTCGGCCGCCGCCCATTGCAGATAGGTCGGCGAGCCCGCCCGCAGGTCCAGGACGACGTCGTAGACGGCGCCCCGGGTGCAGCGCACCAGCTTGGCCTCCGCATGGGGTTCGGCCTGGTAGTGCATGCCGCGCAGGGTGGCTCGCCTGTGGTTGAACGAGAGGCTGCACTGGACGACATCCGGATTCAGGCCCCGCGCCAGGAATTCCTCGCGGCAGAAGACACGCGCGAAAAAACCCCGTTCGTCCTCCAGCTCGTCCAAGCCCAGGAGATAGGCGCCGGGGATGGGCAGGGCCGTGAACTTCACCCGATCACCTCCACGGCGGGGATGGGCACGACGAAGCGCCCGCCCCAGGCCCGGACATGGCCCATCTGGTCCATGACTTCGTCCTTCAGGTTCCAGGGCAGGATGAGCACGTAATCCGGCCGGGTCTCCCGGATCCGGTCCGGGTGCAGGACGGGGATGTGCGTACCCGGCAGCCACTTGCCCTGCTTGTGCGGGCTGCGGTCGACGACGTAGTCGAGAAAGTCGCCGCGGATGCCGCAGTAGTTGAGCAGGGTGTTGCCCTTGGCCGGGGCGCCGTAGCCGACGATCGTCTTGCCCTGGCGCCTGGCGGCGATGAGGAATTCGAGCAGGGCCCGCTTGGTCTCCCGCGCCTGCTCGGCGAAGGCCGCGTAGGCGTCGAGCCCGTCGAGCCCCGCCGCGAGCTCCCGCGCCCTGAGCGCCGCCACCTGATGGGAGGCCGGCCTGGCCCCGGTGTGGCCGGCGTAGATGCGCAGCGACCCGCCGTGTGTCGGCAGCTCGTCCACGTCGAACAGTCCCAGGCCGTGGGCCGCGAAGACCCGCTCCACGGTCAGCAGCGAGAAATAGGAAAAATGCTCGTGGTAGATGGTGTCGAACTGGTTTTCCCGCATGAGCCGCAACAGGTGCGGAAACTCCATGGTGATCGCGCCGCCGGGCTTGAGCAGCAGCTTCATGCCGGCGACGAAGTCGTTCAGGGCCGGCACGTGGGCGAGCACGTTGTTGCCGATCAAGAGGTCCGCCTGCCCGCCCTCTGCCGCCAGCTCCTCGGCGAGGCGGCTGCCGAAGAACCGGGCCAGGGTGGGGATGCCCTTCTCCCGCGCCGCCTCGGCCACGTTCTGCGCCGGCTCGATGCCGAGCACGGGGATGCCGCGCGCCTGGAAGTACTGCAGGAGATAGCCGTCGTTGCTGGCGATCTCCACCACCCGGCTCGCGGCGTCCAGGCCGAAGCGCCCGGCCGCGGCCTCGGCGTAGCGCCGGGCGTGGTCGAGCCAGGAATCGGAATAGGAGGAAAAGTAGGCGTAGTCGGAGAAGATGCGCTCGGGGCTCTCGAACTCCTGCAACTGGACGAGGAAGCACTCGGCGCAGACGTAGGCGTGCAGCGGGTAGAAGCGCTCCATGCGGTCCAGTTGCGCCGCCTCCAGGAAGGCGTTGGACAGCGGCGCCATGCCCAGGTCGCAAAATGAGTGTTCGAGCGGCGCCCCGCAGAACCTGCAGTCGCCCGCGCCCGTCATGCCGCCATTTCCTGGTAGGCCAGTATCTGCCGCAGGGTCGCCGCCCGCGCATCGGCGCCTGCGGCGTGCGCCTTGTACCAGTCCACGGTCCAGGCGAGCGCCTGCTCCAGGCCGAGCCGTGGCGCCCAGCCGAGCCGCGCCCGGGCCTTGGCGCAGTCGAGGTGCAGCCAGCCGGCCTCGTGCGGGTGCCGGCCCGCGTCCTGCTCCCAGCGGGCGCCCGGGCCCCAGTGCGCGGCCATCCGCTCCACGATCCAGGACACGGGCCGGGCGTCCTCGTCGGCCGGGCCGAAGTTCCAGGCCTCGGCATAGGCCGGGCCCCCGGCCCAGAGCCGCTCGCCGAGCGCGAGATAGCCGGCCAGGGGTTCCAGCACGTGCTGCCAGGGCCGCACCGCGCCCGGGCTGCGGAGGATGACGGGGCGGCCGGCCGCGAACGCGGCGACGATGTCGGGCACCAGGCGGTCCCGGGCCCAGTCGCCGCCGCCGATGACGTTGCCCGCCCGCGCGGTGGCGAGTGCCACGCCGTGGTCGGGGTGGCGGCCGGGGGCGAAGAAGGAGCTGCGGTAGGCGGCGCTGACGAGCTCCGCGCAGGCCTTGGAGCCGGAATAGGGATCGAAGCCGCCGAGCGGGTCGGCCTCGCGGAAGGCCTGGCCCGTCTCGGGGTTGTCGTAGCACTTGTCGCTGGTGACGTTGACCACCGCGCGCACGCCGCCCGAGCGCCGCACCGCCTCCAGGACGTGGACCGTGCCCATGACGTTGGTGGCGAAGGTGTCCACCGGGTGCGTGTAGGAGTGGCGCACCAGGGGCTGGGCCGCCATGTGGATCACGACCTCGGGGCGCCGCTCGCGCACCACGGCGGCGAGCCGCTCCAGGTCGCGGACGTCCGCGATGACGGAGGTCATGCCCGATTCGAGGCCGGCCGCCTCGAACAGGCTGGGCTCGGTCGGCGGGGCGAGCGCGTAGCCGGTGAGCTCCGCGCCCAGGTGCTGCAGCCACAGGCTCAGCCAACTGCCCTTGAAGCCGGTGTGCCCGGTGACGAGGACGCGCCTGCCCGCCCAGAACGCCGGGGTCACGCCCATACTTTCCAGGGTGCGGCCCCCGAGGCCCAGAGCTCTTCCAGTTGGTTGCGGTCGCGCAGCGTGTCCATCGCCTGCCAGTAGCCCTGGTGCCGGTAGGCGCCGAGATGGCCCTCTGCGGCCAGGCGCTGCATGGGCTCCTGCTCCCAGGGCGTCGCGTCGCCGGCGATGGCGTCGATGACCTTGGGCGAGAGGACGAAGAAGCCGCCGTTGATCCAGCCGCCATCGCCCTCGGGCTTCTCGACGAAGCCGCGCACCGCCGCCTCGTCGAGCCGCAGCGCGCCGTAGCGCCCCGGCGGCTGTACGGCGGTGACGGTGGCGAGCTTGCCGCCGGCCTGGTGGAAGGCGACGAGCCGGCCGATGTCGACATCGGCCAGGCCGTCGCCGTAGGTGAAGCAGAAGTCCTCGTCGCCGAGGAAGTGCCGCACGCGCTTCAGGCGCCCGCCGGTCATGGTGTGGTCGCCGGTGTCGACCAGCGTCACCCGCCACGGCTCGGACTGGTTCTGGTGGACCTCCATGCGGTTGCTGTCCATGTGGAAGGTGACGTCGGACATGTGCAGGAAGTAGTTGGCGAAGTATTCCTTGATGACGTAGCCCTTGTAGCCCAGGCAGATGATGAAGTCCTGGATGCCGTGGGCCGAGTAGATCTTGAGGATGTGCCAGAGCAGCGGCCTGCCGCCGATCTCCACCATGGGCTTGGGTTTGATCGCCGTTTCTTCTGCAAGGCGTGTCCCCAGGCCACCTGCCAATATGACCGCCTTCATGGTGTGACACTGCCCTCCAGATCGGGAAATATCATGCCCCGCCGCGACATCCGCGCCCGGCCGGGCGGTGCGGCTGCAATGGTAACACCCGGGCCGCCCCCTCAGGCCGCCAGGTCGAGCTGCTGGATGCTGCCCGCCGCGCCGCCCTCGGTGAGGTAGACGCCCGTGGTCCGGACCTCGCCGAGCAGGGCATTCGCGCCGTCTTTCAGCGAGAAGGGCGTGGCGACGCGGGCGAGGCTGATGGCGCCGACGCCGCGCTCGGACAGCGTCGCCAGGCGGTCGCCGCCGGCGGCGTCCTTCGTCCAGATGCGCAGCGCGTCGAACACGGCGTCGGATTCGTCGATCCAGGCGTTGCCGTCCTGATCGTAGGCGGCCAGCTCGCGGAAGCCGTCGCCGGTGCGTGGGCCGAAGAGCTCGCTGCCGTCGTTGACGACGCCGTCGCCGTTCTTGTCCAGGGCCAGGAAGCCGCTGCCCGCACCGACGAAGGAAATCTCTTCTGCGGCGCCGTCTGCGTCGAGGTCGAAGGCGAATCTGGCCCCGGTCAATTGCGCAGCCGTGCCGTCGAAGTTGATCACCAGGGGGTCTTTCTTGACGGCATCTCCCAGGCGCAGGCTGAGATTTTTCTCGCGGGAGTATTCGCGGCTCATGGCGAGTTCCAGGTGGAAGCGGATCTCGCGGCCGTCGGCGGTGCGGACGACACCCTGGGCGGTGAAATTGGTCTGCTCTGCCTCGTAGTGGGTCTCGCGGCGCTCGTACTCCACGCCGAAGCCGGCGCGGCGCTCAGGCGCCGCCGCCGGCACCGGATCACCGCCCCGGACGCCCTGGAGTCTAAGCACCTCGATCCTGCGGCCGGTCAGCGCCTCGACCATGAGCTTGACGAGCTGCAGCCTGGGATCGCCCTCCACTGCGCTGTCCGGCTCCGCCGCCGCGGCCCGCTCGGCCTCGAGGGCGGCCCGGGCCCCGGGGGAGATCTGCACGATTTCCCGCGCAGACGGCCCCGGCGTTTCGGGCCGGCGATCGCCCACCCACATGCGCAGGGATTCTTCGACCGTGTGTTTCGTGACGGCACTATGCCGGCTGGAGAACTGGAGTTCGGAGCTGGCGATTTTCATACTGCTAAGGGCTGGGCTGAGCCGAAGGATAAGGCACATATCGGCTGTGCCGTGAAAAACTTTAGCCCGGGTAATGGCAAGTCGTGAGATCGCCAGGGGGCGGCTGCGGACTGCCGCCCCCACGGCCCGCAGGCTCAGATGTAGTTGAACAGGCTCAGGCCCTTGGTCGCCGCATAGGCCTTCTGCGAGGCCTCCAGCGACTGCATCTGCCGCGTGAGATTGGAGATGGCCTCGGCGTAATCGGCGTCCTGGAGCTTGGAGATGTTTTCCTGATACAGGAAGGTCCGGTCCGCGTAGGCCGCCAGCAAGCCGTCCACGCTGTTGAGCCGGTCGCCGACGCGCGCGCGGGCGCCCGTGAAGTGGTCCATGGCCTGGTTGAGTTCGGTCAGGGCGATCGATACGGCGTTGTTCAGGGCGGCCTTCTCTGCCGGGGTGCTGGCAGGGACAGCGAGGGCGTCGGCCAGCTCCTTGAGGATGGCGAAGACGTTCTTGTCCGTGGAAGGCTGGACCGTGAAGACATCGCCGTGGGCCGGGTCGCCCTGGATGGTGAGCTCGATGCCGTCGAACTGGATGGCGCCGCCGCTCTGGTAGGGCGCGCCAGGTCCGACGACGTCCACGCCGGTGACGTTGTCGCGGACGGTATAGGTGGTCACGCCGGCGGCGACGGCGAAGGTCACGCTGTAGTCGTGCCGCGTCCAGAGGCTGGCGTTGACCACGCTGCCGGCGTCGAAGGTGCCGGTGCCGCCGCGGGCGATGTTGCCCGGGTCGGCGGCGACGGCGAAGGTGCCGTTGCCGCTGGGGATCTGCATGAACAGGGCGTCGCCGTTTTCCGCAAGCCGCAGCTCCCGATTCTCGCCCACGCGCAGCATGCGCGCGCCCTGGTCGCCGTTGTACTGCACGTTGCCGGCGCCGTCCACGACGAAGGGCTTGGTGTCGCCCTTGAAGCCCGAGAAGAGGAAGCTGCCCGTCGTATCCCGGCCGTTGGCCAGGCTGATCAGGTATTCGAGCCGCCCCCGCACGACCAGGGCGCCGTCGGCCCGGTTCTGGCTGCTCATGCTGGCGTTGTTCATCTGCAGGGCGAGATCGCGCACAGAGAGCAGGGTCTCGTGCACGTCGCCGAAGATGACGTCCTGCTGGTTCAGCTCGCCCTGGCCGAGGCCGAGGTTGCGCTGGAACTGCCGGATGCGGTCCAGGGACTGCGAGCCCTCCAGGATGCGCACGGCATCCACCGGCGCGTCCGAGGGCGTCAGGATGCGCCGGCCCGAGGAGACCTGGTGCTGGGTCTTGAAGATCGCTTCCTGCTGCGTCTGCATGGCGCGCAGGGAAAACTCGTGGAGCATGGCGGTGGAGATGCGCATGGCGAATTCCCTATCTCATAGCATCAAGGAGGGTGTCGAAGACGGTGACGGCGACCTGGAAGGCCTTGGCCGACGCGGCGTAGCTTTGCTGGTAGCGGATCAGGTTGGCCGCCTCTTCGTCCAGATTCACGCCCGAGAGTTCCTCGCGCTTGGCCCGGACCTGGTCGAGCAGCGCGCTGTTGGCGCTGGCGTTGGCCTTGACCTCGAAGGTCTTGTTGGCGACCTGGCTGAGGACCATGTTGTAGGCGCCGGCGTAGCTTGCCGTGGGCGCGCCCGAGGCATCGGCCGCCAGGGTCTTGCTGGTCTCCAGCCCGGCGAGCAGGATCGCGTTGCGGCCGTCCGTCACGCCGCCGGCGTTGGCCTCGACGGTGAAGACGTCCCCGGCGGCGGGCGCGCCGCTGATCTGCACCGTCCAGCCGTTGTAGCTGATGTCGGCGCCCGGGGTGTAGGCCACGCCGGAGGCCAGGGACACCCCCAGTGCGGCGTCGTAGACATCGAAGGTCGTGGGGCTGGTGAAGGTGAGGGTGACGGTGTTCTGCAGATTGGGATTCGGCGGCGGAGGCGGGTTCACCGTACCGGCGCTGATGCTGCCGGTGCCGGTGTTGGCCGCGGCGGTGACGGTGCGGATGGGGGCGGCGGCCGCGATCTTGCTGGGATCGCTGATGGCCAGGCGGATGTCGCCCGCGGCCTCGCGGGTGGGCTGGATCAGGAAGCTCTCGCCGCCGGCGAAGGCGCCGCCCGTGACGCTGAGGGTGAAGCCGTCGATGGGACCGGCCGGGAACGCGGCCCCGCTGTAGACCGTGGCCTTGTCCGAGAGGCGCACGACGCTGAAATTGGTGCCGTCGTAGGACAGGCGGTAGTCGCTGCCCGTGAGCCGGGCGGGGTCGGCCAGGCCGATGCCCAGGCTGAGGCCCGGGTTGGCCGAGACCGTGGCGGCGCTGGGGATGGGCGCCTTCAGGACCGGGGCGGCGAAGAACAGCCCGCCCAGGGCGCCGCTCAGGTCCTGGCCGAGCCGGTGCTGGTCGTTGAACTGCTGCGCCACGCCGACGGCCAGCCGCCCCAGCTGGTTCTGCACGCTGTCCAGGACCTCGTCGCGAAAGGCGAACAGCCCGCCCAGCGCGCCGCCCCGGCCGATCAACTGCTGCTCGGGGATCACCGTCAAGCCCACGGCGAGCTGCAGCCGCTGGGGATCCTCCGGGGACGGGACCGCGCTCAGGGTCGATGCCCGCTCCCCCAGCACCAGCGTCTGGCCGCTGATGAAGATGTTGTAGCTGCTGCCCTGGCGCACCACGTCGGTCTGCACCTGCTCGTTCAGCCGGCGCACCAGCTCGTCGCGCCGGTCGATGAGGTCGTTGGGCACATCTCCGGTGGCGCCCTGCAGCCAGCTGATCTTCTCGTTGAGGCCGGCGATCTCCTTGGCGTACTGGTTGACCAGCAGCACGGTGTCCTTGATCTGCCCGTTCACCTGCGACCTGAGGTCATCCGCGAGCCCGTCCAGGGTACGGAAACGGTCGACCAGCGTCTGCGCCCGGGAAAGCATGACGCTGCGGCGGGTGACGTCGTCGGCGTCGGCCGCCACGTCGTTCAGGGCGGCGAAGAATCCGCTCAGCGCGGTGGACACCCCCAGGCTCTCCTGGCCGAGGACGCTGTCGAGCTGGGTGACGTAGTTCTGATAGGCCTGGTAGCGGCTCACCTGCGCCTGCCCCAGCGCGACCTGCTCGTCCAGGAACTGGTCATAGATGCGCCGGACCGTTTCGATCTCCACGCCGCGGCCGAAAAAACCCGCCCCGGAGTAGTTGGGCGCCACGGCCCGCTGGAGGACCTCCTGGCGGTGGTAGCCGGGCGTGTTCACGTTGGCGATGTTGTGCTCGGTGGTGGCCAGGCCGGCGCGTGCGGCGTTCATGCCCGTGACTGCGATATTGAAGATGCCCATGCTCATCCGAATACTCCTTGCCGAGCGTTATCGGCACAAATTCCGAAAAGTTGAGCGGGGCCGCGGGCAAGTCTCCGCGCCCCCGCAGGGCGGCGGTCTGCCGCCGCCTCTGGGCCGGGCCCTGCACGCCCCATCATCCCGCCAGCCCGCCGAGGCTCCCGATCACGCCGCGCAGCTTGGCCGCATAGGCCGGATCGGTGGCATAGCCGCCCTTCTGCAGGCCGTTCGCGAAGGCCTCGGCATCGCCCTGCAGGGCCTCGGCATAGCGGCGCCGGAGCAGGCCGGCGTAATCCGTGAAGGCCTCGCCCAGGTCGGCGTAGGCGCGGAAGCGGTCGACCATCTTCATGGGCAGGCCGTAGCGGTACTCCGTGGTCTGCACCTCGGCGGCCTCGCCCTTCCAGCCCGCCCCGGCCTTGATGCCGAAGAGGTTGTGGGTCGGGCTGCCGTCGGCATGCGTGATCTCGCGCCTTCCCCAGCCGGATTCCAGGGCGGCGTGGGCGAGGATGTACTCCGTCGGCACGCCTGTGGTCTTTGCTGCGGCCTCGGCGTGGGGGCGCAGGCGTTCGATGAAGGCCTGCCGCGGGTCGTCGGCACGGGGCGCGGCACCCGATCCTGCGGGAGGCACGCCCTGCGCGGGCAGCCGGCCCGGAAGCCCGGCGGCCCGGTCCTGTGCCGGGGGCAGCGGCATGGCGGGCGGCGCTGCGCTTGCATCCAGAGGCCTCTGGCCCTGGGCGCCTCGCTCCAGGGGGTAGGCAGCCTGGTCCGCGGCCGGGACAGCCGGGGCGGCCTGCTGGGCCTTGAGCTGCCCGACCAGCATGTCGGCGAGGCCGAAGCCCTTGGCCTCGGCCATCTTGCGCGCCCATTGCTGGTCGAGCAGCTCCTGGTAGAGGCGCACGGTCTGGCCGCCGAAGGGGTCGTCGGCCCCGGCGTTGAATCGCGTCTCGCGCATGGTCTTCAACATGATGTTGACGACCATGGCCTCGAACTCCTTGGCCGCGCGGCGCAACGCCGCCTCGTCGCCGGCCCGGGCGCCGGCGCGCAGGGCCTGGGCGCCCTGCACGTCGAGGGCGAGGCGGTCGGCGAGCGCCGGCGCGGCCGGCATCAGATGATCTCCAGATCGGCCTTGAGCGCGCCGGCCGCCTTCATGGCCTGGAGGATGGCCAGGAGGTCCTGGGGGGTGGCGCCGACGGCGTTGAGGGCCTTGACCACGTCGCCCAGGGTGGCGGAGGCGGGCAACACCACCAGCTCGCCCTTCTCGCTCTTGACCTGCACGTCGGCGCGCTGGGTGACCACGGTCTCGCCGCGGGTGAAGGGCGCGGGCTGGCTGACCAGGGGCTCGACGGTGATGGTGACGGACAGGTTGCCGTGGGCCACGGCGCATTTGTCCAGGGTGACGAGCTGGTTCATGACCACGGAGCCGGTGCGGGCGTTGACGATGACCTTGGGGCTCGCCAGGCCGGGGCTGAGGCTGATGTTCTCCAGCTGCGCGATGAAGGCGACGCGCCGGCTCGGATCCTGTGGGGCCCTCACCCGCACCACGCGCCCGTCCACGGCCTGGGCGGTGCCGGGGCCGAAGGCGCGGTCCACGGCGTCCATGACGCGGCTGGCGGTGGTGAAGTCGGCCTCCTTCAGCTCCAGGTGGATGGCGTCGCCCTGGCCGACGGAGGCCGGCACGGTGCGCTCCACGGTGGCGCCGGCGGGGATGCGGCCGGCGGCGAGGTGGTTGATCTGCACAGCCGCGCCGGCCGCGGCCGCCCCGGCCCCGCCGACCAGCAGGCTGCCCTGGGCGACGGCGTAGACCTGGCCGTCCGCGCCCTTGAGGTGGGTCATGAGCAGGGTGCCGCCGCGCAGGCTCTTGGCGTTGCCCAGGGAGGAGACGGTGACGTCGATCTGCTGGCCGGGCCGCGCGAAGGGCGGCAGCGAGGCCGTCACCATGACCGCGGCCACGTTCTTGAGCTGCAGGTTGGTGGCGGTGGGCGGCAGGTTCACCCCGAGCTGGCCGAGCATGGAGATCAGGCTCTGGATGGTGAAGGGGGTGGAGGTGGTCTGGTCCCCTGTGCCGTCCAGGCCCACCACCAGGCCGTAGCCGACGATCTGGTTCTGGCGCACGCCGTCGATGTTGGCGATGTCCTTGATGCGCTCGGCCTGCACGCCCCCGGCGCAGGCCAGCGCCGCCATCAGACCCAGGACCCTGAGCATGTTCATCTTCCGTCCTTTATCCGTCGTCAGAAGGGCAGCACGGTGAGGAAGAAGCGGGCCAGCATGCTGACCACCTGGGCGCTGCTGAGGCCCTGGGAGTTCTTGGATTCGATCTGGGCCTCGGCCAGCTGGGTGGAGTTGATGGTGTTGGCCGCGCTGATGTGGGCCGGGTTCACGACGCCGGCCAGGCGGATGTACTCGGTGTCGTTGTTGATGCCGATCTGCTTCTCGCCCGCCACGCGCAGGTTGCCGTTGCCCAGCACCTCGATCACCGTCACCGCGATGGCGCCGCTGATGGTGTTGCTGTTGGTGTCGTTGTCCTTGAACTCCTGCTTGCTCTCGGCCTCCGGCGCCCAGACGGTGGCGCCGATGCCGCGCGGGCTGCCGAGCAGCCTGGGGCCGGGGATGTTGATGTCGGCCGAGGCCTTGCGGTTCTCCGTGGTCTCGGACCTGCGGCTGGCCGAGGTCCGCTCCACCAGGTTGACGGTCAGGGTGTCGCCGACGTAGCGGGCGCGGCGGTCCTCGAACAGGGCCACGGGGCCCCGGGGCTGGACGGCCGGCGGCTGGTAGATCGAGCCGTTGTTGACCATCGCCGCCGGCGCGGCCGGGGGCTGGGCCGTGAGCGGCTGCTTGATGTTGGTGGCCGGCGCGGCGGCGCAGCCCGCCAGCGCGATCACGACGATGCCCGGGAGGGCGAAGTTCAGCTTCATGCCGTGTTCCTCATGCCGGGCGGCCGACCGGCCACCCCCACGCACCTTAGCAACGCCCGTGCCAGACCGGACTGCACACGCAAGCCTTTGTATTCATGGAACATGCCTGGCCGCCGGCGAGGAAGGGGCGGGGCAGATGCCGGGGCGGCGGCAAGAATTGCCGCCCCGGGCAGCCCCTGAACGGGGCCCCCAGGAGCCCGCCGGACTTGAAGAATCGAAGCGAAGATACGGCCGAACGAGGCCAGATTTTGGCGATTTCGCCGCAACAGTCGCACTATTGCCCGGAAAAGCGGCGAAATTGGAGCGTTCCGCCGAATCTGCAGCCGATTTCCTTCAAGCCTCGTAGCCCGGATGCAGGCCGATAGGCCGCAATCCGGGATGAGGGCCCGACCATCCCCTCCCCGGATTGCGCTTCGCTCCATCCGGGCTGCTTTCCGGAAGTGATGGGGTCGCGCAAGTGCGGATTCAAGGATTGCAGGTGCACCCAGGAATGCACACTGCACTAGCGCCCTCCTGCCTTGCGCTGCCGGCGGCGCAAGCGGGCGTAGGCCGGGAGGCGCCAGAGGGCGTTCACCCCCAGATAGCCGGCCACCGCACCGGTCACGGCCAGGACGGCCAGGCCGATCAGGAGGGGCTCGCCCATCTCCAGCAGCCTGCCGAAGCCCTGCAGGAATCCGTCCCAGAGGCCGCCCGCCGCGGGCACCGCGGCGGGCGGCGGACCGTCCCCCGCCTCCCCGGTCAGAAAGGCGCCGATCCTGTAGGCCAGGTAATACCAGGGGGCGAAGGTGAAGGGGTTGGTGATCAGGGTGCTGGTCATCGCCACCGGCAGGTTCACCCGGAAGACGATGGCGGCCACCGCCGCCGCGGCGAACTGGGCGACGGGCAGCATGAAGGCGAAGAAGGCGCCCACGGCGACGCCCCCGGCCACCGAGCGGCGGCTCAGGTACCACAGGTCCGGATCGTGGACCGCGGGCCCCAGCCAGCGCAGGCCATGGTTGCTGCGGACGCTGTCGGGGTGGGGCAGGAATTTCCTGAAGAAACGCTTCGGCATGGACGCCCAGGGGGTCGGTTACGCCGGGATATTATCCGATCCCGGGCTCGCATCCGCCATCGGGACCGGAAAAAACCCTGCGGCAGGCCCGCGCATTCAGGCCTTGGGGTGCAGGCCGGGGAAGAACAGCGTGACGACCTCGGTGTGGTTCATCTCCGCCACGGTGCGGATGGCGCCGATGCTGGCGGGCTTGAGCCCGGTGCGCTGCCAGACGCAAGCGTCGATCTTCGCGGCGATCTCCTCGTTCTCCAGGCCGCATTCCAGCCCCTCGACCAGGACGCGGGCGATGTGCAGCATGGCCGCCTCGAAGCCGTAGGGCTCGCCGGCCCGGGCGGGGGCGATCTGGTGGGCGATGGCGAAGCTGAAGCGCTCGGGCAGCGTCCACTTCGCCACCAGGGCCGCGCCCACGTCCGCGTAGTGGCAGCCGATGAGCTCGCGCTCGATCTCGTGCAGGGGCCGGCCCTCGACCTTGGCGCGCACCAGGGCCCGTTCGGCCTCCCGGGGGACGGCCTGATACAGGACCAGGTGGCCGATGTCCGCCAGCAGCCCCTCCACGAAGAGGCGCTCCACGTCGCGGGCGCCGGAGCTCTCGGCCGCCGTGCGGGCGATCAGGCCGCGCAGGACGCTGTTGCTCCAGAACCGGGCCATGTCCATGCTGGCCGCGCGCATGCCCCGGAACACCGCGCTGATGGAGGTGGCCAGCACGATGTCGTGCACCTGCTGCATGCCCAGCAGGCTGACGGCGTGCGAGACGGTCTCCACCCGGCTCATGAGGCCGAAGTAGACGCTGTTGACCACGTGCAGCAGGCGCGCGGTCAGGCCGGGGTCGGCCGAGACCACCTTGGCGAGGTCGGCGACGGCGCTGTCCGGGTCGTCGACGATCTCCCGCACCTGCAGGTACACCGCGGGCAGCGTGGCCAGGTTATCGATGCCGGAGACCAGGTCTTGGGCAGTGCGCATCGGCTTCCCCGATCAGTGGTTGGCGCCCGCGCGCGGGCGGGGCGGATAGGCGGTCACGGTCGATCCCTCGTGCGACATCAGGGCATCCTGATTTCCGGCAGCGGCGGCAACTCGGGCGCCATCCCGCCGCCCGCCCCGGTCATGTCCAGCCCGCCCTCCTGCATGAGCAGGTGCAGCTGCCGCGGCGAATCCGCATTGGCCTGGGCCTCGTCGTAGCTGATCCTGCCCTCGCGGTAGAGCTGGACGATGGCCTGGTCGAAGCTCTGCATCTCGCCCGACATGCGCGACTCCATCCGCTCCTTCAGCTCGTCCAGGCGGCCCTCGCGGATCAGCTGCCGCATGGGGCTGTCGGCGAGGAAGACCTCCACCGCCGGGGCCCGGTGGCCGTCCACCGTGCGCACCAGGCGCTGGGCGACGATGGCGACGAGACAGGAGGCCAGGTCGAACAGCACCGTGCCGCGGTTCTCCAGGGGGAAGAAGTTGACGATGCGGGTGAGCGCCTGGTGGCTGTTGATGGCATGCAGCGTGGACAGGCACAGGTGGCCCGTGTTGGCATAGTTGATCACGTGCTGCATGGTTTCGCGCTCGCGCACCTCGCCGATCATGATCATGTCGGGCGATTCCCTCAGGGCGTTGACCAGGGCGGTTTCGTAGGACTCGGTGTCCATGCCCACCTCGCGCTGGTTGACGATGGACTTCTGGTGCCGGAAGACGAACTCGACCGGGTCCTCGATGGTGAGGATGTGCCCGGCGACGCGGGTGTTGCGATGCTCCACCATGGCGGCCATGGTGGTGGACTTGCCCGAGCCCGTGGCGCCCACCAGCAGGACCAGGCCGCGGCGCTCCAGCGCCAGGCGCTCGAGCACGGCGGGCAGGCCCAGCTCGCCCAGGGAGGGGATGGTGGAGGAGAGCCGGCGCACCACCATGGCCACCGCCCCGCGCTGGCGGAAGACGTTGACCCGGAAGCGGCCGACCCCCTGCAGGCCGTAGCCGAAGTTCATCTCGCGGGTGGCCTCGAACTGCCGGATCTGCTCCGGGCTCATCATCTCGTAGGCGAGCTGCTGCACGTTGTCGGCGGTGAGCTCGGGCATCGAGATCGGCCGCAGCACGCCGCCGATCTTCATGCTGATGCGGGCGCCGGCGGTGAAGAAGAGGTCGGAGGCCTCCTTCTGCGCCATGGCCTGGAGTAGCTGGGAAATGCTCAGCACGGGTTGATCTCGTCGTTAGGGCCTGCGAGAAAATAGCACACATGAAAAAGCCCGACACGCCCCCCTGCCCCTGCGGCAGCCAGCGCCCCCTGGCCGAGTGCTGCGGCCCCTACCTCGCCGGCGCGGCGCCGCCCCCCAGCGCCGAGGCCCTGATGCGCTCCCGCTACACCGCCTACGTGCTGGGGGACGCGGCCTATCTTGCGGCCACCTGGCACCCGGCCACCCGGCCCGAAGACCTGAAGCTGGACGAAGAGCCGCGCCCCAGGTGGCTGGGCCTGGAAGTGAGGCGCCACGAGCGCCTCGACGCCGACCACGCCCGGGTGGAGTTCGTGGCCCGCTACAAGATCGGCGGCCGGGCCCGGCGCATGCACGAAACCAGCCGCTTCGAGCGGGTGGAGGGCCGCTGGCTCTATGTCGATGGCGAGGTGAAGTGAGCGGACACGGGCCCTTGGTTCAA
>DYFL01000029.1 GCA_020725195.1 Hydrogenophilus sp.
ATAAGTCGAAACAAGCCGCATGATTCAGGCGACAACTACCTTGACGCGCACCGGGCGCCGACCCCCTCTATGTGGCCTACCACGACCTGGAATGGGGCGTGCCCCTGCACGACGAGCGCGCGCTGTTCGAGGCTCTGATCCTGGACGGGGCGCAGGCGGGGCTGTCGTGGATCACCATCCTGAAAAAGCGGGAAGGCTACCGCCGCGCCTTCGACAATTTCGACGCCGAGCGCATCGCCTGCTACGGCGAGGAGGATGTGGCGCGGCTGCTGGCCGATGCGGGCATCGTGCGCAACCGGCAGAAGATCGCCGCGGCCATAGTCAACGCCCGGGCGACGCTGGCGATCCGGGAGGCGTTCGGCAGTCTGGACGCCTACCTCTGGCGCTTCGTGGACGGCGAGCCGATCCAGAACGCGTGGGTAGACGACGCCCAGATCCCCGCCCGCACGCCGATCTCCGACGCCTTGAGCCGCGACCTGCAGCAGCGCGGCTTCAAGTTCGTCGGCTCCACCATCTGTTATGCCTTCATGCAGGGGGTGGGCATGGTGAACGACCATGTGGTGGCCTGCTTCCGGCATGCGGAGCTGGGCGGGCACTAACCCGGCACGCGTAGCCTGGAGGAGGCCGCCGATGATGCAAAGGGTGCTTTGGACAGGCCAGACGGGCTGCCACGATGTGGGCGGTCTGGCGGTGCCCTGCGCCGGCAGCGGACAGGACGCGGAGTTCCATCGCGGCGTGCCGTGGCCGGAGCCGCGCTTCGCGGCGCAGGGCGGGTTGGTGGAGGACCGCCTGACGGGGCTCGTCTGGACGCGCCAGGCCAACTACGCCGAGTTTCCGCTCACCTGGACCGAGGCCCTGGGCTTCGTGGCGGACATGAACCGGCAGCGTGCCCTGGGGCGTGCCGACTGGCGGCTGCCCAACCGGCGCGAGCTGCGCAGCCTGGTCAGCCATCAGGCGAGGCGGCCCGCGCTGCCTTCGGGGCACCCTTTCCGCGAGGTGTTCCTGGGCTGGTACTGGAGCTCGACCAGCGCGGCCATCGCGCCGGACCATGCCTGGTATCTGCACCTGGAAGGGGCGCGCCTCTTCTACGGCGGCAAGGACCAGTCCTTCCTGGTCTGGCCGGTGGCGGGGCGGGGCAATGGCCTGCTGCCGGCCACCGGGCAGGTGCATTGCTACGACGCGGCCGGCCGGGTAATCCCCTGCACCGGCACCGGCCAGGACAGCGAATTCCGGACGGGGGCCGCCTGGCCGCAGCCGCGTTTTTCCCAGACATCTTTATGCGTGGTCGACCGGCTGACGGGGCTGTGCTGGCACCGGCGGGCGGGCCTC
The DNA here is from genome assembly GCA_020725195.1 of Hydrogenophilus sp. Taxonomy (GTDB): domain Bacteria; phylum Pseudomonadota; class Gammaproteobacteria; order Burkholderiales; family Thiobacillaceae; genus DYFL01. The sequence continues at coordinate 1,330 of DYFL01000029.1, forward strand.
GCCGCCGCGCCGGTCACCTGGCCGCAGGCGCTCGCCGCCGTGGCGGCCTTGAACCGCCGCGCGCCGGGCTGGCGCCTGCCCAACATCAACGAGCTGGAATCGCTGGTGGATGCCGAGCGCCACACCCCGGCGCTGCCGGCCGGGGCGCCCTTCAGCGGGCTGCGCGAGGCCTACTGGTCCGCCACCACCAGCCTGTTCGAGCCCGACTGGGCCTGGGCGCTGTACCTCGACAAGGGGGCGGTGGGCGTCGGGCAGAAGAAAGATCCCCACTTCCATGTCTGGCCGGTGCGCGACGCGCCGCCCTGACGGAGGGACGGGGCCCCGCCGCCCCCCGAAGCCATGAACGCGAGCCCAGCCCGAGCGCAGGCGTCCCGGGCACGGTCAGGGATAGAGGTCGCGCCGGGTCAGGGGAACGGGGGCGAACCCCGGGTCCCGCTTCGAGGCCAGGATCTGGTAGACGCCGACGCCGCCCGCCTCGAACTGGACCGCGCAGGCCGCCATGTAGAGGCGCCATACCCGGTACGTCGCCTCGTCGACGTGGCTCAACGCCACCGCCCTGCGCGCCTCCAGGCGCTGCACCCAATGCCGCAGGGTGAGGGCGTAGTGGGGGCGCCAGGCCTCCACGTCCAGGATCTCGAAGCGGGAGCGCTCCATCGCGCGCTGCACGTTGCCCACGCTGTCCAGTTCCCCGTCGGGGAAGACATAGCGGTTGATGAATCGCGTCGACGGTCTGCTGCGCCAGCCTTCGCCGTCGTGGGTGATGCCGTGGTTGAGGAAGAGCCCCCCGGGCTTCAGCAGGCGGTGGGCGGTCCCGAAGTAGAGCGGGAGGTTTTTCAGGCCCACGTGCTCGAACATGCCGACGCTGGCGATCTTGTCGAGCAGGGCCTCGCCCTTCAGATCCCGGTAATCCCTGAGCTCCAGGGTGACCCGCCCTTCCAGCCCCTGTTCCCGGATCCGGCCCAGGCCGTACGCATACTGGTTGCGGCTCAGGGTGATGCCGTGGGCCTGCGCGCCGTAGCGCTCGGCGGCCCAGCAGACGAGCGCGCCCCAGCCGCAGCCGATGTCGAGCAGGCGCTCCCCGGGCCTGAGCCGCAGCTTGCGGCAGATGTGATCGAGCTTGTTGCGTTGGGCCTGATCCAGGCCCTGGCCGGGGTCCTCGAAATAGGCGCAGGAGTAGACCATCCGCTCGTCCAGCCACAGCCGGTAGAAGTCGTTGGAGACGTCGTAATGGAAGGCGACGGTCTCGCGCGAATTGCGGGCGTGCCGTGCCCGGCGGCGCCCGGCAGTGGGCCCCGCGGGGCGACGGTCCAGGCGCAGCGCCGCCGCCAGGAACGCCAGCCTTTCCGGCCAGGTCAGGGCGAGGGCGCCGAGGTGCTCCTTCAGGCCCAGCACGGCGTAGAGGTCGCCCTCCACGTCCACGAGGCCGCGGAAGTAGGCCTCGGCCAGGCGCAGGGGGTCGCGGTACAGGAGCAGCTCGCGGAACGGCGCGGGGTGATGGAAGACCAGCGTGAACTCAGGCGGCCCCGTGCCGAGCGCCAGGATCTCGCCGTTCCACAGGCGCACGGCCAGGCCGCCGCGGTAGTCGCGGAACACCCGATGCAGGATGCGCCCGGCCTGGTCGGCGCCTTCGGTCGAGCGGGGGTTCATCATGGGCCTCCCCGGGGGCGGCCTGCGCCCCGGCGGACGCAGGTCAGCCCGGCCAGGAGGAGGACCGCGGTCAGGTGGAAGGGCAGCCAGTCCGAGGTCCCGTAAAGCAGGCCGCCCGCGGCCGAGCCGGCCCCCTGGCCGAGGCTTGCGGCCGCGATCTCCCTGCCCAGCGCCTCGCCCTGGGCTGCGCCCGCCTCCAGCGAACTGCGATAGGTCAGGGCCGGTATCAGGACGCCGGCGCCGGCGGCCACCAGGCCGACCCACAGCGCCAGGACATCGAGGCGGACCGTGCCCGGGATCGCCCACAGCCCGACCGCCATCGCCAGCAGGGACAGGCCGGCGAGCGTGGGGAAACCGAGGTACTTCAGCAGGGGTGAGAAGACCAGGGTCTGGGCCGCGATCATCACGAGGCTGCACTCCGCGAACATGAGGCCGGTCTGCGCCGGATCCAGGGCGAGGACCTGGCGTGCCTGGAGGGTCAGCGCGACCTCGAAGCTGCCGAGCCCGAACTTGCCCAGAAAGGCCAGAGCCAGGGTGGCGCCGAACCATCCGCGCCGCCTCCCGGCCTGGCGATCCGTCATGGGAACGGGCGCCGCCCCGGGCAGCCATCGGTAGACCGCCAACCAGACGGCCAGCCCGCCTGCCGCCGCCAAGGCATAGGGGGCGGCCTCGTCCAGGCCACCCAGCCAGCCCCCCAGGGCCGGCCCGACCAGGAAGCCCAGGGCGGCGGCGGCGCTCATCCAGGCAAACCGGCGTGCCCGCGCCTCGAACGGACTCGCATCCGCAATATAGGCCAGGGTCGCGGGCGCGACGGCCGAGCCGAAGGCGCCCCCGAGGCCGCGCGCCAGGTAGGCCGTCCACAGGCCTTCCGATGCGCCGAACCACGCCATCGAGGCCACGCAACCGGCCAGGCCGGTCAGGAGGACCTGGCGCCGGCCCAGCCGATCGGAGGCCCAGCCCCAGGCGGGGGCAAACAGGAACACGCCGGCCATGTAGACGCCTGCCATCAGCCCGGTGTGCCAAGGTATGGCGCCGCCCTCCGGGCCGGGGAGCAGCCGTTCGAGCAAGGGCGGCAGCAGCGGCAGGACCACCCCGTAGTTGAACGACACGGTGAAGATGGCGGCCATCAGCAGAAAGAAGCGGCCCGTGGGTAGCCGTTCGGTCGTGTCCTTGGCCAGCAGCGCCTGCATCCGCATGTTCTCCATCGCCGACATTCCCCCCTTCCAGGCGGACGGGTGCCGCCTCACGCGGGAGGATGGATGCCCTGAAGGGCCCCGACTTTCTGAGGGCTGAAGCCCGTGAAAGAGCGTATGCCCTCGAGGCGGGTACGCTTGAGCATCAGGGCATTGACCGCCACCAGCGCCGAGCTGCCGGACATGGCGAGCGCGGCGACCTCGGGGCTGATGACGAAGGGATAGAACGCGCCCGCGGCCACCGGGAAGGCCACCACGTTGTAGGCCACCGCCCACCACAGGTTCTGGTGCATCTTGGCGAGCGTGGCGCGCGACAGCGCGATGGCGCCGACCACGTCGTACGGGTCGCTCTTCATCAGCACCACGTCGGCGCTCTCCATGGCCACGTCGGTGCCGGCGCCGATGGCAAAGCCCACGTCCGCCTGGGTCAGTGCGGGCGCGTCGTTGATGCCGTCGCCGACCATGCCGACCTTCTTGCCGCCCGCCTGGAGCGCCTTGACCTCGTCCGCCTTCTGCCCCGGCAGCACCTCGGCCAGCACGATATCGATGCCGAGCTCCTTGGCGATGCGCCCGGCGGTGCCGCGGTTGTCGCCGGTGAGCATGGCGACCTGCACCCCGCGCGCCTGCAACGCCTTCACGGTGGCCGACGAGGTCGGGCGCACGGTGTCGGCGATGGCGATCAGCCCCGCGAGCGTGCCGCCGTGGGCGACATGCACCACCGTACGGCCGGCGCCCTGGAGTTCCTTCGACCTTTCCTCCAGCCCGGCCAGGTCGATGCCCTGCGCGTCCATGAGCCGGCGGTTGCCGAGCAACACGGCCTTCCCCTGGATCTCGGCACGTGCACCCTGGCCGTCGATGTTGGTGAATCCGGTCGCTGCCTGCTCGGCGAGACCCCGGGCGCGTTCGAGGATGGCGAGCGCGAGTGGATGCTCCGAGTGCCGCTCCACGGCCGCGGCCACGCCGAGTACGCCCTCCTCGGTCGCCCCGGCGGCGGCCACGACTTCCAGCACCTTGGGCTCCCCGAGCGTGAGTGTGCCGGTCTTGTCGAAGATCACCACGTCGAGCCGGGTTGCCTCCTCCAGCGCCGCGGCGTTCTTGAACAGGATCCCGTTCATGGCGCCCAGGCCCGTGCCCACCATCACCGCCATGGGCGTGGCGAGCCCGAGGGCGTCCGGGCAGGCGATGACAAACACGGTGATGGTCAGGGTGAGGGCGAACAGGAGCGGCTGGCCGAGCCACCAGAACCAGACGGCGAAGGCGGCAAGGCCGATGGCCAGGGCGATCAGCACCAGCCACTGGGAGGCGCGGTCGGCGAGCAGCTGCGCCGGGGCCTTGGAGTTCTGCGCCGCCTGCACCAGCTTGACGATCTGGGCGAGCGCGGTGTCGGCCCCCACCTTGGTGGCGCGATAGCGGAAGCTGCCGCTCTTGTTGATGGTGGCGCCGATCACGCCGGCGCCGGGCTTCTTGCCCACCGGCATGGACTCGCCGGTGAGCATGGACTCGTCCACTTGGGACTCGCCTTCGATCACCTCGCCGTCCACCGGGATCTTGTTGCCCGGGCGGATCAGCACGGTATCCCCCACGAGCACCTCGGCGGTGGGGACCTCGATCTCGCGGCCGTCGCGGATCACGGTGGCCATGGGCGGGGCGAGGTCCATCAGCGCCCGGATGGCGTCCGAGGCCCCGGCCCGGGCGCGCATCTCCAGCCAGTGGCCGAGCAGGATGAACACCAGCAGCACCGCCACCGCCTCATAGAACTGGGCGCCCCGGAAAAAGAAGGTCGCCCCGACGCTGAACAGGTAGCCCGTACCGACCGAGAGCACCACCAGCACTGCCATGTTGAGCACGCCGTTCCTGAGCGCCCGGTACGCGGCGACGCAGAACGGCCAGCTCGGCCACAGCACCGCGGCGCTGGCGAGGAAGAACAGCCACAGGTCGAGCGTGAGGCCGAAGGGCGGCGGGGGCGGTGCGAACAGCCCGCCCATGGGCGACCAGACGAAGATCGGCACGGTAAAGGCGAAGGCGACCCAGAAGCGGCGGCGCATGTCGCGCGCCATCTCCGCGAGGTCCATGCCGGCACCGTGACCCATCTCGTGGGCCATCGCGCCGGCCTGGGCGGCGGGGCGCGCCATCGCGCCATGCCCCGCGTGCAGCGCCATGGCCTCCGGGGGCGGATCTTCCGGCAGGCACAGGTGTTGCGGCAGCAGTTCCCCGGCGCAGTGGTAGCCGCACTCCCGGACGGCGGCCTTGATGCGCTTCAGGTCGATGACCCCCTCGTCATACTCGACGGTGGCGCTGCCCGAGACGTAGTTGACCTCGACGCGCCGCACGCCGGGCAGGCGGGCGAGCCGCTTTTCCACGCCCCGGGCGCTCAGTGCCGACAGCAGGCCGCCGACTTCGACGATACGGGTCTTCATGGGCTTGCCTTCCTTGATCAGGGCTGGCTCCAGCGCCGGCACAGCCAGTTGTAGAGCGGGCAGAAGACCAGGCCGGCATAGGCCCCGTAGAGGAAGCTCTCCGCCAGCCCGAGCAGGAAGCCCCACCAGGTGAGCCACTTGAAGGCGGGCAGGACCAGCTCCAGGAATGCGTGCATGTGCAGGCTGCCGGGGGTGACCAGGCCCCAGATCACGCAGACGACGAAGGTGATGGCGGCCCACAGGCCGAGCGCCCAGGCGACCCGTTTCGTGTTCAGCATGCTCGCCTCCTTTCAGTGCCGGTGTGCCGGCGGCTCGTCCGCCCCCGGCTTGCGGGTGGGCCGGTGGCCTTCGTGACCCCCGCCGCAGCCGCCGCCGTGTCCGCCGTGGCCGAGGTGCATGGCGACGAACAGGATCATGACCAGGACCCAGAACCAGTTTTGCGCGAGCCACTCCATTGCCCTCTCCTTCAGGAAGGCCGCGGCATCCTGCCGCGGCCCCAACGCGGGAAAAACGCCGGTGTGGCCGCGGCGTAGCGGGCGTAGGCCTCGCCGAAGGCGGCCCGCATCTCCGCTTCCTCGCGGCGGGCGAGGCGCGCATACATCCACACCAGCACCGGGAACATGAGCGCGGTCAGCAGGGTCGGCCACTGCAAGAGGAACCCGAGCATGACCAGGACGAAGCCGGCGTACTGCGGGTGGCGCACCCGGGCGTAGGGGCCGGTGGTCGCCAGTTGCTGCGCCTGCTGGGCCGCGTAGAGCACCTTCCAGGCGCTCGACAGCAGCATGAAGCCGCCGAAGATCAGGACGCTGCTGAGGATGTGGAAGGGCCCGAAATGCGGGTTCGCGCGCCAGCCGAACAGGGTCTCCAGCAGGTGGCCGGCGTTGTGGGAGAAGGGGTCGAGGCCGGGATAGCGGCTCTGCAGCCAGCCGGAGAGCAGGTAGATGGTGAGCGGGAAGCCGTACATCTCGGTGAACAGCGCCACGAGGAAGGCGGCGAATGCGCCGAAGGAGCGCCAGTCGCGCGGGCTTTGCGGCTTGGCGAAGCTGAAGGCGAAGACGATGAAGATCAGCGAGTTGATGATCACCAGAGACCAGAGGCCGTAGGCGGGGGTGCTCATCGCCGGTCTCCTTCCGGCGGCCTCGGGCCGCGGTGCAGGTAGCGGTGCAGCAGGAGGCAGGCGGCCAGTAGCAGCCAGGGCCACGCCCCCAGGGCGTGCACCCGGTGCTCGCCCAGCAGCAGCAGCGCGGCGATCGCGAGGAAGGCCGCGAGGGCGAGGTTTACGCCGCGCCGCGACTTGCCCTCAGCGGCCATGGCAGGTCCTGCCGTCGTCCGCGCCGGCCGCGAGGCTGCCGATCTCGCATTCCTCCTGGTAGTGGAGGAAGCCGCGCCGCAGGCGCTCCGCCCAGCCGGCGCCGAGCCGGGCGCCCACCTCCGCCATCCTCGCCTCGAGCTGCTCGGCCGTCGCCTGCAAGAGGTCGTAGGTGAGGGCGACGCGGTCGGCCTCGATGTGGACTGCCTTCACCCCCATCATGGCCCTGAGCCCGGCCGCCAGGGCCTCGGCCTCCGGCCCGCCAGGCACCTGCTCCAGGCGGAAGATGCGCCGCTTGACCACCTCCCGCCCCGCCTGCCCGGCAGCGGGGTGGCCCGGCGTGCCGACATAGAGGTGTGTATTGGCGACGAAGCGGTCCCGGCATTGCTGCGAGCAGAAGGCGTAGCGGATGCCGGCCTGGGTCAGCGCGAAGGCGTCGGGCGCCACCGCCATGCCGCAGACGGGGTCGATGACGGTCTGTTCCATCTGGATCCTCCTTGGCATCGGCCGGCTCAGGTGCGCGCGAACGCATAGTCGAAGCTCAGGCGCAGGGGCCTCGGTGTGCGCGGGCTGCGGATCTCGACCTCGATGCGGTACGGCCCCGGCCCGGGCAGGGTGAAGTAGTTGCCATAGCTGATCGTGCCCGCGATGGTCATGGGCTCGAGTTTCTTTTTCGTGCCCGAGAGACCCAGCTGCGAGACCGTGGCGGTGACCCGCGCGTCGGCGATGCGCTTGCCCGTTGCGGCATCGAAGGCGGCCACCACGACGTGATAGCGTCGCTCGCCTGTAGGGGGGCCGCCGTGCATCTCGGACTCCGGGTGCCCCCTGGGGTGGCCCAGGATCATCTCCGCCGGTAGGACCCCGAGATAGACGGAGACGCCGTCGACCACCTGGTGGTTCTGGCTGTCTGCGGCAGGGGCCAGGGGGGTCGACAGAAGGCCGAGGAGCAGGAGGGTCAGGTAGGCGTAGCGCATGATGGACCTCGTTAACACGAACGTCGCGAAGCGACACTGCGTCCCCCCTCTGTGGGCCTGCGGCCCATCCCTCGCCTCGCTCGGGACCGCCACTGCGTGGCGTCCTGCGCCCTTCGGGCGGGCCCCGCAAGCGGGAGAGGGCAGGGGTGAGGAAACGGACACGGCGGCCTTGACGTTCATGCTTCGGGTCGGCGCGGTCGCCATGTCCGTTAGGCCTGGGGTTTAAAGGCCAGCCAGTAGCTGAGCCAGCCCGCCCGGCGCCCGCGGACCTCGATGCGCTCGAATCCGGCCTCGCGCAGGTAGGCCGGGACCTCGCCGCGCAGGTTCGGGGCGGTCTCGGGCATGAGCCGCAGCGGCCAGATCAGCAGCCACCACAGCCGATTCGCGGGCCGGTCGATGTCCACGGCCAGCAGGCGGCCGCCGGGCCTGAGCATGCGGTAGACCTCGGCGAGCCCCGAGCGCTTCAGCTCCGGGGGCAGGTGGTGCAGCATCGCGCTCGCGAGCACCGCATCGAAGCTCGCCTCCGCGAAGGGCAGGGCCTCGACGGCGGCGAGGCGGAATTCGGCGCGGCTGCCCGTGCGCTCGGCGTTGCGGCGCGCCACGGCGATCATGCGGCGGCTGGGGTCGATGCCGAGGACCTGCCCCGTCGGGCCCACCGCCTCGGCGGCCAGGCGGGTGAGCACCCCGGTGCCGCAGCCCACGTCCAGGACCCGCTCCCCGGCGCGCAGCGCCGCATGCTCCAGGGTCTCCAGGCGAAAGCCGCGCCCCAGGCCCATGGCGCGGCAGCCCCCGTCGTAGAAGGGGGCCGCCCAGTTCATCAGGATGCCGTGGGTGGCGGGCGCGGGCTCGCTCGCGGTCAGCGGGTCCAGCCGCACGACGAAGAGCCCCCAGAGCAAGAGGGCGGGACAGACCAGGAGCAGCGCCGCGAGCAGGGCGCTCCACCAGGCCAGCCCCCAGAGGGCGAGGACCGCCGCGGCGAGGGCCACGGCGGCCCAGGGGCAGAGCCAGGACCAGCGGCTGGCCCCGGCCGATGTCAGCCTCCGCCGAAACTGCGTTGTCACGGCCGCCTCCAGCGGGGCAGGAAGGCCGGCACCTCGCGCCTGTATTCCCGGTAGCCGGGCATGCGCTGCAGCAGGTCGATCTCCTCCAGGCAGGCCTGGAGCAGGAAGAAGGCGAGGCTCAGCGTGCAGGCGAGCACGAAGGCCGCGCTCGGACGCAGGAGCGCGAGCCCGGCGAAGACGGGCAGGGCGCCGGCGTAAATGGGGTGGCGCACCCGGGCGTAGAGTCCGTCGCGCATCAGGCTGTCCTGCACGGAGGGCATGTGAGTGCGCCAGCCCAGCTGCAGGTGCCCCAGCACTATCGGCACGGCGCCCAGGGCGATGAGCGCCCAGGCCGCGATCGTACCCGCCCGGCCGGGCTCGAAGAGGGCGGGCGTCGGGGCCAGCCAGGCGAGCACGAGGCCGGCGAAGTAGAGCGGGATGCCGAGCAGGTTCCGCAGGACGGCGGTCGCCCTCTGCCCGCCGCGCACCCCCCAGCGCCGCGACCAGGCCGCGGTGAAGGCGCTGGCGCCGGCCAGCGCGAAGCCGGCGAGCAGGGGGAGGAGGAAGCCGTAGCCCTTCATATCGCGGCGAGCCGCGCCCGCTTGAGCGTGGCCGAGTTGACGATCACCGAGAGTGAGCTCAGCGCCATGGCGGCGGCGGCGATGATCGGATTGAGGAAGCCCAGGGCCGCCACGGGCACGCCGATGGCGTTGTAGACGAAGGCCCAGAACAGGTTCTGCTTGATCTTGCGCATGGTGGCGCGCGACAGGCGGATGCCGGTCACCACCTCGCCCACGTCGTCGCGCACCAGGAGGATGCCGCCCGTCTCCTTGGCCACGTCGGAGCCCGAGCCGATGGCGATGCCGATGTCGGCGGCGGCGAGCGCGGGCGCGTCGTTGACGCCGTCGCCCACCATCGCCACCACCTGGCCCTGGCCCTGCAGGTCCCGGATCACCCGCGCCTTGTCCGCCGGCAGCACCTCGGCGATCACCCGCTCGATGCCGAGTTCGCGGCCGATGGCCTGGGCCGTGCGCGCGTTGTCGCCGGAGAGCATGACCACCTCGATGCCCTCGCGCGCGAGCGCGTCGACCGCGGCCCTGGCCTCGGGCTTGAGCGTGTCGGCCACGGCGATGACGCCGGCGAGCCGCCCGTCGCAGCCCACCAGCATGGCGGTCTTGCCCTCCTGCTCCAGCCGGGTCATGACGGCCTCCGCCGCGGCGGCGGCGATGCCCTCGCGCGCGAACAGGCGGCGGTTGCCGAGCAGGACCTCACCCCCCACCCGACCCTCCCCCGCAAGGGGCGAGGATGAGCGCGCCCCCTCCACGGGGGAGGGATGGGGTGAAACCCGGCCGCGGATCCCGTGGCCGGGAATGGCCTCGAACGCCTCGATCCTGGGTAGTTCCAGCCCGCGGTGCCGCGCCGCGCGCACGATGGCCTCGGCCAGCGGATGCTCCGAGCCCGCCTCCACCGCCGCGGCGAGCCTCAGTACCTCGGCCTCACTGAAGCCGGCGAGGGGCAGGATGTCGGTGACGTTGGGCTCGCCGCGCGTCAGCGTCCCGGTCTTGTCGAACACCACCGTGGTGAGCGATTGCGCCCGCTCCAGGACCTCGCCGCCGCGGATCAGGATGCCCGCCTCGGCGCCCTTGCCGACCCCGACCATGAGCGCCGCCGGCGTGGCGATCCCCAGGGCGCAGGGGCAGGCGATGATGAGCACGGCGATGAAGGCGAGCAGGCCCTGGGGGAAGTCGCCCGCCAGCCACCAGCCCAGGAAGGCCGCGACCGCGATGCTCACGACCGCCGGCACGAAGTACGCGGTGACCCGGTCGGCGATGCGTTGGATCGGGGCGCTGGTGGCCTGGGCGTCCTCCACCAGCCGGATGATCTGGGCGAGTGCCGTCTCCGCGCCCACCCGCGTGGCGCGGAAGCGGATGAGGCCGGTGCGGTTGAGGGTGCCGCCGATGACCTCGCTCCCCGGCCCCTTCTCCGCCGGCATGGATTCGCCGGTGAGCATGGACTCGTCCACGGAGGAGGCGCCTTCGGTGACCACCCCATCGGTCGGGACCTTCTCGCCCGGCTTGACCACCACGACCTCGTCCACCATCACGCTCTCGGCCGGCACCTCCATCTCCTGCCCCTCGCGCACCACGTGGGCGGTGGCGGGCTTCAGGTCCATGAGCTTGCGCACTGCGGCGGAGGAGCGTTTCTTGATCAGCTCCTCCATGTACTTGCCCAGGAGCACGAAGGCGATGATCACCGCGGAGACCTCGAAGTAGACGTCGCGCTCCGCCACCGCAACCGGCAGCACCTCGGGGAAGAACAGCACCGCCACGCTGTAGAAGTAGGCCACCGAGGTGCCCAGGGCGATGAGGAAGTCCATGTTGATGGCGCGGGTGCGGATCGCGTTCCAGGCCCCCTTGTAGAAGCCCCAGCCGCCGATGAACTGCACCGGGGTGACCAGGAGGAAGAGCCACATGCCCCAGGTGAACCAGGGCAGGGCGGGGATGGGCGCCCAGGTGACGAGGGTGGCGCCGGTCGCCAGCGCGAGGAAGGCCCCGGCGCGCAGGATGGCGAGCGCCAGCACCCCGGTGAGCGCGATCGCCACGCGCGTCTTCATGGACTTGAGCTCGGCCTCGGGCGCCTCGAAGGTGCGCTGGCAGCCGACGCTGCAGAAGTAGTAGCTGCGGCCGCCGCGCTCGCTGCTGAGGGCGGTGGCGCGGTCCACCATCATGCCGCAGATGGGGTCCTTGGCCTTGCCCTCCGCGCCGGCCTTCCCGGGGGCGGGCAGGCCGGCGTGGGCATGGCCGGCGTGGGCACCCGGCGCGAAGCTTGCCGGGGCCGCCTGGAACCTCCGCAGGCAGGCCTCCGAGCAGAAGTAGTAGGTGAGGCCGCCGTGGGTGGCGCTGCCGGCCGCTTCGGCCGCCTCGACGCTCATGCCGCAGACGGGATCGATGGCCATGGCGGGAGGCCCCTAGGCGAACCAGCGCAGAAAGGCCGCCGCGGCCAGGGCCGCGGCGCCCAGGCCGAGAACCCACCACCAGAGCCACTGGCGCCCGGCGGGGCCGAGGGCCCCCAGCAGGTCCAGCGCCGTGAGCCCGAGGCCTGCGACCGCACAGGCGACCTTGATGCCGAGGGCGGCGAAGGCGACGGCGGAGAGGTCCGGGGTCCGGCCGTAGAAGTAGAGGCTGAGGGCCCCGAAGAGCGAGCCGCTGCCGAGCTGGGCCAGCCAGGCGAGGCCGACCGTCCAGGCCGCCGTGCGCCCGGGCTCGCCCCGCCGCGCCAGGCCGAGCGCCCAGGCGCTGCCGGCCACCACGGCCACGGCGCCGAAGTTGTGCACCACCTGGTTGAGGGCATAGGCCAGGTCCTCGGGTGGCACCGCGTCTATTCCCGTATCACGTCGACGCATTGCTCGACCCCGATGGGCACATGGGCCCGGTTCACCACCTTGACGCACAGGCTGTGCGCCCCGGCGGCGAGGGGGGGCAGGGTGTAGCTGCCCTTGAGCTGCCTCAGGATGCCGACCTCCTTGTCGTCCGCATAGATGTGGACGTGGTCGCCGCGGGGCCCGGGCTCGACCTCATAGACGAGCCGGCTCGGGCCCGCCGCCGTGAGCCTCGCCCCCGGTGCGGGTTCGGTGATCTTCACGTAGGCCTGCTCGCCCGCAGCGGGCAGGCTCAGGCCGAGCGCCAGCAGTGCGGCGTATGCGACTCGATGTCCCTTCATGGCTGCCTCCTGTCGATGATGGTTTCAGGCCGGCGGGGCGACGCGGATGCCGCGCCGCCATGCCGGCCTCACTGTTTCGGATTCAGCGTGCCCTTTTCATAGAGCCGCTTCCAGATGGCGTTGTTCTTCATCAGGTAGTGCGTGCCATCCTTGGCCTCCATGACCTCGCCCTCTTTCATCAGCACCGCACGCCCCGGCCGTCCACGTGGCGCATCCTGCCGTCGGTCTGGATGATCAGGGTGGTGCCGTCCTTGAGTTCGATCGCTTTCTCGTCCCTGGCGGCAAGGACGGGCAGCGAGGCCGACAGCGCCAGGGACAGGATCAACAGTTTGCGCAACATGATCTTCTCCTTTCAGGGTGGATCGATGCCCGTGCGCCCTTCCGTGGCGTTCGTCGTGCGCACGGGCAGGGCACGGCGGGGGTTTCCAGGGCCGCCCGCGTCGCGGCGGGCGAGGCAGGCGTTCCCGGTGCCGGCCATGGCTAGAGCCTGCCCGAGCGCAGGATCGCCGCTGCCCACCAGAGCCCGAGCATGGCGGCGAGCACGTAGCCGATCAGACCGACCAGCGGGATGCCGGCCAGGTGGGGGCCGGTGTGGAAGGACATGACGATGGAGGAGCCCACCACCACGGCGGCGATGATCAGGCTGAAGCTCACGCGGTTGCTGGCCCGGTCGATGTGCCGCGAGACCTCCTCGAGCTGCTCGTGGCGCAGCCTCAGGCCGAGCTGCCCCTTTTCCAGCTGCTGCAGCGTCCTGACCAGGGTCAGGGGAAAGGCGCGTAGCGTGGTCCGCAGCGTGGCCGCGACGCGGTAACCCCTGGCCCAGCCGACCTCGGGGGCGAGCGCGCGGCCCACCATGTGCGGCGCATAGGCCTCGAAGGCCGCCAGCATGTTGAAGGCCGGGTCCAGGGTGCGGGCCAGGGACTCCAGGGCCATGAAGGCCTTGGCCACCAGGAGCATCTCCCGGGGCATGCGGATCTGGTGGCGCTGCCCCAGGCGGATGAACTGGTGCAGGATCTCCGCGAAGGAGGAGCCGCGGCCGGCCACCGCGTGGTAGCGCTCCAGGGACTCGTCCAGGTCGCGGACGAAGGCCGCCCGGTCCACGCTCGCCGCCGCCACCCCCATGTCGAAGTACACGTCCGCCAGCCAATCCGCGTCGTGCGCCAGGACGGCGAAGAAGAGTTGGCGCAGGTTCTCCTGGTCGTGGGGGGAGAAGCGGCCGACGATGCCGAAATCGTGGAAGCACCAGCGTTCGTCCTCCAGGATGAACACGTTGCCGGGGTGGGGGTCGCCGTGGAAGAAGCCGTGCTCGAAGAGCTGGGCCAGGAACAGGCGGGCGAGCGAGGCGGCGAGCCGGCGCCGTGCCGTGGCATCCGCCGGATAGGCCGCCCCGGCCTTGTGCCCGAGGCTCCTTGCCATGGTGAGGACGCGCCGGCCGGAGAGCTCCCAGTAGATGCGCGGAACGCTCACCTCGGGGTCTTCGGCGAAGTTTTCCCGGAAGCGGTCGGCATTGCGCCCCTCCAGCCTGAAGTCCAGCTCGCGGCCGATGGTCTCGGCGAATTCCTCCACCAGGCCGAGCGGGTCATAGCGGCGGAGCTCGGGCAGATGGTCCTGGAGCAGCCGCGCGAGGTAGAAGAGGACCTCCACGTCGGCCTGGATCAGCGCCTCGATCTCCGGCCGCTGGACCTTGACCACGACGGGCGTGCCGTCCGTCAGGGTCGCGGCATGGACCTGGGCGATGGAGGCGGCCGCGAAGGGCCGCTCGTCGAAGTCCGCGAAGAGTTCGGCCACGGGCCTGCCCAGCTCCGCCTCCAGAAGCCGGCGCGCCTGGCCGCCCGGGAAGGGGGGCACGGCGTCCTGGAGCCGGCGCAGCTCCGCGATGACCGCCTCCGGGAAGAGGTCCTGGCGCACGCTGAGGAGCTGGCCGAACTTGATGAAGCTCGGCCCCAGTTCCTCCAGGGCCTCCCGAAAGCGGCGGGCGTCGCTGCCCGCTGCGGCGGACTCGGGCCCCTCGGGCGGCGGGCCCAGGTGGAGCCTTTGCGCATAATGCCCCCATCCCTTGGCCGCCGCGACGCGCAGGATGCGGCCCACCCGCGCCAGGTCGCGGACCGGCAGACCTTTGGGTTCGGCGTGGGGGGCATTCATCGCAGCGGTCTCCGCTTCGGGCCGGGCTCACTGGGGGCGCCCGGCCGGCGGGCCGAGGTTGCGGCGGCTACTGGGCCGGCATGGGCTGGCCCTGGGGCTTCTGCAGCTGCTCCATCTGCATCTGCATCATGTCCAGGCGCCGCTGCATCATGTCCATGCGTTGCTGCAGCATCTCCGGCGACATGCCCATGCCGCCGGGGCCCATACCGCCGGGCCCGCCCTGACCGCCCATCATGCCCATGCCCATGCCGCCGCCCATCATGCCCATGCCGCCGGGGCCGCCCATCATGCCCATGCCCATCATGCCGTCGCCCATCATGGGACAGCCCATGGCCTGGCCGCCGAGCATCATGTTCTCGCGCATGGTCTGCATGTGCTCCTGGAGCAGGCGCTGGCGCTCCTGCGGGGTCTTGGCCTGGCGGATGCGGTCGAGCTGGGACCGCATCTTCTTGACGTTGTCCTGCATCTTCGTGACCTGGTCCGCCTGCGCCGCCTGCGCCGCCGGGGCGGCGGCGCCGGGCTTCTGGTCCGGGTGGTGGGCGTCGACCGCGAAGGCGGGCGCGGCGGCGAGGGACAGGGCCAGCATGGCCATGGGGAGGGTCTGGTTCATTTCGTGTTCCTTTCGGTGAGTGGTTATGGGTCAGCGCTCGAGATCGCGCCGCTTCTGCTCATACTCCTCGCGCTCGATCTCGCCGCGGGCATAGCGCTCCTTGAGGAGGTCCAGGGCGGAGGACGAACGGGTCCGCCCCGACGGGCCCAGCAGCCATTTCACCAGGGCGGCGATGGCGACGAGGATCAGGACCCACCACAGGATCATGAAGATCCAGCCGAAGCCCCAATCGCCCATCATGCCGTGGCCCCACATGGCCCTACCAGCCCATCCGGCCCCAGCGCCGGAAACTGCGCCGCAGCTGGTCCTGCTGCTCCTTGGTCAGCACGGCCTCCATCTTCTTCTCGGCCTCGACGTGGGCCTCGAAGGCCTGGCGGCGCAGGTCGGAGAGGGTGCCGTAGGCCTTGCCGATGGCGGCGGTGTCGCGCTTGTCGGCGAGGTAGAGTTCGCGCAGCCGGTCCTGCTCGGTCCAGAGCTTCTGCGTCAGGTCGCGCTGCCTCTTGAAGAGGTCGTTGCGGATCTGTTCGATCTTGCCGGTTTGCTCGTCGCTGAGGTCGAGCATCAGGATGTGGCCCATGCGGCCGTGGCCCATGAAGCCCGGGCCCATGCCCCCGTCCATGCCGGGGCAGCCGCCCATCATCCCCATGCCCATCATGCCGGGGCCCATGCCGCCCATCATGCCGGGGCCCATCATTCCCATGCCCGGACCCATGCCCATCCCGGGCCCGTAGCCCCCGCCGGGTTTCATCATCGGCCCCATGCCGGGGTCCTGGGCGCCCAGCGCCCAGGGCGAGGCGGCCGCGAGGGCCAGGGCCATCAAGGGCCCCATTGCGTGCGTGAGTGATCGTTTGCCCATGGCCGTGCTCCTTGTCACAAGTTGTCACAAGCGTTGTCCCTGTCCCGGCCGGCCGCCGGTCGGGGCCTAGTACGCCAACCCATAAGTTCCGCTATGTTCGACACGCCCCGCATCGCCGATTGCTTTGTGGTTACGGCCGCCGCCTCGCGGCTTAACCTGCCTGGCAGGCAGGTTAGCCTGCACCGAAACTGCGTTTTCGCTCATCCTCGCCATAGCTACGGCTATGGCTGCGGTTCGCTTCGCGCACTCGGCGCGCGGATGCGCGTCTCGGCATGTACGCAAACTTATGGGATGGCGTACTAGCCGTCCTTGATGCCATCCTAGACAAGGCAAGCCGACGCCAGCCTGACCGCGGGATTACGTTCTTGTCATCTTCGCCGGCCGCGGGGCCGGGCCCCGAGGGTTACCGGCCCCCGGGGGTTCCCGGCCCAAGGCCTACTTGCGCAGGTCCTCCAGGACCGAGCCGTAGGTGTCGCCACTGCCCTTTTCGGGGGCATGGCTGTCCCCGGCCGCATGCGGCACATGGTCCGCGTCGAGATACAGCAGGATGGAGCCGTAGCGCTCGCCCGAGCCCCGACCGGGCTCGTGGCTGTCGCCGGCACGATGCGGCCAATGGTCGGCGTGCACATTGAGGATGCTCGATTCCAGCTTGGGGTCACCGTCGAAGTGCTTGGCCCAGGCGGGCGAGGCGAGCAGGGCCAGGGCGGCGAGTGCAAGAGTGGTCTTCATGGTCTGTTCCTTCAAGAAAGCGATGTTCGCGATGGCCGCGCGGGCGGCCTGCGGCGGTGAAGGGCGGTTTTCCCTTCACCGTGAGCCCATCTTGCGCGCGGCCTGCCGACGCCAGGATGACCCCGCGCTTACGTTTGTGTAATCGGCGGCCCGATCCAAGGCACCCGGGCCTGCGGCCGGGCTGTTCAGGGGGGTGCGGGGGAGGTCTTGCCCGGAGCCGAGGTAGGCAGCCGGAGCTCGAAGCGGGTCACCCCGCCGCTGGAGCCGGCCGAGATCGTCCCTTCGTGCGCCTCGACGATGGAGCGGGTGATGGCGAGCCCCAGGCCGGCGCCCTCGCTGCCGCGGCTGCGCGAGGCGTCGACGCGGTAGAAGCGGTCGAAGAGCCGGGGCAGGTGTTCGGGCGCGATGGTCTCGCCCGGGTTCTCGACGCGGATGCGCGCCTCGATAGGGCCCGCCGCCTCGATGGCGACCCGCACGGTGCCGCCCCGCGGGGTGTGGCGGATGGCGTTGGAGAGGAGGTTGGCGAGCGCCCGGCGCAGCATCAACCGGTCGCCTACGACCTGTGCCCGGCCGCCGGCCTCCAGCCTCACGCCCGCATCTTCCGCCAGGGCCTCGTAGAAGGCGAAGAGCCCTTCGACCTCGGCCGCGAGGTCGACCGTCTCGGCGCGCGGCACGATCAGGCCGTGGTCGGCCTTGGCCAGGAAGAGCATGTCCGAGATCATGCGCGAGAGCCGCTCGTATTCCTCCATGTTGGAGTAGAGCACCTCGCGGTATTCCTCCGCCGAGCGGGCGCGGCCCAGGGCCACCTGGGTCTGGGTCAGGAGGTTGCTCACGGGGGTGCGCAGCTCGTGCGCGAGGTCGGAGGAGAAGTCCGAGAGGCGCCGGAAGGCCTCCTCCAGGCGCGCCAGCATGGCGTTGAAGGACGCCACCAGGGCCTGCAGCTCCGCCGGCACATGGGCCTCGTGCAGGCGCTCGGCGAGCCGGCTGGCGGAGATGGAGGCGGCCGTCTGCGCGATCTCGCGCAGGGGGCGCAGGCCCCGCCGGGTGGCGAACCAGCCCAGGGCGGCGGTGGTCAGCGCCGCCAGGGCCATGGCGGCGGCCAGCAGGCGCCGGAACTCCGCCATGAAGACGCGGTGGTGGGTGATGTCCAGGGCGATGGCCACGCTGGCCGGCGCCTTGCCCGGCAGCGCGGTGGGCAGGCGCACCGCCGTGCCGCGGTAGATGTGCCCGTCCTGGGGCCAGAGCCGCAGCACGGGGCGGCCTTCGGCCGACTGCTCCAGGAACGCGGCGGGGAAGGCCGCCCCGGGGCTCGCATACCAGGCCGCGCCGTCCGCGCCGGTCACGGCCACCGTGAGCCCGTGGTGACCCACCAGGGCGTCGTCGAGCTGGCGCGGCAGGCGGCGCAGGGCCGCGGGGTCGCCGGTGCGCGCCAGGAGGCGGCCGATGAGCTCCAGCTTGCCCTCGATCTCGTGCCGGTCCTGTTCCAGGAAGTGGTTCTCCACCGCATGCGCGAGCACCAGGCCCACGGCCAGAAGCACGACGGCGGCCGCGCCGGCGAAGAGCAGGCTCAGGCGCGCGGTGAGGCTGGGCGCCTTCACGGCGCCTCGATCACATAGCCCATGCCGCGCACGGTGCGGATGAGCTTCGGCTCGAAGTCGTCGTCCACCTTGGCCCGCAGGCGGCGCACGGCGACCTCGATGACGTTGGTGTCGCTGTCGAAGTTCATGTCCCAGACCTGGGAGGCGATGAGCGAGCGCGGCAGCACCTCGCCCTGGCGCCGCAAGAGCAGCTCCAGCAGGGCGAACTCCTTGGCCGTGAGGTCGATGCGCCGGCCGGCGCGCACCACGCGGCGGCGCAGCAGGTCGAGCTCCAGGTCGGCCACCCGCAGCAGCTCCGGCTCCTTGGCCTTGCCCCGGCGCAACAGGCTCCTCACCCGGGCGAGGAGCTCGGCGAAGGCGAAGGGCTTGACCAGGTAGTCGTCGGCGCCCAGCTCCAGGCCCTTGACCCGGTCGGCCACCTGGTCGCGGGCGGTGAGGAAGAGCACGGGGCAGTCCTTGCCGGCGCGCCGGATGGCGGCCAGCACCTGCCAGCCGTCCAGCCCCGGCAGCATCACGTCGAGGACCACCAGGTCGTAGTCCTCGGTGAGCGCCTGGTGCACGCCGTCCAGGCCGTCGCGCACCCGGTCGACCACGAAGCCCGCCTCGGTGAGGCCCTGCTTCAGGTAGTCGCCGGTCTTGGTCTCGTCTTCGACGATCAGGATCTTCATCGCTCTAGCCCCCGGAGACTGCTGCGCCACATTCTGGCCGATGCGGCGCCCGCTTTTCCGAAGATTACAAACATGTCATCGCCCTGTCATTTTCCGGTTCGGCCCGTAAAGCCAAGATGGGGCCGTGTCCAAAAGTTTTATGACGAACGGAGGGGTGCATGCGACTCATGCTGACGATCACCGCGCTGGCCGCCTCGGCCGGCGCCTTCGCCGCCGGCAGCGACATGGCCGGGGACGGGGCGGAGGCGGCCTATCGGTCCGTCCTGGGCGACTACCGGGGCTATCAGGAGGTCGAGGTCGGCCCGTGGCGAGAGCTCAACGACGAGATGGAGCGACTCGGCGGCCACATGGGCCATATGGATGGGAACGGCATGCGGCCGACGCCCGGGCAAGCCGCCCCGATGCCGGGCGGTCACCGACATTAGGAGCGGCCGATGTCCAAGACGATCAGACCGACGACGCTCCGGCTCCGGCTGCTGGCTGCGCTGACTGCGCTCGCCCTGCTCGGCGGCTGCGCCACCCTGTCGGAGGACAACGGTTTCGGCAGCGTCCAGGGCGCGGCCCAGGCGCAGCTGGGCAAGGACCTGAAGTGGGTCAGGACCGATGCCGAGCGCGCGGCCGTGGCGGTGGAGGTGAAAGACATGCTCGCGAAGGAACTGACCGCGGACACGGCGGTGCAGGTCGCGCTGCTCAACAACCCCGGCCTGCAGGCGACCTACGGCGAGCTGGGGATCGCCGAGGCCGCCCTGGTGCAGGCCGGGCGCCTGCGCAACCCCGGCTTCTCCTTCGCGCGCCTCGCGCGCGGCGACGTGGTCGAGATCGAGCGCCGCTTCCTCTTCGACCTGCTGGGGCTGCTCACCCTGCCCGCGCGCACCGAGATCGAGGCCCGGCGCTTCGAACAGACCCGGCTGAAGGTGACCGCCGAGGTGCTCAGGGTGGCGGCCGACACCCGCAGGGCCTACTACTCCAGCGTGGCCGCCCAGGAGGCGGTGCGCTACATGGAGGATGTGAAGCTGGCGGCCGAGGCGGGCGCGGAGCTCGCGCAGCGCATGGCCCGCGCCGGCAACTGGAGCCGCCTCGACCAGGCCCGCGAGCAGGTCTTCTATGCCGAGGTGGCGGCCGCCCACGCCCGGGTGCGCCAGGCGGCGGTGGCCGAGCGCGAGCGCCTGGCCCGGCTCCTGGGCCTGCAGAGTGGCGCCGGGCTGCGCCTGCCGGCGCGGCTGCCCGAGCTGCCCGCTGCGCCCAGGGAGCTGCCGGACGTCGAGGCGGCGGCCGTGGCGCAGCGCCTGGACGTCGAGATGGCGAAGAAGGACGTGGAGGGGCTGGCGAAGTCCCTGGGCCTCACCCGCGCCACCCGCTTCGTCAACGTGCTGGAGGCGGGCTACCTGAGGAACAGCGAGACCGGCGAGCCGCGCCAGACCGGCTACGAGATCGAGCTCAACATCCCGATCTTCGATTTCGGCTCGGCCAAGGTGGCGCGCGCCGAAGGCCTCTACCTGCAGGCGGTGAACCGGCTCGCCGAGACGGCCGTCGCCGCCCGCTCCCAGGTGCGCGAGGCCTATCACGGCTACCGCACGGCCTTCGAGCTGGCGCGCCACTACCGTGACGAGATCGTGCCGCTCCGGAAGCGCATCTCCGAGGAGAACCTGCTGCGCTACAACGGCATGCTCATCGGCGTCTTCGAGCTGCTCGCCGACGCGCGCAGCCAGATGGCCGGGGTGAACGCCTCCATCGAGGCCCTGCGCGACTTCTGGATCGCCGAGAGCGAGCTGGAACTCGCCATGACGGCCGGGGGCGGCCGCGGCACGGGCATGACGGCGGCGCTGCCGGCGGCCGAGGCCGGCGGCGGGCATTGATGTTTATTTCTTGATGTGGCATTCGCGGCTGAAGCCGCTCCCACAAAAAAACGCGAGGACAGATACATGCCGACACGCAGAGACTTCCTTAAAGGCGCCGGCGCCGCCGTCCTGGGCGCGGGCCTGGTGAGCCGGGCGGGCGCGGCCGCGATCCCCGAGGCCGCGGCGGCGGACTCGGCCGCGACCCGGCCGCCGCTCGTGCCCGGCAGCGGGCGCCCCTACCACCCTGTGGTCACCCTGAACGGCTGGACCGCGCCCTGGCGGATGAAAAACGGCTGGAAGGAGTTCCACCTGGTGGCCGAGCCCGTGGTGCGCGAGCTCGCGCCCGGCATGAAGGCGCACCTGTGGGGCTACAACGGCCAGAGCCCGGGGCCGACCATCGAGTGCGTGGAGGGCGACCGCGTGCGCATCTTCGTCACCAACCGCCTGCCCGAGCACACCACCATCCACTGGCACGGCATCCTCCTGCCCAACGGCATGGACGGCGTGGGCGGGCTGACCCAGCCGCAGATCCGGCCGGGCCGGACCTTCGTCTACGAATTCGAGATGAAGAAGTCCGGCACCTTCATGTACCACCCCCACGCCGACGAAATGGTGCAGATGGCCATGGGCATGATGGGCTTTCTCGTGGTGCACCCCAAGAACCCGAACTTCATGCGCGTGGACCGCGATTTCGTCTTCCTGCTCAACGCCTTCGACATCGCCCCCGGCGCCTACACCCCCAGGGTCAACACCATGCTGGACTTCAACCTCTGGTGCTGGAACAGCCGGGTCTTCCCGGGCATCGCCCCCTTCGTGGTGCGGCTGGGAGAGCGCGTGCGCATCCGCTTCGGCAACCTCACCATGACCAACCACCCCATCCACATGCACGGCTACGACTTCGAGGTCACCGGCACCGACGGCGGCTGGGTGCCGAAGACGGCGCGCTGGCCGGAGGTGTCCGTGGACGTGGCGGTGGGCCAGATGCGCGCCTTCGAGTTCGACGCGGTCTATCCCGGCGACTGGGCGATCCACTGCCACAAGTCCCACCACACCATGAACGCCATGGGCCACGCCGTGCCCACCATGATCGGCGTGGACCACCGCGGCGTGGCCGAGAAGATCGCCCGGCTGGTGCCCGACTACATGGTCATGGGCGAGCGCGGCATGGCCGACATGGGCGAGATGGAGATGCCCCTGCCCGACAACACCCTGCCCATGATGACCGGATCGGGCCCCTTCGGCCCCATCGAGATGGGCGGCATGTTCAGCGTGGTCAAGGTGCGCGAGGACGTGAAGCCCGGCGACTACACGGACCCGGGCTGGTACCGGCACCCGGAGGGCACCGTGGCCCGCGAAAGCGAAGCTTCGGTGGAGGCTGATGCCCCCGAAGGTGGCGTTAAGCCGCGAAGCGGCGGCCGCAGCCAATGGAGCGGCGAGGCGCCCGAGCCCGGACGCGCCGCGGCCCCCGAGGCGGACGCCCGCACCCTGCGGGCGCGCAAGCCCGGCGGCCATGCTGATCATTAATGAGGAGATGGGCAAACAGGGCATGCCGTGGGAGCGGCTTCAGCTGCGAAGCCCAGCCGGCATTGCATTCGCGGCTGAAGCCGCTCCCACAGGTTGGGGGTTCATTTTGTCGGATCAGTACTTAAGGAGCAGCCATGCGCAAGCCCATCCTGATACCCGCCTTCTGCGCCCTGCTGGCCCTGGGCGCGCCCGGTGCCCAGGCCCACGTCGGCGCCGAGCACGGCAAGCCGGCCGCCGCCATGGTCGTCAAGGAGCAGCAGCCCTGGGGCATCGCCGGCGAGGCCGCGGCCGTCACCCGCACGGTGACCGTCCGCATGACCGACGCCATGCGCTTCATCCCGGAGCGCATCGAGGTGAAGCGCGGCGAGACCGTGCGCTTCGTCATCCACAACGACGGCGCGTTGCTGCACGAGATGGTCATCGGCACGAAGGCCGAGCTCGACGCGCACGCCGAGCTGATGCAGCGCTTCCCCGAGATGGAGCACGACGAGCCCTGGATGGCCCACGTCGCGCCCGGCGGGCAGGGCGAGATCGTCTGGCATTTCAACCGCGCCGGCGACTTCGATTTCGCCTGCCTCCTCCCGGGGCATTACCAGGCGGGCATGAAGGGCCGGCTGTACGTGCGTTGAGTTTTCCGGCCCCGGTGTACCGGGGGCCGTTTATTGCGAACAGAGAAAGGAGTCTTCGATGCAAACGCCACTGTTGCCACGCCGCCGTCTGGCGCTCGCCGCCGTTCTCGCCCTCGGCGGCGTGTCCGCCGCCCAGGCCATGCAGCACGGCGCTGCCCCCATGAAGGACATGCCCATGCAGGCCCAGCCGGGCATGGCCTCGATGGTCGAGGGCGAGGTCAGGAAGATCGACAAGGCCGCCGGCAAGATCACCATCCGGCACGGCGAGATCCGCCACCTGGGCATGCCGCCCATGACCATGGTGTTCCGGGTCCGGGACCCGGCCCTGCTCGACCGGGTCCAGGTGGGCGACCGGGTCGACTTCGAGGTCGAGCGCATCGGCGGCGCCATGACCATCACCCGGATGGAGCCGGCCAGGTAAGGGCCGGCGCCATTAGGGCGCACTTTGTGGGAGCGGCTTCAGCCGCGAATGCAATGCAACCGGAGTTTCGCGGCTGAAGCTGCTCCCACGCGCAGGCCCTGTTTGCCTGCCCCATCGGTCAAATCAGTCGGGGCCACGGAAGGTGCGTGCCTGGGAGGCCGCAGAAAAGCGGACAGCGGCATCCGTTGATCGGCCTGGGGCTCCTTCTTATACTGCAAGGACACCCTGCCACCGCTCCGGGAGCCCGACATGGCCAACCACGATCCCAACAACATCCGCACCCTCGCCATCGTCGGACACGGCGGCGCCGGCAAGACCACCCTGATCGAGGCCCTGCTCGCCCGGGCCGGCGCGATCAACGCCGCCGGCAGCGTGGAGAAGGGCAGCACCGTCTGCGACTACGACCCGCTGGAGAAGGAGCACCAGCACTCCATCAAGCTCGCGGCGGCGCACCTGGAGCATGAGGGCACGCGCGTGCACCTGCTCGACACCCCCGGCTATCCCGACTTCATGGGCCAGGCCATGTGCGCCCTGGACGCCGCGGAGACGGTGGCGGTGGTCATCGATGCGGTGCGCGGGATCGAGCTCACCGCCAGCCGCATGATGCACTGGGCCGCCACGCGCAAGCTCTGCCGCATGGTCATCGTGAACCGGATCGACGCCCCCGACCTGGACCTGCCCGGGCTGCTCGCCGAGCTGCAGGCCGCCTTCGGCCGCGAGTGCCTGCCCGTCAACCTGCCGGCCGGCGGCGGCACCAGGGTGACCGACTGCTTCTTCAATCCCGGCGGGGAATCCGACTTCTCCTCCGTCGAGGCCGCGCACCGCGCCTTGGTCGACCAGGTGGTCGAGGTCGACGAGGCCCTGATGAACCTCTACCTGGAGCAGGGCGAGGTCGCCCCCGGCGAGCTGCACGCGCCCTTCGAGCAGGCCCTGCGCGACGGACACCTGGTGCCCGTGTGCTTCGTCTCCGCGCGCACGGGGGCGGGGGTGGCTGAGCTCTTGGACGTCATCGTCAGGCTCCTGCCCAACCCCACCGAGGGCAACCCGCCGCTGTTCGTCAAGGGCGAGCACGAGGCCGCGCAGCCCTTCCGCTCCGAGCCCGACCCGGCCGGGCACGTGCTGGCCCACGTCTTCAAGGTGGAGATGGACCCCTACGTCGGCAAGGTGGGGGTCTTCCGCGTGCACCAGGGCACGGTCACCCCCGCGAGCCAGCTCTTCATCGGCGAGGGCCGGAAACCCTTCAAGGTCGGCCACCTCTACCGCCTCCAGGGCAAGCAGCTCCTGGAGGTGGACGCCTGCGCGCCCGGCGACATCTGCGCCGTGGCCAAGGTGGACGAGATCGCCTTCGACTGCGTGCTGCACGACGCGCCCGAGGACGACCACATCCACATGCGCCCCCTGGACTTCCCGCACGCCGTGTTCGGGCTGGCGATCCGGACCAGGAAGCAGTCGGACGTGCAGAAGCTCGCCGAGGTGCTGCACAAATTGACGGCGGAGGACCCGGGCCTCGCCGTGGAGCACGACCCCGCCACCCACGAGGCGGTGATCCGGGGCCTGGGCGAGGTGCACCTGAAGCGGGTGCTGGAGAAGATGCAGGCGCAGTTCCGCCTGGACGTGGACACCCACCCGCCCTCCATCCCCTACCGCGAGACCGTGCAGCTGCCCGCCGAGGGCCATCACCGGCACAAGAAGCAGACCGGCGGCGCCGGCCAGTTCGGCGAGGTCTATCTGAAGATCGAGCCCATGGAGCGGGGCGCGGGCTTCGAGTTCGTGGACCACGTCAAGGGCGGGGTGATCCCCGGCACCTTCATCCCCGCGGTGGAGAAGGGCGTGCAGCAGGCCATGGAGGCCGGCGCCGTGGCGGGTTTTCCCCTGCAGGACATCCGCGTGACGGTCTACGACGGCAAGACCCATCCCGTCGACGGCAAGGAGGTGGCCTTCATCGCCGCCGGCAAGAAGGCCTTCCTCGACGCGGTGGCCAGGGCCCGGCCCATCGTGCTGGAGCCCATCGTCCACATCGAGCTCACCGTGCCCGAGGCGGCCATCGGCGACGTGAGCGGCGAGCTCACGGCCAAGCGCGGCCAGATCACCGGCACCCACCCCGGGCGCGGCGGCATGATGACGCTGACCGGCATGGTGCCGCTCGCCGAGCTGGAGGGCTTCCAGTCGCGGCTGAAATCCATGACCGGCGGCCAGGGCTCCTATACCCTGGAGTTCAGCCGCTACGAGCCGGTGCCGCCCCAGGTGCAGCAGCAGCTCGCCGCCCGGTTCAGGCCGCAGGAAGAGGAGTAGGGCGGGGTTTGGCCCGCCTCAGGCGGGCTGTGGCGTGTTCTACGGGTTCGGGATGCCCGAACAGATAGCCCTGGGCCAGCTGGTATCCCTGCTGGCGCAGAAAGGACAGCTGCGGCTCGGTCTCCACGCCCTCGGCCACGACGGGGATGCCGAGTTTCTGCCCGAGCGCGATGACGGCGCTGACGATGGCGGCGCTGCCGCTGTCGCCCGGCAGTTCCTGGATGAATGAACGGTCTACCTTCAGTCCGTCTATGGGCAGTCGTTTCAGGTAGCTCAGGCTGGAGTAGTCCGTGCCGAAGTCGTCGATGGACACGCGCAAACCCATATGACGCAGGGCATTCAGCGTCTCGATGGCGGCCTCGGGGTTCTGCATCAGCGTGCTCTCGGTGATCTCCAGCTCCAGGCAGTCGGCCTTGAGTCCGCACTCCTCGAGCACGCCCGCCACTCGCTCAACCAGGGGTTCGCCGAACTGCAGGGTGGAGAGGTTCACCGAGACGCGAACCGGAGCCAGCCCCATGTCCAGCCACGTCCGGGCTTGCCGACATGCCGCACGCAAGACCCATAGTCCGACCGACGTGATCAGGCCGGTTTCCTCCAGGATGGGGACAAATCGATCGGGAGCGACGAGCTCTCCGTTCTGCCGGCGCCAGCGCAGCAGGGCCTCCATGCCGACGACCCTGCCGCTGTCGATCTCGATCAGGGGCTGGTAGTAGAGCATGAATTCCTGCCGCTCCAGTGCCCAGTGCAGCTCACCTTCAAGGGCAAGGTTCTCGGCCATCTGTTCGCCCATCTCGGGTGTATAGAATTGATACCGGCCCCTGCCCCCGATCTTGGCGCTATGGAGCGCTGCGTCCGCATGCTTCAGGAGCGTGGTCGCGTCACCACCATGCTGGGGGAATATGGCGATGCCTATGCTCGCCCGGATGAACAGGCGTTGCTGGTCGATGGTGAAAAAGGGCGAGAGCGCTGCCAGGAGGTCTTGTGCAAAGGAGGCGGCTTCCTCGCTGTCCTTCAGGTCCGGCGCCAATAATGCAAACTCGTCATCGCCCAGACGGGCGATCTTGATCCTGCCCCCTACGGTTTTCTGTAGCCGTTCGCCGACTCGCTTGAGCAGGAGGTCTCCGGCGAGGTGGCCGAGCGATTCGTTTACGTTCTTGAAACGGTCAAGGTCCAGCAGGAAAAGGCCTATCCCCCGGCTTTCCCTGCGGAGCAGTTCCTCAAAGAAGCTGCGAAAGGCGTGGCGATTGGGAAGTCCTGTGACGGAATCCTGCCCGGTAAAATATTCAGGTCCGGCTGCGTCGTGTTCGGTGAGGGGCGGCATCCCCGGACGGGCCTGCGCCAGCCACTGCTTCTCGAGGCTGCGTTTCATCAAGCCCAGGCCCAGCAGCAGCAGGAAGAACAGCAGCAGGAGCTCGGCCGTGACCTGGTGCCATCCGGGGGGCTCCTGCATTGCCATGCTCGGCGCCCCGATAATCATCGCGAAGGCATAGGCCAGGGTGATGAGGAAGGCGATCAGGACGGTTTTTTTCATCTCTGCGCACGCGGTGCATGCCTCGGGTCGCTTCGCCGTGATGCCTGTAAGCGGGGGGTTGTGCCCCGGCCATTGCAGTGGCCTCCGGTTGCGGGGTTGATGCCCTCTGTCCATGCGAGAGGCCGAGCGGTCTTCAACCCTGGTAGACAAAGGTAAAGGGGGTTCCGGGTGCCTCCAGGTCCCGGAGGAAGTCCTGCACCGGTGCGATGGCGTCCTGCCGCATCTGGCAGTGGCTGATGAAGCTGCCGTCTGCCGATTTCATGACCCCGCAGACGTGCGCCCGTCGTGCCGGGCGCTTATCCCGGTCCAGCCAGCCCAAGGACAGGATCGGCGTGTGCGGCGCCCTGGCCTGGATCTGATACACCGCAGCCAGCAGGTCCGCACGGTCGACGCCGGCTTCCACCAGCACGAGGTCGTAGTCGATGGGGGGGCGGGGAAGTTCACCGTCCCCAAGCCAGGTCATGGAATGGCCCGCCTTGAGGGTCAGCCTGCGCAGCAGCTTCTCGGTCTCGGCCGATGTCCCCACCATCAACAGTCTCATGGCCTGGTCCCGAAGACGGCAGCCTCGGTGTTCGCATCGATCTCGATCCAGAAGGCCACGGTCATTTCGCAACCGATCTGCATCGGCGGGCCGTAGCGGTGGGTCTCGATGCCCAAGCGTCTGAGCATCCTCTCGATGGCCACTGTGGTCACGGTCACATAACGCTCGATACCGTTATCCCGCGCGAACTGAAAGGCACGCTGCATCATGCGTATGGGAATGTCCGTGAATCCATGCCGCCCCTCCCGCCTGGCCCCGTTCGCGACTGCGAAACGGCTGAGCTCCCAGGCTGCGGGATGTTCCGGTGCGCTTGCCCCATAGAGCAGTTCCGGAAACACGTCCTTGAGCATGTAGGGCCCGGTGGTGGGAAGGATGCGCCAGCAACCTTCGACTTCGCCCGCGTCGCCACGAACGAGCACGTAGACCGGCTTGCACTCGTCGAAGCGGTCGTGCTCCATGCCGTCGTCGCTGGCCACCTGCCACTTGAGCCTATCGTGGAAGACATCGTGCCGCAGCCGGAACATCCCGGCCATCAGCTGGTCGTCGAGCTGCCTTTCATCCTTGCGCGCTAGCATGACCTGGCTCATTTTTTGTACCTCCTCTGACCGCTGCAGGATGGAGGTCATGAAACCGCGAGCGAGGGTCGACGCCTAGCTGTAAGAACTTACAGGTATGAGCTAACTGGCTGATAGATCGAATGAATTTTGTCGGCGTCGCCGATTTCGGAGGCCGCGGGGCCTCCGCCTGCAGGCAGTGAACCCAGGATGGATCAGGGCGAGATGAGGCCGAGGGAGAGGGCGCGGGCCACCGCCTGCCTGCGGTTGTTGACGCCCATCTTGTTGGCTGCGTTGGCCAGGTGGAAGACGATGGTGCGCTCGGAGACATGAA
>DYFL01000030.1:0-9958 GCA_020725195.1 Hydrogenophilus sp.
GGCTTACCCCGACACGGACTTTCACCGTGCTGTGTGTGCGCCTTCACGAGCGCACCAGGAGCGGCTTCAGCCGCTGCCGCCCTCATTGGATCCTGAACGCATAGACCCCGCCGTTGGCGGTCTGCACCACCAGGCCCTGCTCCAGGGCCAGCATGGGGGCGCGGATGGCGCTGCCGTCGGTGGCGGCGCGCGCCGCGAAGGCGCCGTCGTCGCGGCCGATCAGGTGCACATAGCCCTGCAGGTCGCCCACGGCGAGGCCGCGACCCAGGGCCAGGGGGGTGGAGACGCGCCGGTCGCGCAGCTTGTCCTGCTTCCAGAGGTTCACGCCCCGTTCCTTGTCGAAGGCGTAGACGGCCCCGCGCTCGTCGGCGACGTAGAGCAGGCCCGCCTCCATCGCCACCCCGCTGAGACTGGACAGCTCCCGGCCCCAGAGCGCCTGGCCGTTGCGGAGGTCGAAGCAGGCCACGCGGCCCTGATAGGCGGCGGCGCAGGCGTGGCGCTCGTCCAGGGCCATGGGGCCGACCACGTCGGCGATGCGCTCCAGTTCCGTGGCGCCGCGCGGCAGGGCCACGTTGACCTCCCACAGGGGGCCGCCGTTGGCGAGCGACAGCGCCGCGAGCCTGCCGCCGGCATGACCCACGTAGAGCGCGGCGCGGTCGAGGGCCAGGGCCCCGGCATCGCGCAGGGTGAGGGCCGGCTGGCCGCGGCTGTGGGTCCAGCGGATCTTGCCGGTCTCGGCCTCGAGCAGATAGGCGTTGCCGTTGTTGGAGCGCACCGCCACCACACCGCCTCCCGCCACCGGTACGGTCAGGATCTCGCCCCCCAGCCTGGCCGTCCAGGCCGGCTGCAGGTCGGCGGCGCGGTAGGCCAGGACCTCGCCCTTGAGCGTGCCCACCAGGACGAGGCCGTCGCCCAGCCCGACCCCGGACGAGAGCGGCTTGCCGGCCTCCGCGCGGGCGAGCTCCCGGCCGGTGGCGGGATCGAGCTTGACGATGCGGCCGTCCCGGCCGGCGGCGAAGATCGCCTGGCCGTCGCTGGCCGGCGCGAAGGCGAAGCCGCCGCCCGTGCCGACGCCGGCATCCCAGCGGCGGGTCAGGGTGGCGGCGGGCTTGAACTCGGTGAGCTCCGCCGGCTTGGCGCGCGGCACGCCCGGTTCGAACCAGCCGCCGACCCGGCTGCCCATGTCGCTCAGGGTGCCGCAGCCGCCCAATACCAGGGCGGCCAGGCCGGCCGCCGCAATCCGTCTCAAGCGCATGGCCTCAGCCTCCCAAGCCGTCCAGTTTGATTTCCACGATGGACTTCAGCGGGCTCTCCTCGCCCAGCTTCTCCAAGGCGAGCCGGTAGGCGGCGCGCGCCTCCTCCTTCCTGTCCTGGGCCGCGAGCACGTCGCCCTTGAGCTGGGCGTAGAGCCCCGCGTAGGCCGGGTCGTGCGCCTGGCCCAGCAGCCGGAGCGCCCCGTCGTAGTCCTTCTCCTCCAGCAGGAGGGCCGCCAGGCGCAGCCGGGCCAGCTGTTCGAGGCTGGGGTCCCGGGCACGGTCCAGGGCGAACTGGAACTGGGCGCGGGCGCTCTTCAGGTCGCCGGCGTCGTAGTTCACCCGCCCGGCGAGCCAGGCCGCCGGGGCGCTGTAGGCGGTGCGCGGGTAATGCTCCATGATCTGGGCGGTGAGCTCCTTGATGGCCCTGGTGTCGTCCCGGGCCGCCGCCTCCATGACGCGCTCGAAGAGCATGGAGGCCTCCGCGGCCTGCTTGGCCGTCCAATACTGCCAGCCGCGCCAGCCGCCCACCGCCAGCAGGAAGACCGCCAGGCCCGTCACCAGCCACTTGCCGTTCTGTTTCCACCAGGACTTGAGGCTGTCCAGCTGTTCCTGTTCTTCGAGATCGAGTGCCATTCCTTCAATCCTTTTTCATCAATGCTGCTGCCGCTGACAAGGCAAGCCGCTGCTGTTCGCCTTCCATGCGCATGGGCTTGACCCCGAGCTCGCCGGCCCGGGCCTCGTCCTCGCCGAGGATCACGGCATAGCGGGCGCCGCTGGCGTCCGCCTTCTTCATCTGCGACTTGAAGCTGCCGCCGCCGCAGTGCAGCGCCACCCGGAGGCCGGCGTCGCGCAGCGCCTCCGCCGCCTGCAGGGCGAAGCGGGCGACCCCCGCGCCCACGTTGACCACATAGGCGTCGAGGGGCTCCTGAGGGGGCGCGCCGCCCGCCTCGGCCATGAGCGCGAGCAGTCGCTCCACGCCCATGGCGAAGCCGCAGGCCGGCGTGGCCTTGCCGCCGAGCTGGCCGACCAGGCCGTCGTAGCGGCCGCCGGCGCAGACCGTGCCCTGGGCGCCGAGCCGCTCGGTGACCCATTCGTACACGGTGTAGTTGTAGTAGTCCAGGCCGCGCACCAGGCGGGGATTCACCCGGTAGGGGATGCCGGCGTCCTCGAGCCCCTGCCTGACGGTCTCGAAGTGGGCGAGCGCCTCGGCGTCGAGCTCGTCCATGAGGCGGGGGGCGGCGGCCACCAGCGCCTCCATGGCCGGGTTCTTGGTGTCCAGGATGCGCAGCGGATTGGTGTAGAGCCGGCGCCGGGCGTCCTCGTCGAGCTCGCCCTCGTGCGCCTCGAAGTACTCGATGAGCCGCTGCCGGTGCCGGGCGCGGGACTCGGCGCCGCCCAGGCTGTTGATCTCCAGCTGCACGAACTCGGCCAGGCCCAGCCGCTTCCAGAGCCGCGCGCCCATGAGCAGGTGCTCGACGTCGAGGTCCGGCCCGGCGTAGCCCAGGGCCTCGACGCCCACCTGGTGGAACTGGCGGTAGCGCCCCTTCTGCGGGCGCTCGTGGCGGAACATGGGGCCCATGTACCAGAGCCGCTTGGCGCCGTCGAAGAGCAGGTTGTGTTCGATGGCCGCCCGCACGCAGGAGGCGGTGCCCTCGGGGCGCAGGGTGAGGATCTCGCCGTTCAGGCTGTCCTCGAAGGTATACATCTCCTTCTCGACGATGTCGGTCACCTCGCCGATGGCCCGCTTGAACAGCCCCGTGTGCTCCAGGATGGGCGTGCGCAGCTCCTGGTAGCCGTAGCCCTTGAGCCAGTCCCGCACCACCGCCTCGAAATGGTTCCACAGGGCGGCATCCGCCGGCAGCATGTCGTTCATGCCGCGCACGGCGCGCAGTTGCGTCATGCCTCCCCCTTGCCGTACTTGCGCCGCACGTAGTCCTCGACGATGGCCTGGAATTCCTCGGCGATCGCCTCGCCCTTGAGGGTCACGGTCTTCTCGCCGTCCACGTAGACCGGCGCGACCGGAACCTCGCCGGTGCCAGGCAGGGAGATGCCGACGTTGGCATGCCGGCTCTCGCCCGGGCCGTTGACCACGCAGCCCATCACCGCCACGTTCATGGTCTCCACCCCGGGGTAGCGCTCGCGCCAGGCCGGCATCTGGGTGCGCAGCCAGGTCTGGATCTTCTGCGCGAGCTCCTGGAACACCGTGCTGGTGGTGCGCCCGCAGCCCGGACAGGCGGTCACCATCGGGGTGAAGGAGCGCAGGCCCAGGGTCTGCAGGATCTCCTGGGCGACCTGCACCTCGAGCGTGCGCGGCTCGCCGGGCTGGGGCGTGAGCGAGACCCGGATGGTGTCGCCGATGCCCTCCTGCAGCAGCACGGCGAGCGCCGCCGTGGAGGCGACGATGCCCTTGCTGCCCAGCCCCGCCTCGGTGAGCCCGAGGTGCAGGGGATAGTCGCAGCGGGCGGCCAGATCGCGGTAGACGCGGATGAGGTCCTGCACGCCGGAGAGCTTGCAGGACAGGATGATCCTGTCGCCCGGCAGGCCCAGCTCCTCGGCGCGGGCGGCCGACTCCAGGGCGGAGGCGATGAGGGCGTGGCGCATCACCTCCTCGGGTTCCAGGGGCTTCGCCCGCTGGTGGTTGTCGTCCATCATGCGGGCGAGCAGGTCCTGGTCCAGGCTGCCCCAGTTGACCCCGATGCGCACCGGCTTGTCGTACCTGCAGGCGAACTCGATGAGCGTGGCGAACTGCTCGTCGCGCCTGGCGCCGCGGCCCACGTTGCCCGGGTTGATGCGCAGCTTGGCCAGCGCCTGGGCGCATTCCGGCACGGCGCTGAGCAGCTTGTGGCCGTTGAAATGGAAGTCGCCGACCAGCGGCACGGGGCAGCCCAGCGCCTCCAGGCGCTCGCGGATCACGGGTACGGCCCGGGCCGCCTCGAGGGTGTTGACCGTCAGGCGCACCACCTCGGAGCCCGCCCGCCAGAGCTCGGCGACCTGCCTGACGGTGGCCTCGACGTCCGCCGTGTCGGTGTTGGTCATGGACTGCACCACCACCGGGGCGCCGCCGCCCACGGCGACGGCGCCCACCATGACGCGCCGGCTCGGGCGCCGGATGATCGGGGCATGCACGGTCATGGGCTGCGGGCCCCCGGCTGCGGCCTGACTACGGCCGCTCCGGCCTCGGCCGGGCCGCCTTCGCCCAGGGTCAGGCGGGCGACCTTCTCGCCGGTATGGGGCCGCAGATCGACAGGGCTTCCCTTGTAGCTCAGCCGCATTGCGCCGGCGTTGCCCACCACGAGCCTGAAGGGCGGCACGCCCTCGAAGGTTTCGCTGCTGCCGGCCTGCAGGAGCCTGGCATAGCGCTGGCCCCTGGCGTCGACGACCTGGACCCAGGAATCCTCTCCGGGCTGGAACAGCAGGCTTGCGCCTGCCGGCCTGGCCGGCTCCGCAGGCACCTTGACGGGTTCCGGCGGCCTGGCCGGGGGGGGCGAAGCGGGCAGGCCCGGCACGACCGGCGCCGTCGCCTCAGGCGCCTGCGCTGCGGGGTCGCCGCCGGCCTGGGCCGGCGTCTCGGCCGGGTCCGCCTCCGGGAGCGCCGGCTGGTCCGGCGCGGGCGCCACGGACGCCGGCGCGGCCGAAGGCTGGCCCTGGGGGGCCACGGCCCCGTCCCCGCCCTTCAGCCAGCCGTAGAGCAGGGCGACGAGGACGAAAAACAGGATGCCGCCGACGATGGGGATCACCAGCATGCGCCGCACCGGAGAGGTCCGGAAACGCAGGTTGGTCGAAGGCGCGGTCACCTGCTCGGCGACATGGACCTCCACCTGGGGCAGAAACTCGCCCGGGTCCAGGTCCACGAGCCTGGCGTAGTTGCGGATGAAGCCGCGCACGAAGATCTCGCCCGGCAGCTGGGCGAAGTCCTCCGCCTCCAACGCCTCGACCTGCCGGAGGCTGAGCTTGAGCTGGGCCGCCACGTCCGCCAGCGCCAGCCCCCTGGACTCGCGGGCGTCGGCAAGCCGCTGGCCCACGCCCGGCACGATCTCGCCGTTCACCTCGAAACCCCCGGCCCAGGACGGCCGCCGTGCGGCTTCACACAGGTTGCACTCATATGCGTCTCCACCGGGATCTAGTTACCGTAATTGCCGCTCATGAGCTGGTGCGCCTGCGGCGAATCCGGGAAACGCCGGCGCAGCTGCGCACCGTAGCTCGCCTCCGCAGCCTTGTCGCCCAGCATGCGCTCCACCCGCACCCCCAGCCAGAGCGCATCGGCGCCGAGCTCTGAGACCGCGGCCAGGCGGCCGAGAGCGACCCGCGCCTCGGGGTATCGCCCCTGCCGATGGCGCACCTCGGCCAGGGCCAGGAGCGCCGTGGGCTGGGAGGGCATGTGCGCCAGGGCGCGCTGGAGATAGGCCTCGGCCCGGGCAAGGTCGCCCTTGCCCAGGCTGCACACCCCCGCATTGGCCAGGGCCTTGTCCGGAGAGGCATACAGGGGGTTGCCCAGGGCCGCCTCGAACTGGACGAGGCCCTCGTCATGCCGGCCCCGCTGGCAGAGGAAGTAGCCGAAGTTGTTGCGCGCCTCCGAATACTCCGGCGCCAACTGGATCGCACGCCGGAAGCTGGCCTCCGCCCGGTCGTATTCCTTCAGCTCGTTGTGCACCAGGCCGAGCATGTTGTGGGCCGGGGCGTAATTCGGGCTGACCTCGAGCGTCGTGCGCAGCTCTTCGAGCGAGACGGCGTATTGGCCGCGGGTGAAATACTGGGCCGCCAGCTCCGTGTGGATGCGGGCGTGCTGGCTTTCCCCGTCTCCCCTGGCGCCCGGTGCCGGCGTTTGGGCACAGCCCGCCATGGCCGCCAGCGTCAGGGCCAACGCGCTCCAGATGATCCGCTTCATGCTGTGTGCTCCATCCGGCGCAGCGTGCGCCGCGTCCTGTCCTCGACCTTGCCCGCCAGCTGGCCGCAGGCGGCGTCGATGTCGTCGCCCCGGGTCTTGCGGGTGGTGGTGATGATGCCCGCATCCATGAGCAGCCGGGCGAAGCGCCGCACCGCCTCCGGGGAGGAGCGCCGGTATCCGGAATCGGGAAAGGGGTTGAAGGGGATCAGGTTGAACTTGCAGGGCACGTCGCGCGTGAGCTCGATGAGCTCGCGGGCGTGCCTCGGCTGGTCGTTCACCCCGTCCAGCATCACGTACTCGAAGGTGATGAAGTCGCGCGGCGCCACCTCGAGATAGCGGCGGCAGGCGGCCATCAGCTCCGCGAGCGGATACTTGCGGTTGATCGGCATGATCTCGTCGCGCAGGGCGTCGTTGGAGGCGTGCAGGGAGACGGCCAGGGCGACGGGCATCTGCTCCCCGAGCCGGTCCATGGCCGGGACGATGCCGGAGGTGGACACCGTGACCCGTCGGCGCGACAGGCCGTAGGCGTGGTCGTCGAGCATGAGCGAGATGGCGGTGACGGTGTGGTCGAAGTTGAGCAGGGGCTCGCCCATGCCCATCAGGACCACGTTGCTGATGATGCGCTCCCCCTTCGGATCCCTGCCCAGGGCCTTGTTGGCCCACCACAGCTGGCCGATGATCTCGGCGACCGTGAGGTTGCGGTTGAAGCCCTGGCGTCCGGTGGAGCAGAACCGGCACTCCAGGGCGCAGCCCACCTGGGTGGACACGCACAGCGTGCCGCGGCTCTCCTCGGGGATGAACACCGTCTCCACCCGGTTGCCGGGACCGACCTCGAGGAGGAACTTGCGCGTGCCGTCCGCCGAGGCCTGCTCGGCGACGAGGCGCGGCGGCCGGATCTCGGCCGCCTCCTCGAGCTTGGCCCGGAGGTCCTTGGCCAGATCGGTCATCTGCTCGAAGTCCTCGGCGCCGAAATGATGCAGCCAGCGCAGCACCTGCTTGGCGCGAAAGGGCTTCTCACCGATGGACTGGAAGTACTCGGTGAGGCCCTTCAGATCGAATTCGAGCAGATTGACCTTGTTCAACGGGAATAGACCTCGCTGGCGGGGAAGAAATAGGCGATCTCGACCGCGGCGGTCTCCGGGGCATCCGAGCCGTGCACGGCGTTGGCGTCGATGCTCTCGGCGAAGTCGGCGCGGATGGTGCCCGGCGCGGCCTTCTTGGGATCGGTGGCACCCATGATCTCACGGTTCTTGGCGATGGCGCCCTCGCCTTCCAACACCTGGATCATGACCGGGCCCGAGGTCATGAAGTTCACCAGATCCTCGAAGAAGGGGCGGCCCTTGTGCACGGCATAGAACCCCTCGGCCTCGGCACGGGAGAGGTGCTTCATCCTGGCCGCCACGATCTTCAGGCCGTTGCTCTCGAAGCGGCTGTAGATCTTGCCGATCACGTTCTTGGCGACGGCATCGGGCTTGACGATGGAAAGGGTGCGTTCGATGGCCACGTTGTATTCTCCAGACGATGGATTCAGAAGGGTGGGTTTTTGCGGAAAAAAACCTGCGCAAAATACCACGATGCGCCCTTAAAATAAAGGCGAAGCCATGTCGCCGGGCCGACCGGACGCCCGCCGCGCCGACACACCAACGACGTATAACTTCATGCCGATGCAGGAGGAGACGATGGCCGAAGAATCCCCCCAGGCCGACGGGGCCGACATCAGGAAACGCGCCCTCGTCCGCCTGGGCATCGCGGCCCTGGTGACCGCGGCCGCATTGGCCGGGCTCTGGTGGCTGGACAAGAGCGGCAAGGAGGAGGTCAAGCCGCCCCCGCCGCCCACCCCGATCGTCACGGCCCCGCCGCCCAGCGTCGCGCCGCCGCTCGAGCCGCCCGCCGAGGAGTCACCCCAGGTCGCCGCCCCGGAGATGGCCGCGCCGCCCCCGCCCGTAATGGGCGTCCTGCCGCAGCCTCCGGCACCCGCCGCCCCGCCCAGGGAGCCCCGCCCCGCCAAGACCGAACCCGCCCCGGCGGCGCCGCCCGCCAAGCCCGTCGTGCCCGGAAAGGGCTATGTCGTGCAGCTGGGGGTGTTCAGCAACCCGGAGAACGCCCAGGAACTGGTGGAACGGCTGCGCAGGCAGGGCATCAGCGCACACACCGAGACCCGGGTGCAGGTGGGCCCTTTCCGCAGCCGCGCCGAGGCGGACAAGGCCCGGGCGGAGCTGGGCAAGCTCGGCTACACCGCCGTCGTCGCCCCCGCCAACGGTCTTGGCGACGCGCGCTGATCCTGACTCGCCGCGCCCGCCATGTCCGTTTCCCTCACCCTCTGTCGGCCTTCGGCCCATCCATCACTGCGCTCCGGACCGCCACTTCGTGGCGTCCTGCGCCCTTCGGGCTGGTCCCGCAAGCGGGAGAGGGGGACGCGGTAACGCTGCGCGTTGGTTCGCGTTAACGGCGCCACGAAACGACCCAGCCGGGCTCGTCGGGCCCGGCCTGGTAGGCGCAGTCCACGCCGACGCCCGCCACCCAGGCGAGGTCATCGCCGCAGTAGAGCAGCGGCAGGGCGCGCCGCTCCCAGGGCGGCACCGCCGCCTCCTGCAGCAGCTTCCTGAGCGCCCGGCGGGGTCGGCGGCAGTCGGGGCGGAGGCGCTCGCCACCCTGCGGCAGGCGCACCGCCACCTCACCGCCGGCGAGCCGCGCCCGGCTGACCCCCTCGCCCCGCGCCGGCCTGAACTCCAGCGTGCCCGCACCGGCCAGTTCCAGCAGGGCCTCGCCACGCCAGGGCCAGACCCCCTCCCCCGGGACCGGCCTCGTCTCGATCAGGGTCACGGCATCGCGGTAACGCACCAGGCTCCACCCCCCCCGCCCCACCCTCACGGCCGCGTCTGCGCGTGCCCCCAGGAGCTGGTCCAGCGCCTCGTCCAGCCAGTCGGCCGGTGGCGCCTCCAGGCCTCGCCGCGCCAGGGAGTGGCGCAGCAGGTTGCGGGCACGCGGCCGGCCCAGCGCGGCCAAGGCCGCGACGCTCAGGGCCTCGCCCACGGCCGCACGCGCGACGTCCTCCCGCGCCAGCTCGTCCAGCAGCCGCGCGCAGTCGGCGAAGTGCTGCGCCGCCCGCGCCAGGGTCTTGCGATAGGCCGGGAAGCGCGGCTCGATCGCGGGCAGCACCCGGTGGCGCAGATAGTTGCGGGCGTGGCCGGGGACCGCGTTGCTCTCGTCCTCGACATAGCCCAGGCCCTGCGCCCGGGCGTGGGCGAGCAGCTCGGACCGGCTGCGGCCGAGGAGCGGCCGCAGCAGGCGCTTGGCGCCGAGCTCTCGGATCGGCGGCATGGCCGCCAGGCCCTTGACCCCGGCCCCGCGCAGCAGCTGCAGCAGCACGGTCTCCGCCTGGTCGTCCTGGTGGTGGGCGAGCACGAGGTCATCGCAGACCTGGGCCTCGTAGACCCGGTAGCGCGCCGCCCGGGCCGCGGCCTCGATCCCGCGCGGGTCGCCGGGTTCGAGCTGCACCCGTGCCAGCGTGAAAGCCACCCCCCATTCCTGGCAGAGCGTGGCGCAGAACCCGGCCCAGGCATCTGCGTTCGGACTCAGGCCGTGGTGGACGTGCACCGCGCCGAGCTCGAAGGCGAGCGCCTCGCGCAGCCGGGTCAGGACATGGAGCAGGACGACGGAATCGAGCCCGCCGGAGAGGCCGACACAGAGGCGCCGGCCGGCGACCTGGGCAGAGAGGAGGAAGCGGCGGACCGTGGCATGCAGGTCGACGGGCGCTTGGGCCTCGCGCCCACCGGTGCTGGCATCTGCCTTCAGCGGAATCTCGCCAGGCGGACTT
>DYFL01000030.1:10058-29318 GCA_020725195.1 Hydrogenophilus sp.
TTAGCTTCGGCATCACGCCCGCTGGCGCGGGCATGAGCCTTCGCTGAAATCTCGCCAGGCGGACTTTTAGCTTCGGCATCACGCCCGCTGGCGCGGGCATGAGCCTTCGCTGAAATCTCGCTACGCTCGATTTTCCTTGAACTTGCCATAGCCCATGAGGCGGGCGTAGCGCTCGTTGAGGAGGGTGTTGAGGGGGCGTTCCCTGACCTCGCGCAGCGCATGCTCGAAGGCCTCCCTGAGGTTCTCGGCCATGGCCTCGGGGTCGCGGTGGGCGCCGCCCAGCGGTTCCTCCACCACGACGTCGACGAGGCCCAGGCCCTTGAGCCGGGGGGCGGTGATGCCCAGGGCCTCGGCGGCCGTCGAGGCCTTGTCGGCGCTCTTCCACAGGATGGAGGCGCAGCCCTCGGGCGAGATGACGGAATAGGTGGCGTGCTGCAGCATCAGCACCCGGTCGCCCACGCCGATGGCCAGGGCCCCGCCGGAGCCGCCCTCGCCGATCACGGTGCAGATGATGGGGGTGCGCAGCTCGGCCATGACGTAGAGGTTGCGGGCGATGGCCTCGCTCTGGCCCCGTTCCTCGGCGCCGATGCCCGGGTAGGCCCCGGGCGTGTCGATGAAGGTGAAGATCGGCAGCTTGAACTTTTCCGCCAGGCGCATCAGGCGCAGGGCCTTGCGGTAGCCCTCGGGCCGGGGCATGCC
Source organism: Hydrogenophilus sp. (assembly GCA_020725195.1). GTDB lineage: Bacteria > Pseudomonadota > Gammaproteobacteria > Burkholderiales > Thiobacillaceae > DYFL01. The sequence continues at coordinate 10,758 of DYFL01000030.1, forward strand.
GAAGTTGCGGTACTGGCGATCCTTGGTGTCGCGGCCCTTCTGGTGGCCGATGACCACCACCGGGTCGCCCTCGAAGCGGGCCACGCCGCCCACGATGGCCGGGTCGTCGGCATAGGCCCGGTCGCCGTGCAGCTCCTCGAAATCGGTGAACAGGCTCTGGAGGTAGTCCAGGGTGTAGGGGCGCTGGGGGTGGCGGGCCACCTGGGAGACCTGCCAGGCGCTGAGCTTGCCGTAGATCTGCTTGGTGAGCGCCGTGCTCTTCTTCTTGAGGCGGGCGATCTCCTCGGAGATGTCCAGGGCGGCGTCGCCCTGCATGGAGCCCAGCTCCGAGATCTTGGCCTCCAGCTCCGCGATGGGCTGCTCGAAATCCAGGAAGGTGACTTTCATGCCGTGATCAGACGTGGGAAAGGCGGCGATTCTACCGGAAAGCGCCGGGCTCTCAGTGATGCGGGTGCCCGCCCGGCCCGTGCACATGGCCGTGGGCGACCTCCTCCTCCGAGGCCTTGCGCACCTCGATCACCCTGCACTGCAGCCGCAGGGACTGGCCGGCGAGGGGATGGTTGCCGTCCACCACCACCCTGCCCTCGGCGATGTCGGTGACCGTGTAGATCATGTGGTGCCGGCCGTCCTCGCTGCTGCCCTCGAGCTGCATGCCGACATGCACGTTCTCGGGAAAGAGGTGCTGGGGCTCCACCCGCACCAGCTCCTCGTCGTATTCGCCGAAGGCCTCCTCCGGCTCCAGCGCGAGATCCAGCTCGTCGCCCGCGGCCTTGCCCTCCAGGGCCGCCTCGACGGCCGGGAAGATGCCGTCGTAGCCGCCGTGCAGATAGGTCGCCGGGGAAGCCGCCTCCGACTCCTCCAGGACCTCGCCCTGGGCATCCATGAGGCGGTAGGTCAGCGTGACCACGGTGTTCTTTTCGATGTGCAAGGGGGGCTCCTCGGGGAGAAGGTTGGACGATACGGGGGCGACACCGGCCGGCTGCGGCGCGCCACCATTGTCCGCCATCTCGCCCGAAAGGTCACCCACATCGACCCGCCCGCCCCTTGGGTGCAGCCGGGGGACAGCGCGAAAATTTTTTTTGACTTCCCCTAGCATTCCTGTTTTGATTTGCTAGAATTTTCGCCGTCGGTCGGGGTGCTTACATCTCGACCGATTGCTTCAGGGAATGTCGATCAACTTAAATGTCCTAAAGGGAACTCGAATGAAATACTCCGTCCTGCTCGCCGCTCTGCTGGCCGTCTCTCTGACCGCTTGCGGCAAGAAAGAAGAGGCTGCCGCTCCCGCTCCCGAGATGGCCGCTCCGGCCCCGGTGGCTCCCGAGGCCGTCCCGGCTCCTGCCGACGCCGCCGCCCCGGCTCCTGCCGACGCCGCTGCTCCCGCTCCTGCCGAGCCCGCCAAGTAATCTCTGGCGCAGCAGCAATAAAGCCGGCCTCGTGCCGGCTTTTTTCATTCCTGCCCTCGTCCTGCCGGCCGGATCAGGCCAGCGCCCCCTCCAGACGCCTCACCGCTTCCCTCAGTTCGGCCTCCGGCACGGTGTACGCGATGCGGACGTAGCTGCGCGCCCCGGCCGAACCGAAATCGGTCCCCGGGGTGACGGCCACGCCGGCCTCCAGGAGCAGGCGCTCGGCAAACGCCTCGCTGTCCTCGGCGAAGCGGCTGCAGTCCGCGTAGACGTAGAAGGCGCCCGCCGGCGGCGCCGGGATCCGGAAGCCCAGGGCCTCCAGCGCCGGCACCAGGTAGTCCCGCCGCGCCCGCAGCTCGGCCTTGCGCGCATCGAGGATCTCGCGCACCCCGGGCGCGAAGGCCGCCAGGGCCGCATGCTGGGCCGGCGTGGGCGGCGCGAGGAAGGCGTTCTGGGCCAGCTTGTCGATGGCCGGCTCCAGGGGCTGCGGCAGCACCAGCCAGCCCAGGCGCCAGCCGGTCATGAGGAAGTATTTCGAGAAGCTGTTGACGACGACCACGTCCTCGCCCAGGGCCAGGGCCGAGGGCTCGTCCCGGCCGTAGACGAGCTCGTGGTAGATCTCGTCGACCAGCAGCCAGCCGCCCCGCCCGCGCACCCGGGCGCGTATCTCCCGCAGGGCCTGCAGGCTCACCACCGTCCCGGTCGGGTTGCCCGGATTGGCCAGGAGCACGCCGCGGGTGCGCGGGCCCCAGTGCCGCTCCACGAGCCCTGGCGTGAGCTGGAAGCCCGTTTCAGGACCGGTCGGGACGGCCTTCGGCTCCGCCCCCAGGAGGCGGGCGAAATGCCGGTTGCAGGGATAGCCCGGGTCGGCCAGCAGCACCTCGTCGCCGGGATCGAACAGGGCGGCCATGGCGAGCAGCAGGCCGCCCGAGGCGCCGGTCGTCACGGCGATGCGCCCGGGGGCGATGTCGAGGCCGTGGCGCTCGGCGTAATGGCGGGCGATCGACTGGCGCAGCTCGGGCAGGCCCAGCGCCGGGGTGTAGTGGGTCTCACCCCGCCGCAGGGCGGCCACCGCCGCCTCGACGACGGGTTCCGGGGTGGGGAAGTCTGGCTCGCCGATCTCCAGGTGGATGATCGAGCGGCCCGCCGCCTCCAGGGCCCGGGCACGGGCCAGGATGGCCATGACCCGAAAGGGCTCGATCGCGTCGAGCCGCCCGGCGAGCTCAGGCAGCGAGATGCTCATCGATGAACTGACGCACGGCCTGTTCCGGCTTGGCGCCGTGGAAGCGCGCGACCAGCTCGCCCTTGACGAACATCAGCACCGTGGGGAAGCCGCGGGCGCCGTAGCGGCCGGCGATCTTCATGTTGTCGCCCTCGTCCACCTCGATCTTGGCCAGCCGCACGCGGCCGCCGTACTCGGGGATGACGCGGCCGAGCACCGGCGACAGGAAGTGGCAGGGACCGCACCAGTCCGCCCAGAGGTCGACCAGCACCGCATGGTCGTTCGAGGCCCGGATCACGTCCTCCTCGAAGTGGTGCAGGTCGGTGTCGAAGATGCACTTGTCGCACACCGCATCGTGATGCTGGTGGTCATGGCGTTGCAGGGTCATGTTCCCATCGCTCCCTTCGCTTTAACGGATCCTGCCGGTAATAGCGCCGCATCTGCTCGTAGACCGCCGGGTAGGCCGAGTGCAGCACCCCGGGCCGCTCGAAGAAGTACTCCGTGAGCACGGCGAAGAACTCCGCCGGGCTCTCCGCGGCATACGGGTCCAGCGCGGTGTCCTCGCCGGCCTCCACGCGCCGGCAGAAGTCCTCGTAGGCCGCCGTGAACGCCGCCGCCCACGCCGTCGCCTGCACGCCGGAATGCAGGCGCGGCAAGCCGTCCACGGCGCCGTTGCCCATGTCGAGCTTGTGGGCGAACTCGTGGATGACCACGTTGAAGCCGTCGCACAGGCCCGACCAGCCCACGTCCTCCAGGGACAGCACCACCGGGCCGCCCTCCCAGGCCTCGCCGCTCATGGGGTGGCGCACATGGTGCACCACCCCGGCCTCGTCCACCTCCTCGCGGTCGGGGACGAACTCGGCGGGATAGACGATGATCTCCTGCCAGCGCCCGAACCAGTCGTAATCCAGGTTCAGGATGGGCAGCGCCGCCTGGGCGGCGATGGCGGCGCACACCGCGCCGTCGAGCTCGGCACCGGCGGCCGCGGAGAAGGTCTTGTCCCGGACGAGCCGCTCCGCCAGGGCCCGAAGGCGGTTCAACTCCTCCGCCTCCAGCCCGGCGAATAACGGCAGCCCCAGTGCCCGCCGCCACTCGGCCTCGGTCACGCGCGGCGGCTCGTCCTTGCCGAAGAGCCAGCCCCGCAGCCCCACTCAGGCCTCCCGCGTGCCGCGTTTGCAGCCCCTTGGACCGACGCTGCGCGGCTGATGGATCCGAAAACAGTAGACCGCAGCCTGTGGGAGCGGCTTCGCCCGCGCAAGCCACCTCTGCGAAGGCATCGCGGCTGAAGCCGCTCCCACGCCCCCGGCGACATGCGCTGCGCGCATATCAGCCTGCGACGACACTCGCGGACTCGCGCTGCGCGCGGGGTCGTGTTGTCTGCGGCTGACATGCGCTGCGCGCATATCAGCCTGCGACGACACTCGCGGACTCGCGCTGCGCGCGCTTGCGCTCGTGTTCCAACAAGTAACGCTTGCGGATGCGGATGGACTTCGGGGTGATCTCGACGAGCTCGTCGTCGTCGATGAATTCCACCGCGGATTCCAGCGTGAGCTTGATCGGCGGGGTCAGGCGCACGGCCTCGTCGGTGCCCGAGGCGCGCACGTTGGTGAGCTTCTTGCCCTTGATCGGGTTGACCACGAGGTCGTTCTCGCGGCTGTGGATGCCGATGATCATGCCCTCGTAGAGCTTGTCGCCGGGGCTGACAAACATGCGGCCGCGGTCTTCCAGGTTCCACAGGGCGTAGGCCACCGCCTCGCCGTTTTCCTGGCTGACCAGCACACCGTTGTGGCGGCCGGGCAGGTCGGGCTTGACCGGGCCGTAGTCGTCGAAGACGTGGCTCATCAGGCCGGTGCCGCGGGTCATGGTCATGAAATCGGACTGGAAGCCGATGAGGCCGCGCGCCGGGATGTGGTATTCCAGGCGGGTGCGGCCCATGGCATCGGATTCCATGTTGGTCAGCTCGCCTCGGCGGCGGCCGATCTCTTCCATCACCGCGCCCTGATGCTCGTTTTCCAGGTCGATGGTCAGGTTCTCGTAGGGCTCGCACTTCTCGCCGCCGATCTCCTTGTAGACCACGCGCGGCTTGGCCACGGCCAATTCAAAACCTTCCCGCCGCATGTTTTCCAGGAGGATGGTGAGATGCAGCTCGCCCCGGCCGGAGACGCGGAAGACGTCGGCATCACCGGTGTCTTCCACGCGCAAGGCGACGTTGGTCAGCAGTTCCTTGCTCAGGCGGTCGCGGATCTGGCGGCTGGTGACGAACTTGCCTTCGGTGCCGGCGAGCGGCGAGGAGTTGACCATGAAGTCCATGGTAAGGGTCGGCTCGTCGACCGACAGCATGGGCAGACCGACCGGATTGTCCTTGTCGCAGATGGTGACGCCGATGCCGATGTCCTCCAGGCCGGAGATGATGATGATGTCGCCCGCCTCGGCCTCGTCCACCGGGATGCGCTCCAGGCCCTTGAAGCCCAGCACCTGGTTGATGCGGCCGCCCGCCACCTGGTCCTCGTGGTTCATCACCGCGACCTGCATGCCGGGTTTGATGCGGCCGTTGAGCACGCGCCCTACCCCGAGGCGGCCGGTATAGGTCGAGTAGTCGAGTGCGGCGATCTGCAATTGCAGCGGCGCATCGGCATCGCCGGGCGGGGTCGGCACGTGGCTGAGCACGGTCTCGAACAGCGGCTTCATGTCTGAAGCGGTACCGCCATGCGAGGGGGCATCCTTGAGATCGTGGCAGGCCCAGCCGTTGAGGCCCGAGGCGTAGATGATCGGGAAATCGAGCTGGTCGTCGGTGGCGTGGAGCTTGTCGAACAGATCGAAGGTCTGGTCGACCACCCAGTCCGGACGGGCGCCGGGGCGGTCCACCTTGTTGATCACGACGATGGGCCGCAGGCCGAGGGCCAGGGCCTTCTTGGTGACGAAGCGGGTCTGCGGCATCGGGCCTTCGACGGCGTCGACCAGCAGCACCACGCCGTCGACCATGCCCAGCACCCGCTCTACCTCGCCGCCGAAGTCGGCGTGGCCGGGGGTGTCGACGATGTTGATGCGGGTGCCTTCGTAGTCGATGGCCGTGTTCTTGGCCAGGATGGTGATGCCCCGCTCCTTTTCCAGGTCGTTGGAGTCCATCATCCGCTCCGAGAGCTGCTGGTGGGCGGCGAAGGTGCCGGATTGTTGCAGGAGCTTGTCGACCAGCGTGGTCTTGCCGTGGTCGACGTGGGCGATGATGGCGATGTTGCGTAGGGCGCGGGACATAAGGAAAACCGTAGGGAAAAACGTGGCATTTTAGCATGCCGCGCCCCCATGCCCCAGCCTATTGACTGGGCCTGACCTCCGCGGCGCTTCCCGGGCGCGGCGGCGGGCCGATCGCCGGGCCTCAGAGCTTGTGAAGAAACCGTAGCGAGCGGCCCGAGAGCAAGGCGGACGGAACGCAGCGACGAGAAAACGAGCTCGGCGAGTTTCGGTGCAGGCTCACATGAGCGAAGCGAATGTGATGCCGGAGCCACATATCAAATGGATAGGCGAGGAGCGAAAACGAAGTTTCGGTGCAGGCTAACTTCGGCCTTGCCGAAGTTAAGCGAAGCGGCCGAAGCCAGTACCGCCCAACGCAGCTATCGGGACGCGCAGTAGGTTTATTCACAAGCTCTCAGCCCACCCAGACCCGGGCGTTGCGGAAGAGCCGCATCCAGGGGCCGTCCTCGCGCCAGCCGTCCGGCCGCCAGGAGTGCTGCACGGCGCGCACCACCCGCTCGGGGTGGGGCATCATGATGGTGAAGCGCCCGTCCGGCGTGGTCAGGCCCGTGATGCCGCCGGGCGAGCCGTTGGGGTTCAGGGGATAGGCCTCGGCCGGCCGGCCGCGGTTGTCCACGTAGCGCATCGCCACCAGAGCGCGGGCCGGATCCTCCGCCCTGGCGAAGACCGCACGGCCCTCGCCGTGGGCGACCACGACGGGCATGCGGCTGCCCGCCATGCCGGCGAGGAGGATGGAGGGGCTCTCGGGCACCTCGACCATGACGAAGCGGGCCTCGAACTGCTCCGAGAGGTTGCGCTCGAAGGCGGGCCAGTGCTCGGCCCCCGGGATGATCGCCTTCAGGCGGCTCATCATCTGGCAGCCGTTGCACACGCCCAGGGCGAAGGTGTCGGCCCGTTTGAAGAAGCCCTCGAATTCGTCCCGGGCGCGCGGGTTGTGCAGGATGGAGGCCGCCCAGCCGCCGCCCGCGCCCAGGACATCCCCGTAGCTGAAGCCGCCGCAGGCCGCCAGGCCCTGGAAGTCGGCGAGCCGCACGCGGCCGGCGAGGATGTCGCTCATGTGCACGTCCACCGCGCCGAACCCGGCCTTGTGGAAGGCGGCGGCCATCTCCACCTCGCCGTTGACGCCCTGCTCGCGCAGGATGGCCACCTTCGGCCGCACCCCGCGGGCGACGTAGGGCGCGGCGATGTCCTCGTCGAGGTCGAAGCCGAGCGCAGCGCTCAGGCCGGGATCGGCCGCGTCCTTCAGGCCCTCGAACTCCTGGCGGGCGCAGTCCGGGTTGTCGCGCAGGGCCTGCATGCGGTGGCTCACCTCGGACCAGGCGGCGAGCAGGTCCGTCCGCGCCTCGTCGAACACGGCCTGGCCGGCGCGCCGGATGCGGATGCGGTCCGCGGCGTTCGGGGCCCCGACGACGTAGAACTCGTCGCGCAGCCCCGCCGCGATGAAGGCATCCAGCGCGGCCTTGCTGTCCTCGCGGCGCACCTGCAGCACGGCCCCGAGCTCCTCGCTGAAGAGCACGCTCAGCAGGCGCCGGCCGTCGATCCGGTCGGGGCCGGCGGCCTCGTCGTCCTCGTCTTCCGACTCTTCCTCGACGTAGCGGTGGAAGCACAGCTCGTCGAGCTCGAGGTCGAGGCCGCAGCGCCCGGCGAAGGCCATCTCGCACAAGGCCGCGAAGAGGCCGCCGTCGGCGCGGTCATGATAGGCGAGCAGCCGGCCCTCGGCGTTGAGCCTCTGGATGGCGCCGAAGAAGGCCTTGAGCCGCTCGGGCCGGTCCAGGTCGGGGCAGGCGTCGCCCAGCTCGCCGTGCACCTGGGCGAGGATGCTGCCGCCCAGGCGGTTCCTGCCGCCGCCCAGGTCGATGAGGACGAGGTCGGTGTCGCCGCAGTCGGTCCTGAGCTGCGGCGTGAGCGTCCGCGCGGCATCCGCGACCGGCGCGAAGGCGGTGACGATGAGCGACAGCGGCGCGACCACCGCGCGCGGCCCGCCGTCCTGCTCCCAGGTGGTGCGCATGGACATGGAGTCCTTGCCCACGGGGATGCTGATGCCGAGCGCCGGGCAGAGCTCCTTGGCCACCGCCCGCACGGTGTCGTAGAGGGCGGCGTCCTCGCCGGGGTGGCCCGCGGCGGCCATCCAGTTGGCGGAGAGCCGGATGTCGCCGATCGCCTCGATGCGCGCGGCCGCCAGGTTGGTCACCGCCTCGGCCACCGCCATGCGGCCGGAGGCCGCCGGGTCGATGAGCGCCAGGGGGGTGCGCTCGCCCAGGGCCATGGCCTCGCCGCGCAGCGTGTCGTAGCCCAGGGTGGTCACCGCCACGTCCGCCACCGGCATCTGCCAGGGGCCGACGAACTGGTCGCGCGCGGTGTAGCCGCCCACGGTGCGGTCGCCGATGGTGATGAGGAAGGACTTGTTGGCCACGGCCGGGTGCCGCAGCACGCGGTAGGCCGCCTCCTTGAGGTCCACTCCGTCCGCGCGGAAGGGCCGGAGCACGGGGGCGACGTGGGCGGCCTCGCGGGTCATGCGCGGCGGCTTGCCCAGGAGCACGTCCATGTCCATGTCCACCGGGGTGTTGCCGAAGTGCCGGTCGCTGACGACGAGCCGGTTTTCCTCCGTGGCCGCGCCGACCACGGCGAAGGGGCAGCGCTCCCGCTCGCACAGCGCCCGGAAGGCCGGGAGGCTCTCCGGCGCGATGGCGAGCACGTAGCGCTCCTGGGCCTCGTTGCTCCAGATCTCCCGCGGCGACATGCCCGGCTCCTCGCTCGGCACCTCGCGCAATTCAAACCTGGCCCCCAGCCCCGCGCCGTGGGCGAGTTCCGGGAAGGCGTTGGAGAGCCCGCCCGCGCCGACGTCGTGGATGGAGAGGATGGGGTTCTGCTCGCCCATCTGCCAGCAGCGGTCGATGACCTCCTGGGCGCGGCGCTGGATCTCCGGGTTGCCCCGCTGCACGGAGTCGAAGTCCAGGGCCTCGACGTTGGCGCCCGCGCCCATGCTGGAGGCCGCGCCCCCGCCCATGCCGATCAGGAGCCCCGGGCCGCCCAGCTGGATCAGGAGCGTGCCCGGCCCGAATTCCTTCTTGAAGACGTGGTCTTCGCGGATGTTGCCCACGCCGCCCGCGAGCATGATGGGCTTGTGGTAGCCGCGCACCTGGCCGTCGGGGGTCTGCAGCTCGAAGGCGCGGAAGTAGCCCGCGAGGTTGGGCCGGCCGAACTCGTTGTTGAAGGCCGCCGCGCCGATGGGGCCCTCGATCATGATGTCGAGCGCCGAGACGATGCGCCCGGGCCTGCCGTGGTCGCGCTCCCAGGGCTGCTCGAGGCCGGGGATCCTGAGGTTGGAGACGGAGAAGCCGGCGAGCCCCGCCTTGGGCTTGGAGCCCCGGCCCGTGGCGCCCTCGTCGCGGATCTCGCCGCCGGAGCCGGTGGCCGCCCCGGGGAAGGGGGCGATGGCGGTCGGGTGGTTGTGGGTCTCCACCTTCATCAGGATGTGGGTGGGCTCCTCGTGGAAGGCGTAGCGGCCATCCGCATCCGGATAGAAGCGCCCGACGCTGGCGCCGCGGATCACCGAGGCGTTGTCGGAGTAGGCCGACAGCGTGTCCTGGGGCCGCACGGCGTGGGTGTGGCGGATCATGCCGAAGAGGGATTCCTCCTGCGGCCGGCCGTCGATGACCCAGGCGGCGTTGAAGATCTTGTGCCGGCAGTGCTCGGAGTTGGCCTGGGCGAACATCATGAGCTCGACGTCGGTGGGGTTGCGCCCCGCGCGGCCGAAGTTCTCCACCAGGTAGTCGATCTCGTCCGCGGAGAGGGCGAGGCCCCAGTCCGCGTTGGCCCGCTCCAGGGCCGCCCGGCCGCCTTCGAGGATGTCCACCGTGGCGAGCGGCGGCGGCGCGATGTGCTGGAAGAGCCGCCCGGCCTGCCGCTCGTCGAAGAGCACGCTCTCGGTCATGCGGTCGTGCAGGTGCAGCAGCGCCGCCTGCAGGGCCGCGCCCTCGGGTGCGCGGCCCCCGGCCCAGCTCGGTGCATAGGCGACGCCCCGCTCGATGCGGGCCACGGCGGTCAGGCCGCAGTTGTGCGCGATGTCGGTGGCCTTGGAGGCCCAGGGCGAGAGGGTGCCCAGGCGCGGCGTGACCAGGATCGCCGCGCGCTCGGGCTCGTGGGGCCGGGCATGGAGCAGCTCGGCGAGGAAGGCGAGGTCTTCCGCCCCCAGCGCCTGCCTGAGTTCGACGAAGTAGCGGAACTGCGCCTCCAGGCCCTCGCAGCCCAGGGGCCGCAGCCGCTCCAGGAGCTTGTCGATGCGGAATGCGGAGAGCGCGGGGCCGCCCCGCAGAAACAGGACTTCGGACATGGGGGATCCGGATGAGGGGGAAACCCCGGATTTTACCCGATGGGCGGGCCGCCCGGATTCGAAGGCGCGCCGAGCGCCTGCCGCAGGGTGTCGGTGACCCGCCCGGCCTTGAAGGGCTTGACGATGTAGCCGCTGGCCCCGAGCCCCACGGCCTCGCGCACCGTGGCCATGGTGGCGTCCGCCGTGACCATGACCACCCGCACCCCGGGGCTGCCGTTGCGCAGGAGCTTCAGGACCTCGATCCCGGACATGCCCGGCATGTTCACGTCCAGGCAGACCAGATCCGGGAGCAGGCGCTCGCACAGCGCGAGCCCGGCCTCGCCGTCGCCGGCCTCGCCCACCACGGTGAAGCCGTCCTCGCGCAGGATCACCCGCAGCAGGCTGCGCATCACGTCGTCATCGTCGATGACGAGCACGCGGGCGTTCTTCTTGGACGTCATGCCTGTCTATGCCTCGGAACCGTGACCGCAACGCAGGGGGGAAAACACGAAGCCGGCGATCCGCCGGCTTCGTGTGCCTAAGGGGGAATGATAAGGCAGCTCGGGCTATTTTTCCCGTTCCGGCCGGTCCTGGTCCGCGGCCTCCGCTCCGGCCTGCGCCGGGGCTGCCTGGTCCGCCGCCTTCTTGAGGTAATCGACCCCGCAGTAATGCATCACATAATCGGGCGCCTCCGGACTCTCGTCCAGGACCGCCTCGATTTCCTCGGCCAGCCGGTCGCAATCGACCTGCACGCAGGCCTCGTCCAGATCGCAGGACACGACCTTCCCGCCCGCCGGATTGGCGTGGGCCGGATGGACCTGCCCCAGGACCTCGCTCCGATCGGCAATGACCTCGTCCGCCGGGACGCCGCTGCGCTCCTTCCGGGTGTTCATCGCAGCCTCCTGATAATCAAGCATGTACTAGATTTATAGACGAAAGTGAGGCCATCTACCCGGGAGGGCGAGCCATGCCAGCGACGACAACCCGCGACATCGACGAGGCCGAGATCCGCTCTTGGCTCAAGCCGCGTCCCAGGGAGAGCCACAAGGGCACCTTCGGCAGCGTCGGCATCATCGGCGGCTCTGCGGGCATGTCGGGGGCCGCCTTGCTGACGGCGCGCGCCGCCCTGTGGCTGGGGGCCGGCCGGGTCTACGTGGGCATGCTGGACGACCGCATCCCCGTGGATCCGCTCGCCCCCGAGGTCATGATCACCAGCCCCGAGCGCATCTCCCGGCTCGACATGCCGGGCTGCCTGGTCATAGGCCCCGGCCTGGGGACCACGGACACGGGCCGGCTCTGGCTGCTCGCCGCCCGCACCTGCAGGCTGCCCCTGCTCATCGACGCCGACGGCATCAACGTGCTCGCCATCGACCTGGACATGCAGGCCGCGCTCAAGGCCTGCAGCCACCCCGCCCTGCTCACGCCGCATCCGGGCGAGGCCGCCCGGCTCCTGGGCGTGAGCGCGCGCGAGATCCAGGCCGACCGGCCCCGCGCCGTGCGGGAGATCGCGGAGCGCTACCGCTGCGTGACCGTGCTCAAGGGCACCGGCACCCTGGTCTACAGCCCGGGCGGCACGGTCTGGCACAACCCCACGGGCAACCCCGGCATGGCCGCCGCCGGCATGGGCGACGTGCTCACCGGGATGATCGCCGCGCTGGTCGCCCAGGGGCTGGAGGCCGAGCAGGCCGCGATGCTGGGGGTCTATCTCCACGGCGCCGCCGCGGACCGCCTGGTCGGGGCGGGTACCGGACCGGTCGGGCTCACCGCCACGGAGGTGGCGCGCGCCGCGCGGGACCTGCTCAACGCATGGCTCAGTCCGCTGCCGGCCCGGGGCAGAAGCGCTCGGTGAGGTAGCGGCGGACCTCCGCGCCCACCTCGGGGTGCTTCAGGGCATATTCCACCGTCGCCTTGATGTAGCCCGCCTTGGAGCCGCAGTCGTAGCGCACGCCGTCGAACTCGTAGGCGAGCACCTGCTGCTCGGCGAGCAGGGACTGGATGGCGTCGGTGAGCTGCAGCTCCCCGCCCGCGCCGCGCCCCACCTGCCGGAGGTGATGGAAGATGCGCGGGGTGAGCACGTAGCGGCCCACCACGCCCAGCGTCGAGGGCGCCTCCTCGGGCCGGGGCTTCTCCACGATGCGCGTGACCCGGTGCAGGCGATCCGTCATGGGGTCCGTGGCCACGATGCCGTAGGCGCGGGTCTCCTCCCGCGCCACCTTCTGCACCCCGACCACCGAGCTCTGGTAGTAGTCGTAGAGATCGCACATCTGCCTGGTCACCCCGGGCTGGGCATCGATGAGGTCGTCGGCCAGGATCACGGCGAAGGGCTCCTCGTTCACCGCCGGCTCGGCGCAGAGCACTGCGTGCCCCAGCCCCAGGGCCTCGGCCTGGCGGATGAAGATGTAGTGGACGTTGAGCGGCAGCATGGCGCGCAGCTCCTCCAGGGCGCGCTTCTTGCCCCGCATCTCCAGCTCCATCTCCAGCTCGTAGGCCTTGTCGAAGTGGTCGGCGATGGCGCGCTTGGTGCGGCCGATGATGAAGATGAGGTCGGTGATCCCGGCCGCCACCGCCTCCTCCGCGGCATACTGGATCAGCGGCTTGTCCACGATGGGCAGCATCTCCTTGGGGCTCGCCTTGGTCGCGGGCAGGAAGCGCGTGCCCATGCCCGCGGCCGGAAACACCGCTTTAGTGATGCGCTTCATGGCGGTTCCCCTCGGCGAAACGGTCCATGCACCCGGGACCGGAAGCGGTGTTCGGCGCAGGCTCATATCGGCGCAGCCGATGGGAAGCCGCGCAGCGGCGGCCGCAGCCCAAGACGGCCCTGGTGATCTTCTTCATCGCGCATCTCCTCGCGGGCAGCCGGCGCCTGCGGCGTTCGGTTGGGCAGGCTTCATCTCAGACGTCCCCCTGTTCGAGTAGTTTCAGCAGGCCCGGCTCGTCCAGGATGGCGATGCCCAGCTCCTGCGCCTTCGTGTACTTGGACCCCGGCTCCGCCCCGGCCACCACGTAATCGGTCTTCTTCGACACGCTGCCGGCGACCTTGCCGCCGGCAGCCTCGATCCGCGCCTTGGCCTCCTCGCGGCCGAGGCTGGGCAGGGTGCCGGTGAGCACGAGGGTCTTGCCCGCCAGGGCGCCGGCCGCCGGCGCCGTGCCGGCGCCCTCCGGCCAGGCGAGGCCGGCGGCGACGAGCTTCGCGATCACCTCGCGATTGTGCGGCTCGCGGAAGAAGTCGGCGATGGAGGCCGCCACCACCGGCCCCACGTCCGGGACCTCCGTCAGGCGGCCCTCGTCCGCGGCCATCAGGGCCTCCAGCCGGCCGAAGTGGCGCGCGAGGTCCTTGGCGGTCTGCTCGCCGACGTTGCGTATCCCCAGGGCGAAGACGAAGCGCGCCAGGGTGGTGTGCTTGCTCTTCTCGATGGCCGCGAGCAGATTGCCCGCAGACTTCTCGGCCATGCGCTCCAGGCCGGCCAGGGTGGCGAGGTCCAGCCGGTAGAGGTCGGCGGGGTTGTGGACCAGGCCGCGGTCGACCAGCTGGTCCACGAGCCTCTCGCCCAGGCCGTCGATGTCCATGGCCCGGCGCGAGGCGAAGTGCAGGATGGCCTGCTTGCGCTGGGCCGGGCAGTAGAGCCCGCCGGTGCAGCGCACCACCGCCTCGCCCTCCTCGCGCACCACCCGCGAGCCGCACTCGGGGCAGACGGGGTAGCGCGCGAGGATGTCGAAGCGTTCGGGCTCGGGCCGGGGGCGGCGCTCCCTGACCACCGCCACCACCTCCGGGATCACGTCGCCGGCGCGGCGCACGATCACCGCGTCGCCCACGCGCACGTCCTTGCGGTCGATCTCGTCCTGGTTGTGCAGGGTCGCGTTGGACACCGTCACGCCGCCGACGAAGACGGGCTTCAGACGCGCCACGGGGGTCAAGGTACCGGTGCGGCCCACCTGGACCTCGATGGCCTCCACGGTGGTGAGCTCCTCCTGGGCCGGGTACTTGTGCGCGATGGCGAAGCGCGGGGCGCGGGCGACGAAGCCCAGGGCCCGCTGGTCGGCCAGGCGGTTGACCTTGTACACCGCGCCGTCGATCTCGTAGGGCAGGCCGGCGCGCTTCGCGCCGAGCTCGGCGAAGTAGGCGAGCAGGCCCTCCACGCCCTGCACCACCCGCCGCTCCCTGGCCACGGGAAAGCGTAGCCCCTCCAGCCAGGCGAGCACCCGGTCGTGGGTCTCCGGCAGCCCCGCCCCCTCCACCCGGCCGATGCCGTAGGCGTAGAAGGCCAGGCGCCGGCGGGCGGTGATGCGCGAATCGAGCTGCCTGAGGCTGCCCGCGGCGGCGTTGCGCGGATTGGCGAACTCCTTCTCGCCCTTCTCCCGGGCCTCGGCATTGAGGCGCTCGAAGTCGCGCTTGAGCATGATCACCTCGCCGCGCACCTCCAGCCATCTCGGCGGCGCCTCCGTGCCGAGCCGCAGGGGGATGGCCTGCACCGTGCGCAGGTTGGCGCTGACGTCCTCCCCGGTGTAGCCGTCACCGCGGGTCGCCCCCTGCACGAAGCGGCCGTCCTCGTAGTGCAGGGTGATGGCCAGGCCGTCGAACTTGGGCTCCACGGCGTACTCGATCGGGCCGCGGCCCAGGCCCTCCCGCACCCGCCGGTCGAAGGCGACGACATCCGCCTCCTCGAGGGCGTTGTTGAGCGACAGCATGGGAACCTGATGGGCGACCTGCGCGAAGGCCTTGAGCGGGGCCGCGCCCACCCGCCTGGAGGGGGAGTCCGGGGTGGCGAGCTCGGGATGCGCCGCCTCCAGCTCCAGGAGCTCGCGCATGAGGCGGTCGAACTCGGCGTCCGGGATCACCGGATCGTCGAGCACGTAGTAACGGTAGTTGTGGTAGTCGATCTCGGCGCGCAGGCGCTCGAGCCGGGCCTGGATCCGCGCCTCGGCCGCGGGCATCAGACGAAGAGCCGCCGGGCCCGGTCCCCGCCCGCCGGGATGCCGCGCGCCGCCATGCCGGCGTAGGCCTCGGCCAGGCGCTCGCGGATCCTGTGCAGGCTCTCCTGGCTGACGAGCCTGCCGTTGTCGTCCACCAGGTGACCGCCCAGCGTCGCGGCCATCCGGTGGCCAAGGTCGGCCATCCGGTCGAAGACGCGCGAGCCGTCGGCCACGGTGGGGACGTCGAACAGCAGGGTCACCCCATGGCTCAGGCCGGCCTCGTCCCCGGCCTGGAAGGGCTGTTCCGCCTGGTTCGTCAGGGTGTAAAGGGTCGCCCCCTGCGCGTTCCTGAGCGCGTAGGTGCCGTCGGCCTGGAGGCCCATGCCTGCCTCGGCCGCCAGACGGTGGACGTCGGCCAGCCTGAAGGGCCGGCCGTCCTGGGCGACGACGTTGAGCCCGATGAGCACGTCCACCTCGATGCAGAAGAGGTCCAGGGCCTGGGCCTCCTCCAGGGCGGCCTCACGATCCGGGCAGGACACCGCCCCGCCGTGCTCCGCGGCGAAGGCGTAGAGCGTGCCGCAGAAGGCCTCGATCTGGCTGGCGCTGGCGGCGCCGGAGCGGTCGGCCAGCTGCAGCCCCAGCTCCAGGGCGGTGTAGCTCGCACGGCCGGGTCCCGCGAGCGCCTCCCAGACGCCGTCCTCGCGCTTGCCCATGGCGCGCACGGGTTTGCCGATCTGCCGCAGGGCATCGAGCAGGGTGGACAAGGGCGGGGTGGCCGGATGGCTGAAGCGCAGGCGTGCGATGTACTCCGTCCGGCTGTCGAGGGGGCTCTCACGGGCGAAGGGCTGCGCCGCCGACGGCCCCCGCTCCGCCTCGTCCTCCCGGGCCTGCATCTGCTCGACGACGAAGGGCATGCCGGCGGGCCCGGCGGCGTGTGCCTCGCCCTCACGCGGCGCCGCCGTGGGCATGTCCATGCCGGCCGGCTCCGGCGCGGGAAGCCGCTCGGAGGGCGCGTGCGCCACCCCTGCGGGGGCCTCGCCCTCGGGCCCTTCGGGGAAATGGATGCGGGGTTCGATGCGCTGCGCGCCCGGCTCCGCGCCCGGCTCGGGGCGGGGCTCGTCGCGCAGGCCGCCCGGGCCCAGGCCCGCCTCCCGGCGGTACTTGAGCTCCTGCAGCCAGTTGTAGAGCACGACGGCCAGGACCAGCGCGATCCCCAAGCCGACCAGGACGAGTTGGAATGTCGTCAAGGCTGCCTCCCTTGGTCGCCCTCAAGCTTCGTTACACCGGGTTCGGCCCGTCCCGCCTGCACGCCGGTCTGCGTCGAGGCCTCGCCCTCGATGACCTGGAAAAAGACCTCGTTGCGCTTGACCATGCCCAGCTCGTAGCGGGCCCGCTCCTCGATGGCGTCGTAGCCCTGCTTGAGGTCGCTGACCTCGGCCGCGAGCTTCGCGTTGCGCATCGCCAGCGCCGCGTTGGCCGCCTGCTGCCCCTGCACCTGGCGCTCCAGTTCCCAGACCTTGAGCCAGCTGCCCTTGCCCAGCCACAACGGGTACTGCAGGAGCAGGATGAGCAAGGCGAGCAGCAGGCCTAAGCCACGCATGTCACCTCAGGTGATGGAAGGCCTCCCGGCCGGCGTAGGCCGCGCGCTCGCCCAGCTCCGCCTCGATGCGCAGCAGCTGGTTGTACTTGGCCATGCGGTCGGAACGCGAGAGGGAGCCGGTCTTGATCTGGAGCGCATTGCTGCCCACCGCGAGGTCGGCGATGAAGGCGTCCTCGGTCTCGCCGGAGCGGTGGGAGATGACCGAGGTCCAGCCTGCGCGCATGGCCATCTCGATGGCGGCGAAGGTCTCGGTGAGGGTGCCGATCTGGTTCACCTTGATCAGGACGGAGTTGGCCACCCCTTTCTCGATGCCTTCCTTCAGGATCCGGGTGTTGGTGACGAAGATGTCGTCGCCCACGAGCTGTATCTTCTTGCCGAGCCGGGCGTTGAGCAGCGCCCAGCCGTCCCAGTCCTGCTCGGCCATGCCGTCCTCGATGCTGACGATGGGGTACTTGTCCACCCAGGCGGCCAGGTAGTCCGCGAACTCGGCGGAGGTGAGCTGCAGGCCCTCGGCGGCGATGTGGTAGCGGCCGTCCCTGTAGAACTCGGAGCTCGCGCAGTCCATGCCGATCAGCACATCCTTGCCGGCGACGTAGCCGGCGGCCTCGATGGCCTGCATGATGAACTTCAGGGCCTCCTCGTTGGACTTGAGGTTGGGCGCGAAGCCGCCCTCGTCGCCCACGCCGGTGGCATGGCCCGCCTTGCCGAGCAGCTTCTTCAGGGTGTGGAAGACCTCGGCGCCGCAGCGCAGGGCCTCATGGAAGCTCGGCAGGCCGGCGGGGATGATCATGAATTCCTGCATGTCGACGCTGTTGTCGGCATGCGCCCCGCCGTTGATGATGTTCATCATCGGGGTGGGCAGGCTCATGGGGCCGGCGCCGCCCAGGTAGCGGTAGAGCGGCAGGCCCACCTCCTGCGCCGCGGCGCGGGCGCAGGCGAGAGAGACGGCCAGGAGCGCATTCGCCCCGAGCCGGGACTTGTTCTCGGTCCCGTCCAGCTCGATCAGGACCTGGTCGATCGCGCTCTGGACCTCCACGTCCAGGCCCAGGAGGGCCTCGGCGATCTCGGTGTTCACGTGCTCGACGGCGCGCAGGACGCCCTTGCCGAGGTAGCGCTTGGCGTCGCCGTCCCTGAGCTCGATGGCCTCGCGGCTGCCGGTGGAGGCCCCGGAGGGCACGGAGGCGCGCCCGAGCACGCCGGACTCCAGCAGGACATCGGCCTCCACGGTGGGATTGCCGCGGGAATCCAGGATCTCGCGGGCGATCACGTCGACAATGGCAGTCATTTCTCTTCTTTTCCTCTCAGTCACCACACCGGCCAGACTAAGCCGCCCGCCCCGAGCGGGACGGGCCTGGCCGCTTACGCATCATCAAATCCTGTGGACGCCGCCGGCCTCAGGTGCCGCCAGCCAGCAGCCTGGACTCCGCGAAGCCGGCCTGCTTGACCAGGGCATCGATCTCCTTGAGCGTGGCCAGCAGCGCCTTCATGTGCGGCAGCGGCCAGGCATTGGGGCCGTCGGACAGGGCCTGCTCCGGGTTCGGATGGGTCTCGGCGAAGAGGCCGGACACGCCCGCGGCGATGGCCGCGCGCGCCAGCACCGGCACGAACTCGCGCTGCCCGCCCGAGGCCGAGCCCAGCCCCCCGGGCTGCTGCACCGAATGGGTGGCGTCGAACACCACCGGGCAGCCCGTCTCGCGCATGATGGCGAGCGAGCGCATGTCGGACACCAGGGTGTTGTAGCCGAAGGACACGCCCCGCTCGCACACCAGGATGGTGTCGGCCCCGCCGTTGGCGGCACGGGCCTTGTCCACCACGTTCTTCATGTCCCAGGGGGCGAGGAACTGGCCCTTCTTGATGTTCACCG
>DYFL01000031.1 GCA_020725195.1 Hydrogenophilus sp.
CAGGGCTCCACTTATCCCGAGCCAGTTCCTGTCCAATCAAGCGGGGCCACCTCTGGCAGGGGGGCGGGCGCACCTTGGCTCGGAGCGGACGCCGAGGCCATGGTGTTCAGCCTGTGGACGCGTGCCCCCGGGGAAGCGACGACCGACGCAGCCGTGCATCGAGCGGGGCCCAGCCACCGGGGCGCGAGGTCTCAGCCTGCCACCGTCGGAAACGGCGCGCCGGATCGCCGATGCGTTTGCGGCGCTGGCTGATTTCTTGCGGAGATAAAGGCGGCAGGAGGGGGGAGAAACCGCCCGGCGCGCGGCTGCAGGCCGGGCGGTGGGGAGGGGTCTTGCGGCTTACTTCGCCGGGCAGGCATCCTCGCCGGGCACCTTGCCGGGGATCAGCAGGAAGGCCTCGAAGGGGCCCATCACGCTCATGGCCTCGCCCTTGGGGCCGTCGAACTTCAGCCGCCCGAACATCATGGCGCGCATGGGGCCGTACTCGCCGGCCCCCATCTCGCGCCAGCGCTTGGTCTCGGCGTGCATGACGTAGTCCTTGCCCATGTCGAGGTTGGCCGTCTGCACCTTGCCGCCGTAGGTGCACATGGCCTTGCCGTCCCTGGCCTGGATCTTCATCTCCACCTTGGTGGTCTCGCCGCATTCGGTGCGATACATCTGCATGACCTTGTAGCCGCGGCCGCCGTCGTTCTTGATCCACTTCTCGGCCAGCTCGTCGGTCAGCGTCGGGGTCCTGTTCCACTGCTGGCAGGCGGCGGCGGCCCAGTCGGCGGACATGAGCGGCGTGGCCAGGGCCAGGGAAGAGGCGCCCATCAGGGCGGTGGCGAGCAGGGCTTTTGCAGTCGTCGGCATTGTCTGTGTCTCCTCGTGTCGAACGATTTTGTCATGGCCGGAAAGGCCGAAAGAAGCGTAGTGCGAAGCTACCAGCGCTGTCAAAAAATATCTTGCGGCGGGGGCTATTGCCCGGCAGGGGCGGGCTGGAGGCCCGGCATGGACGCGTACACCAGCTCGATCTGCCTGTTCAGCCTGGCCACGGCGGCCAGGTCGCCCGCGGCCTCGGCGCGTCTGAGCTGCACCTGCAGCCAGGCGAGGAGGGGGCGCCGCCAGCCTTGCTCGGAGGCCGTCTCGGCGGCCCCGGCCAGGGTCTGCGGCGTGATCTGGGCGGTCTTGAACAGCAGGGCGGCCGCGATCAGGCGCGGCAGGGGCTCGCCGATCGCCTGGGCGGCCCGGTTGCGCCGGTCTTCGTCCCTGGCGCCGAGCAGGCGCGCGTACTGGCCGGGCAGCTGCCCGGCCTCGAGACCCTGCCAGTCGCCGCTCAGGAATCGGGCATAGGCCGCATCGGCCGGCGCGGCGTAGGCGGCGAGCCTGTCGTATTCGCTGCAGGGGGAGAAGTCCAGGGCGGCGACCCGGGTGGCGCAGCGGATCAGCTCGGCCCGGGCGGCCAGGTCCAGGCGCCCGGTGCGCGCGATCTCGGCCCGGGCCCGGTCGAAGGCGAGCTCCGCGGCCCGGCCCTCGCCCTCCAGCCAGCGCTTCTGGTAGGTCTCCAGGCCGCTCACCGCATCGCGCCGCCAGTCCGGCGGCGGCTTGCCGGCACAAGAAGCGAGCAAGACAAAAGTGAAAAGTGAAAAGTGAAAAGAACATCGGCGCGCGCAGCGCACAAAGCCGTTTTTCACTTTCCACTTTCCGCTTTCCACTTTTTTCATGGCAGCTTCACCTCCGCCTCGCGGGCGAAGGGCCACCTGCGGTTGAGCTCGTTGATGAGGTGGTTGACCTTGCGCACGCTCTCGTCGATCTCGGCCCGCAGCTGGCCCAGGTCGTCGCTGGCCACCCTGACGTTGCCGCTGATGGCCTGGGCGTCGGTGAGCACGGCATCGGCCCTCTTGAGGCTCGCGCGCACGTCCTCGAGGAGGGTGCCGATCTGGGCGAGGGACCGGTCGGCCTGGTCCATGACGCCGTCCGGGCCGTAGACCCGCTGGTCGGTCTTGGCGAGCAGGGCGTCGACCTTGCGGGAGGCCTCGTTGAGGCTGGCGAGCAGGGCTTCCGCCTTCTTCAGGGCCTCGACCACGTGCCTCGCATTCTCCGGGCTGCCCAGCACGCCCTCCATGACGCCGTATTCGCCCGCCATGCGGCCGGTGATGGTGCTCACGTGCGCCAGGCTGCGGTTGAGGCTCGAGTCCTCGGCGGTCATCGCCTCGACGTTGTCCAGGATCTTGCGGACCCGCTCGACCAGCTGGGGGATCGCCTCGGCGGCGTCCCCGACGAGCAGCCGGCGCTCGGCGCCGTCCGGCAGCGGCGGGTCCTGGAGATTGGTGCTGAAGGCGCGGATCCTGGCCGCGCCGACGAAGGGCCGCTCCAGGGTGAACACGCTGGTGGTGCGCAGCCAGCGGGCGTCTTTCACGGGGACCCTGATCTCGATGCGGGCCTCGCCCTCCTCGGTCAGGGCGATGCGGCTGACCCGGCCGATGGGGAAGCCGGAGAAGGTCAGCGGCATGCCGATGCTGACGCCCTCGGCATTGGCGGCGACCAGGACGAGCTTCTGGGTTTCCTGGAAGACGCCGCGCACGTAGAGCACGTAGACGAAGAAGCCGAGGGCCAGCGCGGCGGTCAGGGCGAGCAGGAGGCCGACCTTGAAGCCCAGGTTCTTGATCAGCGGGGCGCGTACAGGGGCTCGTTCCATCGGTAGTCCAGGATCCAGCACTGGTTGAAGTCCGCCGCGAGGGCGTCGAGCGTGCGCTCCAGCCAGGCCGGGTAGTCGGTGTCCGGCAGCAGCAGGGCGGGGCGCTCGATCAGGATTATAGGGGGTGAAGTGACCATCGCCCGCAGCAGCTTGGCGATGAAGCGCTCTTCAAAGCTCAGGTCGGGGTCGCGCTTGAGGGCGCAGCCGGTGGCGCCGGCGCGCTCGAGCAGCTTCCAGGCCCGGTGGGCGGCCCGGTCGTAGTCCAGGTTCTCGCGGTACTGGGGGACGATGGCGATGTTCTCGAGCACCGAGAGGTTGGCGCGCAGGGGCATCTCGGCCGAGACCAGGGCGGCGGCCGGGTGCCCGGCGAGGAAGGCGCGCCGCTCGGCGTCGTCGGCCACCCAGTTCAGATGTACGTTAGGGCTAATGCGGCCACCTCGATGAGCATGAGCACGAAGAACAGCCGGACCATGCCGCGCAGCACGGCAATGGGCGCGAAGAAGAGCTTCTGCGGGGCGTCGAGGCCGGCCACGATGGGGATGACGGTGACCGCCACGCCGAAGGCCAGGCATTTCACCCACAAGCCGAGCAGGATGGGGATGGTGAAGACCTTGCCCATGACCCGGCCGAAGTCGGGCAGGCTCGAACCTTGCAGGCCGTAGACGGTCACATAGCCCAGCACCAGGGCCATGAGGCTCGCCAGGGCCGTGAGCGCCAGCACCGAGATGGTGCCGCCGATCACCCGCGGCATGAACTCGAAGCGCATGGGGTCCACCCCCGCCGCCTCCAGGGCGCGGATCTCGTTGTTGATGTTCATGAGGGCGACCTCGGTGTTGATCGCCGCGCCCGAGCGCAGGGCGACGAACAGCGCGGTGAGCAGCGGCAGCAGTTCGAGCACGAGCACCCGGATCACCACCTCCAGGGCGTAGTCGGAGAGGCCGAAGTCGCGCGCGGTGCTGACCGAGATCTGGATGATCACCAGGCTCAGCACGGCGGCGAAGGCGGTGAAGGTGGCGAGGATCTGCCAGGCCGTGAAGTAGATCTGCTTCTGCACGACGGTGCGCGTCGCGCTGTTGTAGAGCGCGGGCGTGAAGGCGGCGGCGAGGGCGCCGGCCGCAAAGCGGAAGGCGCGGCCCCAGGCCCCGAGCCAGGCCAGGGCGGCCTCGCCGCGCCGGGTGAGCATCTCGGTTGCACGACTCATGCGGGCATCATAATGCAATCGCATGTCCGCATGAGTATCATGGGCAGGACATGCCTTTACCCTTTGGAGGGGTGGTCGATGAAGCTGACAGGACTTTTGCTGCTGCTCGCCCTGGCGGCGGCTCCCGCCGCCTGGGCCGCGCCCGGCGTCATGATCAGGGACGAGAGCCTGCGCTCCGCGCCGTCCGCGACGGCTGCCGGCGTGGGTACCGTGGCCAGGGGCGCCCGGGTGGAGATCCTCGGCCGGCAGGGCGGCTGGACGCAGGTCCGCGCCAACGGCAGGACCGGCTGGGTGCGGCTGCTCTCCGTGCGCGGCGGCGAGGCCGCGCGCGCCGACGTCGCCGGCGAGATCGGCGGCGTCGTGGCCCTGGGCACCACCCCGCGCGACCCGGGCAGGGTGGTGGCGGTGGCGGGCGTGCGCGGCCTCACCGAGGATGAACTGAGGAAGGCCCGCTTCGACGAGGCGCAGCTGCGGCAGCTCGAGGCCCATGCCGTCGGCCGCGACGAGGCGGCCCGGTTCGCGGCCGATGCCGGCCTGGCCCGCCGCGACGTCGCCCATCTGCCGGCACCCAGGCGCCAGGAGGGCACCAGCCCGTGGGGAGGGAACTGAACATGGCACACCGTTGGAAGACGCCGATCACCGCGGCGCTGGCCCTGGCCGGCATGCTCGGCCAGGGCCAGGCGGCGGCCCTGGAGGACGTGCTCAGGGGGATCCTGCGCGGCACCCAGCCGCCGCAGACCATGGCCCCGCCGCCGCAGCAGCCCCCGGCCAACAGCGCCGCGGCGCCGAGGCCCGGGGAGCAGCTCATCCAGGCCCTCCTGGCGGGGCGCACCAGCCCCGAGGAGGAGCGCCAGATCGGCCGCCAGATCGCCGGCAACCTGCTCGGCGCCTCGCCCCTGGTCAAGGATGACGGGCTGCAGCGCTACGTCAACCGCATCGGCCGCTGGGTGGCGATGCAGAGCGAGCGCCCGGACCTGCAGTGGCACTTCGGGGTGATCGATACCGAGGACATCAACGCCTTCGCGGCGCCCGGCGGCTACATCTTCATCACCAAGGGCCTCTACCGCCGGCTCCAGAGCGAGGCGGAGCTCGCCGGCGTGCTCGGCCACGAGATCGGCCACGTGATCATGAAGCATCACCTCAACCTCCTGCGCCAGACCCAGATGGTGGCGGCCTTCGGCGGCCTCCTCGGCCAGCGCCTCAGGGACCAGAGCCAGGTGCTGCAGAACCTCATCGGCAACGGCGCCGAGATCGTCGCCCGCAGCCTGGACAAGGAGGCGGAGCACGAGGCCGACCGCATCGGCATGGTCCTGGCGGCGCGCGCCGGCTACGACGCCTACGCCCTGCCGGCGGTGCTGCAGTCGATCGGCCACGTGCCGGCCCAGGACAGCCGGCTCGCCCTGCTCTACAAGACCCATCCCCACCCTGAGGACCGTATCGCGCGCCTGTCGGAGGCGGTCGAGGCCGGGGGGCACGCCCTGCCCGACGGCAAGCTCGTCGAGAATCGGCTCTATCGCCTGAAATGACCCTGCGCTCGCGCCGCCTGCTCGGCCAGCTGGCGGTGAGCCTCGCCTTCCTGCTGGTGCTGCTGGGGCATGCGGGCGGGCTCTACCGCCTGCTGTTCCTCGACAAGCTGGACGCGGCGATCTACGACCTCAAGGTGCAGATGTTCCGGGCCCAGGGGGTGGACGAGCGCGTGGTCATCGTCGACATCGACGAGAAGAGCCTGAAGGAGATCGGCCGCTGGCCCTGGCCCAGGCACCAGACCGCGATGCTGGCCGCGAACCTGTTCGAGCAGTACGGCGTCGCCGCGGTCGGCTACGACATCGTCTTCGCCGAGCCCGACCCGAGCTCCGGGCTGCCCGTGCTCGAAGGCCTGGCCAAGGGGGCGCTGGCCGGGGAGGCCGGCTTCGTCGGGCAGCTCGAGCGCCTGCGCCCGGACCTGGACTACGACGGCCGGCTGGCACAGGCCCTGGCCAGGGGGCCGTCCGTGCTCGGCTACTATTTCGACACCGTCCGCCGCGGCGAGGGCGACCGCACCGGCGCGCTGCCCCAGCCCCTGCTGCCCTGCGAGCGCCTGCACGGCCTCGGCGTGCGCCCGCTCACGGCCTCGGGTTACGGCGCCAACCTCGCCCGCCTGCAGGCGGGCGCCGCCCAGGCGGGCTTCTTCAACATGCAGCCGGACTTCGACGGCGTGGCGCGGCGCATGCCGCTCGTCATCGACTACAGGGGGCAGTGCTACGGCTCGCTCGCCCTGAACCTGGTGCGCGCGGCGCTGGAGATCCCCGGGGCCGGCGTCGCCGCGCCCAGCCCCGCCGGCCGGCCCGCGAGCCTGGACCTGGACGGGCTCGCGGTCCCCATGGACGGGCGCGGCATGGCGCTGGTGCCCTACCGGGCGCCCGCGGCCTACGCCTACATCCCGGCCGCGGACGTCCTCGAGGGCCGCACCCCGGCCGCCCGGCTCGAGGGGCGCATCGTGCTCATCGGCTCGTCCGCCCCGGGCCTGCTGGACCTGCGCGTCACCCCGACGGAGCAGGCCTTCCCCGGGGTGGAGATCCACGCCAACCTGGTCTCCGGCATCCTCGACGGGACGGTGAAGTGGGAGCCGGCCGCGCTGCGGCTGTGGCTGGTCGCGGGCGTGGGCCTGATCGGTGTCCTGCTCGCGCTCTGGCTGCCGCTCGCGAGCCCGGTCTGGGCCGCGGCCGGCGTCGCCGGCCTCATCGCGCTGATCGTGGGCGCGGACGCCTACGTCTGGCAGGCCCTGCACATGAGCCTGCCGCCGGCCTCGCTGCTCACCGCGGTGGCCGGTCTCTTCGTGCTCAACATGAGCTACGGCTTCTTCGTCGAGGCCCGCTCCAGGGCCCAGATCACCCGCCTCTTCGGCCAGTACGTGCCGCCGGAGCTGGTCGACGAGATGGCCAGGGACCCGGGCCGCTACAGCCTGCGCGGCGAGTCGCGGGAGATGACGGTGCTCTTCTCCGACATCCGCGGCTTCACCAGCATCTCCGAAGGGCTGGAGGCGGCGAGCCTCGCGGAGATGCTGAACGTCTACCTCTCGGCCATGACCCGGGTGATCCAGGAACACCGCGGCACCATCGACAAATACATCGGCGACGCCATCATGGCCTTCTGGGGCGCGCCCATGAGCGACGAGCGCCATGCCCGCGACGGCGTGCTCACCGCCCTGGCCATGCAGCGGGCGCTGGCCGGGCTCAATCCGCAGCTGGAGGCCCGCGGCTGGCCCGCCGTGAGGATCGGCGTCGGGGTCAACAGCGGTCGCATGAGCGTGGGCAACATGGGCTCGGAGTTCCGCATGGCCTACACGGTGATGGCCGACGCGGTGAACCTCGCCTCGCGCCTGGAGGGGCTGACCAAGGAGTACGGCGTGGGCGTGCTCTGCGGCGAGGCGACAAGGGCGGCCTGCCCGGACATCCTCTTCCGCCTCGTCGACCGCGTGCGGGTGAAGGGCAAGGCGATGCCGGTGGCCATCTACGAGCCCCTGGGGGTGCCGGCCGAGGTGCCGGCCGAGGTGCGGGAGGAGGCCGGGCGCTTCGAGTCGGCGCTGCAGGCCTACCAGGCCCGGGACTGGGATGCGGCCGAGGCGGCCCTGAAGCCCTTGCAGGGCAGGGCACCCTGCAAGCTCTACGAGGTCTATCTGGAACGCATCGCCCACTTCCGCGGCCACCCGCCGCCGGAAGACTGGGACGGGGTCTTTACCTTCACCACGAAATAGGCCTGGAAACCGCAGATGACCCAGATGAGAATCCACGGATTCCATGGCGAGCCGAAGGCGATGAACGATCTGCACTCATCTGCGAAATCTGCGGATCGAGTGTTTTTTTCCTGAAGGGGCGGGCATGCATATCCGGGTGCTGGGGGCGAGCGGGGGCATCGGCGACGGGCGCCACACCACCTCCTATCTCATCGACGAGGACATCCTCCTGGATGCCGGCAGCGGCGTCACGCGCCTTTCCCTGGAGGCGCTGGCGAAGATCGACCATGTCTTCCTCACCCACGCCCACCTGGACCACATCCTGGCGCTGCCGCCCCTGCTCGACAGCGTCATGGGCAGCCGCAGCCGCCCCGTGACCCTGCACGCCATCCCCGAGGTCCTGGCGGTGCTCAGGGAGCACCTCTTCAACTGGCAGATATGGCCGGACTTCTCCCGCATCCCCAACCACGAGGAGCCGATCCTCGCCTACGCGCCGATCGAGATGGGGGTGCCGGTGCGGCTCGGCGCGCGGGAGATCACGGCCCTGCCGGCCCGGCATGTGGTCCCCGCCGTGGGCTACCGCCTGCGCGGCAGCCGGGGCAGCCTCGTCCTCTCCGGCGACACCTGCAGCCACGCCGCCCTGTGGCAGGCCGCCGACGCTACCGCGGACCTGCGCCACCTCATCGTGGAATGCTCCTTCCCCAACCGCCTGCGCCGGATCGCCGAGCTGTCCATGCACTACTGTCCGGAGACCCTCTGCCCCGACCTCGCCGGGCTCAGGGACGAGGTCGCGGTCTGGATCACGCACATGAAGCCGGGGGCGGAGGTGGACATCCTGGTCGAGCTGGGCGCAGGGGCGCACTGCCGGCCGGTCCAGCCCCTGCGCGAGGGGCATATCTTCGAGCTTTGACCCGCTGCCTGCCTGCATCCGGGCCTGTAGGACAGCGATAATGAAAAAAGGAGGGGTCGCCCCCTCCTTTTCGGTGCCGAATCTCCCGGGCTTCAGAGATTGAGCGTGTCGGCCCAGATGTTCTTGGCCCAGCCGGTCATGTAGGCCCACTCCATCTCGCTCTCCTCCTTGGAGACGCCGGATGCGCCCTTGGGCGTGACCCACTTGTCCCCCTCCAGGCGCCAGACGGCCGCGACGTGGATGGCGGTGTGGCCGGTGGTGGCGGAGAAGCAGGTGTTGGTGATCACCGGGCTGGCGTCGGGCTGGCGGCCGTTGATCAGCTCCACGATGGCCGCGGCGCAGATCTTGCCGTAGTTGTTGGCCATGGAGCCGGACTTCGGCGTGGGTGCCGAGATGGAGTCGCCGATGACGTGGACGTAGGGCACGGCGGTGGATTCCAGGGTCGTGAAGTTGACCTTGCACCAGTTGTCGTTGTCGTTGCGCACCCCGGCGGCCGCGGTCATGGCATGGGCGCGCATGGGCGGGATCACATTGAGCACGTCGGCCTTGACGTCCTCGACGTCGAGCACCACGGTCCTGGTCTTGGCGTCGATGCGCACCGGCTTGCTGGAGGGCCGGTATTCGATCATGCCCTTGTAGTGCTTGTCCCAGGCGGCCATGAACAGCCCCTTCTTGGACACGATGTCGGAGTTCGTGTCCAGGGCGATGACCTTGGACTTGGGCTTCTTCTGCTTGAAGTAGTTGGCCACCATGCTGATGCGCTCGTAGGGGCCGGGCGGGCAGCGGTAGGGCATGCCGGGGATGGAGATCACGAAGACGCCGCCGTTGGGCATGGCCTCGAGCTGCTTCCTGAGGGTGGCGGTCTGGGGGCCGGCCTTCCAGGCATGCATCACGGTTTGCTGCGCCGCGGCATCGAAACCGGGGATGAGTTCGGGGCGCAGTTCGATGCCGCCGGAGAGCACCAGCCGGTCATAATTGAAGGTGGCGCCGCTCTTGCACTTGACCACCCGCTTGGCGGCGTCGATGCCGACCACCTCGTCCTTCACCAGGCGCACGCCGTCCTTCTTGAGGCCGTCGTAGCCGTGGGTGATGTCCTCCATGTCGCTGATGCCGCCCAGGACGGTGTTCGAGAAGGGGCAGGAGACGAACTTGTCGTTCATCTCGATGACGGTGACGTCGATGCCGGGATCCCAGATCTTGATGTAGCGCGCGCAGGTGGCGCCGCCGAAGCCGCCGCCCACGACCACCACCTTGGCCTTGGCGCGGGCCCCCGGGGTGGCGCAGCCGGACAGGCCGCCCAGGGTGGCCGCGCCGGCGGCACCTGCGGAAATCTTCAGAAAATCGCGTCGATTGAAGGCCATCGTGTTGTCTCCTTTGCTTTATTTAACGGCAGCGAACCACTCGGCCAGCTTCCGGCATTCTTCCTCGGTGTAGCCCAGGGCGTGCTTCTGCATCACCACCGAGGGGCGCTCGCCGCTCTTGAAGTCCTTCATCTGCTGGATGAAGTAGCCCTTGTCCAGGCCCGCGAGGGAGGGGATGGGGCCCTGGCTCTTGCCGTCGGGGCCGTGGCAGTAGGCACAGTTCGCGGCCATGACGCGCACGTCGGCCGCTTGGGCAGAGACCATGCCCAGGGTGCCCGCAGCAAGCAGGGCAAGTACGATGGTTTGCTTCATGTACTCCTCCAGTACCAGTGGGTGAAAAGGCGGTGTTCCCGCCGGCCAAAAAACGGCTCTATTGGTCTTTTTTAAACGATGAACCAGCGCTCGGCCAGTGAATATTGATCAATGCTGACATCCAGATATTGTTGCCGTCAATGCACTTCCCGAAAAAAAATTGACCCCAATCAGTATTAGAACCTTCTTATTTGCTGATTAAATGCCCCGTCCGGGCCCGGACGGGGGGCGAATCGGCGAGTGCGGCTGGGAGCGATCCCCGCGCGCCATGCGGCCATCGTGGACTTGACTCGTAATATTGCGGCCAGATGCTCCGATTTTGCGAAATGCCGCCGATTTCACAATAAATCCCTCATTGCCCGGCCCCGAGCGCCTTGGCCCGGTGCAGGCGGGCCGCCAGCGCATCCGCCTCCTCGGCGGCGCCGGCATCCGTCCAGCCCTGGAGGTGGGCGAGGGCGAGATCGGCGAGGGCGGCGATCCAGTCGGGATGCTCGTTGAGGGCGGGGATGTAGCGGTATTCGCCGCCGCCGGCATTGAGGAACACCGCCTTGTTCTCCATGGCGATCTCTTCCAGGGTCTCCAGGCAGTCGGCCACGAAGCCGGGGCAGACCACGTCCACGCGGCGGGTCTTCTTGCGCCCCAGTTCGGCCAGCGTCTCCGAGGTGTAGGGCTTGAGCCATTCCGCCCGGCCGAAGCGGGACTGGAAGGCGACGCGGTAGCGCTCCGGGCCGAGCCCGAGGCGCTCCGCCAGGAGCCTGGCGGTCTTCTGGCACTCGCAGTGGTAGGGGTCGCCCAGTTCCAGGCTGCGCCGGGGCACGCCGTGGAAGCTCATGAGCAGGATCTGCGGTCGGCCGTGCTCGGCCCACTGCGTCTCGATGCGCGCGGCCAGGGCCGCGATGTAGCCGGGAAGGTCGTGGAAGTGCCGCACCACCCGCAGCTCGGGCATGTTGCGGCTGTGGAGGAGCGCCTGGAACACCGCATCCAGGGCGGATGCCGAGCTGCTGGCGGCGTACTGGGGGTAGAGCGGCAGGGCGAGCAGGCGGTCGCAGCCCTGCTCCCGGAGCCTGCGGATGGCCGAGGCCACGGATGGCCGGCCGTAGCGCATGGCGTATTCGACCAGGACGGGCTCCTCGAGGCGTGCCGCCAGGGCCTCGCGCAGCAGCCGGGTCTGGCGTTCGGTGTGGACCTTGAGGGGCGAGCCCTCCGGGGTCCAGATGGCGGCGTATTTCTCGGCCGACTTCCGGGGACGGGTCCGCAGGATGACGCCGTTCAGGATCGGCCACCAGACCGGCCGCGGGAGTTCCACCACCCGGCGGTCCGACAGAAACTCCTTCAGGTAGGGACGCAGGGCCTGGGCGGTGGGGGCCTCGGGCGTGCCCAGGTTGATGAGCAGCACCCCGATGCGGGCGGGCTGGTCGTGGCGGAAGGGCGGTTCTGGGCGGTAGTAGTCCATGGTTCCGGGTCGTCGGTGGGAGCGGCTTCAGCCGCGATGCCCTCGGCCTGCTCTGCCGATCAGTGATAGGAAAGGGCGTTGGACAGCAGTCGGGCCGTGATGTCGACGATGGGGATGACCCGCTCGTAGGCCATGCGGGTGGGGCCGATGACGCCCAGGGTGCCCACCATCTCGCCGTCCACCTCGTAGGGGGCGGTGATGACGCTGCATTCGTCCAGGGGGGCCACACCTGCCTCCGCGCCGATGAAGAGCTGCACGCCCTCGGCCCGGTAGCCCACATCCATGAGCTGGAGCAGGTCGGTCTTCTGCTCGAACATGGAGAACAGCTCGCGCAGGCGGCCCATGTCGGAGGCGAGGTCCGGCGTCTTGAGCAGGTTGGCCTCGCCGGCGATGACATAGGCCTTGCCGCCGCCCGCGAAGGCCCGGCTGCTCGCCTCGACGGCGGCCTGCATGAGCCGGCTGATGTCGCTCTGCAGGTCCCTGAGCTCGCCCTGGAGGCGGGGCTGGACCTCCTCGAAGCTCAGGCCGCTGTAATGGTGGTTGAAGAAGTTGGCGGCGCGGGTGAGCTGGCCCTGGCTGTAGGCGCGGTCGGTGAGGATGATGCGGTTCTGCACCTCGCCGCCGGCGGTGACGATGATGAGCAGGATGCGCTTGTCCGAAAGGTTCAGGAACTCGATCTGCCGGAAGCGCTGGCTGCGCCGCCTGGGCGTCACCACGACCCCGGCATAGCGGGTGAGCTCGGCCAGCAGTTGCGAGGCCGCCGCCACCAGGCGCTGGGGGTCGTCGGGCAGCAGGGCGGACTCGATCTGGGCGATCTCGGGCTCATCGAGCGGCCTGACCGTGAGCAGGCTGTCGACGAACAGCCGGTAGCCGCGCGGCGTGGGCACGCGGCCGGCGGAGGTGTGGGGGCTCGCGATGTAGCCGCCTTCCTCCAGGTCGGCCATGACGTTGCGGATGGTCGCGGGCGAGAGGTTCAGGCCGGCATGCCTGGACAGGGTGCGCGAGCCGACCGGTTCGCCTTCCTCGATGTAGCGTTCGACGAGGGTCTTGAGCAGTATCCGGGCGCGATCGTTCAGCATTTCATCGATAACTTGTCAGCCATGGCCCACGGCTATAATTTCACGCCATGGAAAAACAATTCAATAACATCGCCCTGATCGGCAAGTATTACACCACCTCGGTCACCAGCGCCCTGGTGCGCCTGGCCGAGTTCCTCAGGCAGCGGGGGCATGTCCTCTACACCACCCCGCAGACCGCGGAACAGTACCACGTCGACGGCCTCGTCGTGCAGCCCCTGGCGGAACTGGCGCAGAAGGTCGACCTGGCCATCGTCCTGGGCGGCGACGGCACCATGCTCAACGTGGCGCGCTCGCTCGCCGAGCATCCCGTGCCGCTCATCGGGGTCAACCAGGGGCGCCTGGGCTTCCTGGCCGACGTCTCCCTCGACACCATGCTGCCGACCCTGGAGGAGATGCTCGCCGGCGAATATGTGGCCGAGGACCGCATCATGCTCGACACCTGCGTCGAGCGGGGCGAGGCCATCACCCACGCCACCTGTGCCTTCAACGACGTGGTGGTGAGCAAGGGCATGACCGGGCGCCTGATCGAGTTCGAGGTCTATATCGACGACAAGTTCGTCTACAGCCAGCGCGCCGACGGCCTGGTGGCGGCCACCCCCACCGGCTCCACCGCCTACGCCCTGTCCGCGGGCGGGCCCATCCTGCACCCCACGCTGGAGGCCTTCGTGCTCGCGCCGATCTGCCCGCACACCCTGTCGGCGCGGCCCATCGCCATCAACAGCCGCTCCGAGATCGAGATCAACCTCATCCATGCCGATGATGCCCGGGCGCATTTCGACGGCCAGGCCCATGCCGACCTCCAGGTCGGCGACCGGGTGCTCATCCGCCGGGCCAAAAATGCCGTGCGCCTGCTGCATCCCGCCGAGCACAACTACTACGACACCCTGCGTGAGAAGTTGCACTGGGGGGAGAAGCTGTAAGCCCGCTCGCCCGGGATGGGCTCAGGTAGGCGTATCGGGCCGGCCTGATTTCAGGTAGGCTCTTGATCAGCCAAGCAAAAACAATGAAAGCCGGGCCCCAGGCCGACCACCCGGCTTAAGGCAGACCGGCGGGCGCCGGACAAAGCAGAACCCTCAGCAAGCGTTTCCCATAGGCTCAGGAAGGGGGGGCACATGAAGCGCATCAGGCCAGGCGAGATCACGGTGGGGGAAGCGCTATGCTTCGACTGCTATGACGCGAGCGGGCTGCTGCTGCTCAAGAAGGGGCTCCTGATCGCCAGCGAGAAGCAGTTCGGGGCGCTCCTCGAACGCGGGCTCTATCAGTCCGAGGCCGCGACCGCTCACGTCAAGCCTGAGCAGCCGGAGCGCAAGTCGCCCTTCCACATGCTGGACGCCTTCCGCAACCGGCTCGCCGGCATCTTCGCGGCCTTCGCCAACCCGGAGGGCGCGGACATCCCCGGGCGCATCCGGGGCCTGTGCGCCGACATCCAGGCGCTCTGCCGCTACGACGCGGATGCCGCCCTCGGCGCCCTGCACCTGGACCACGAGGGGCGCTACACCATCATCCACCCCCTGCACGTGGCGATCCTGTGCGAGCTCATCGCCCAGCGCAAGGCGATGGCGCAGGAAGAGCGCATCCCGCTCCTGGCCGCCGCCCTCACCGCGAACGTGTCCATCATCGAACTGCAGGAGACCCTGCAGCGCCAGACCAGCCCGCTGACCCCGGAGCAGCAGAGGCTCATGCGCCTGCACCCCCTGGAATCCGTGGACAGGCTGCTGGGCGCCGGCGTGGGGGACGACCTGTGGATCAAGGCCGTGCTGCACCACCATGAAAAGCTGGACGGCAGCGGCTATCCGGGCGCGATGCGGGGCGACAACATCCCGCTGAGCGTGCGCGTCCTCTCGCTGGCCGACACCTACAGCGCCATGGTCACCCCCCGCAGTTATCGGGGCACGATCCTCGCCAAGGAGGCCCTGCGCGACATCTTCCTCAGGCGAGGCAGCGAGATGGATGCCGAGCTGGCGCAGTTTTTCGTCCGCGAGCTGTCCGTCTTTCCGCCCGGGGCCTTCGTCAAGCTGCGCAACGGCGAGACCGCGATCGTGATCCGGCGCGGCAAGGCGGCCACAGCGCCCGTGGCGAAGAGCGTCCTCGGGCCCCGCGGCGCCCCCCTGCCGCACCCGCTGGCGCGGGATTGCAGCAACCCGGCCTACGAGGTGCACGACATGGTGCCCCGTGACTTCATCGTGCCCATCGATCTGCACCAGCTCTGGGATTACCGCTAGAGCAGCGCTCAGCGGGCGGCGGTCCAACTGGAAATCCGCGCCGGGCAAAGATATCCTCCCACCCGTCCGAGATGCCACGACCAATGCCCCTCAGAGCACCCGCATGCTCCGCGCCCTGACCATCACCGACTTCGTACTGGTGGACCGCCTGGAACTGGAATTCCAGCCCGGGTTTTCCGCGCTCACCGGCGAGACGGGCGCGGGCAAGTCCATCCTGCTCGACGCCCTGGGCCTGACGCTCGGCGCCCGGGCCGATTCGGGCGTGGTCCGGGAGGGGGCGGAGCGCGCCGACCTCACCGCCGAATTCGACGGCACCGGGCTGCCAGGGCTCGCGGCCTGGCTCGATGAGATGGGTCTGGACGACGATGGGGGCGCCTGCCTGTTGCGCCGCAGCATCGACGCCAACGGCCGTTCCCGGGCCTTCGTCAACGGCCGCCCGGTCACCCTCGCGCAGCTCAAGGAGGCCGGCGAGTTCCTCGTCGACATCCATGGCCAGCACGCCCACTATTCCCTGCTCAAGGCGGCCACCCAGCGGCAGATCCTGGACGCCCACGCCGGGGCGAAGGCGCTGGCCCAGCGGGTGGCCGAGGCCTACCGCGCCTGGCGCGAGGCCGTGCTGCGGCGCGAGGAGGCGGAGCGCTCGGCGCATGCGCGGCAGGCCGAGCGGGAGCGCCTGGTCTGGACCGTGGAAGAGCTCGGCGCCCTGCGCTTCAGCGCGGAGGAATGGGCGGGGCTGCAGGAAGGGCACCGGCGTCTGGCCCACGCCGCGGAGCTCGCCGCCGGGGCGCAGCAGGCCCACGCGGCCCTGGCCGGCGACGAGACCGGCATCCTCGCCCAGCTCAAGGCCGTCCAGGGCCGCCTCGCCGAGCTGGCCGGCATCGACGGCCGCCTGCAGGAGCTGGCGCGGCTGCTGGAAAGCGGCCTCATCGATCTGGGCGAGGCCGCCCACGAGCTCAGCCGCTACGGCGACCGGGTGGAACTGGACCCCGCCGCCCTGGCCGAGGCCGAGGCCCGGATCGCGGCGGTCACGGCGGCGGCGCGCAAGCACCGCGTCAAGCCGGAGGAGATCCCGGCGCTGCTCGAAGACGCCCGGCGGCGATTGGCCGAGCTGGACCAGCTCACCGATCTGGCGGCCCTGGGCGATGCCGAGCGCGGCGCGGAGGCGGTCTACCGCGAGGCGGCGCAGGCGCTCGGGGCGCAGCGCCGCTCCGGCGCGGAGCGGCTCGCCCGCGCGGCGACCCAGGCCATGCAGGGCCTGGCCATGAAGGGCGGGCGCTTCGCCGTCGAGCTGCACCCCTGCGAGCCCGGCGCCCAGGGCCTAGAGGAGGTGGAGTTCCAGGTCAGCCCCCATGCCGGCCAGGGCCTGAAGCCTCTGGCCAAGACCGCCTCCGGCGGCGAGCTGTCCCGCATCGGGCTCGCCCTGCAGACCGTGCTCTCGGGCAGCAGCGGGGCGCCCACGCTGATCTTCGACGAGGTGGACGCCGGCATCGGCGGCGGCGTGGCGGAGGTGGTCGGGCGCATGCTGGCGGATCTCGGCGCCAGCCGCCAGGTGCTCTGCGTCACGCACCTGCCGCAGGTGGCGGCCCGCGCGGCGCGCCATTACGTCGTTTCGAAGGCGAAGAAGGACGGCCAGATGGTGTCGGGCGTGGCCGTGCTCGGGCCCGGCGAGCGCGTGGAGGAGATCGCCCGCATGCTGGGCGGCGTGACCATCACCGAGACCACCCGCCGCCACGCCGAGGAGATGTTGGGAGCAGGGAGGGGGTAGTGGGGAAGGCCATTTCCCACTCCCTACTGCCTACTTCCTATACGGGCAGTTTTCCTTGATGCAGTCCGCGTACAGATAGAGGCTGTGCTCGTGCAGGGCGAAGCCGCGCTCGGCGGCGATCTTCTTCTGGCGCCGCTCGATCTCGGCGTCGTAGAACTCCTCCACCCGGCCGCACTGGATGCAGACGATGTGGTCGTGGTGCCCGCCCTGGTTGAGTTCGTAGCTGGCCTTCTCGGTGTCGAAATGGTGCCGGATCAGCAGGCCGGCCTGTTCGAACTGGGTGAGCACCCGGTAGACCGTGGCCAGGCCGATGTCGACGTTCTCCTCCTTCAGGAGGCTGTAGACGTCGTCGGCGGTCAGATGGCGCTTGTCGGCCTTCTCGAACAGGTCGAGGATCTTCATGCGGGGCACGGTGGCCTTGAGCCCCTTGGTCTTGAGCTGGTCGCCTGTGGTCATCGGTGTGCGAATTCGATAGGTCACGCTATCATAGCGCGCTTGCTTGCTTAATCCATAGGCCGAATCGATGAGGAAGACCCTCCTGTTGCTCCTGCTGCTGTCCGGATGCAGTTGGAAAAGCCCGCTCGAGGTCGTCACCCCGCACAAGATCGACATCCAGCAGGGCAATGTCGTGACCCAGGAGATGATCGACAAGCTCAAGCCCGGCATGACCCCCTCCCAGGTGCGCTTCGTGCTGGGCACGCCGCTGGTGGTCGACCCCTTCCGGACGGACCGCTGGGACTACGTCTATCGGCTCGAGCAGAAGGGCAGGCTGGTCGAGACCCGCCGCATCACGGTGGTCTTCGAGGACGACCGCCTCAAGGGCATCGAGGGCAACGTGATGCCCGCCGGCCCGGAGGCGCAGAAGCCATGAGCCTGAACGTCGTCATCGCCGGCGCGAGCGGCCGCATGGGCCGCGCCCTGATGGAGGCGGTCGCCGCCGCCCCGGACATGCGGCTCGCCGCCGCCCTGGAGCGCCCGGGCAGCCCCTATCTGGGCAAGGATGCCGGCGAGCTCATCGGTGCCCACGGCGGCGTGGCGGTGAGCAGCGATCCGGCGGCGGCCCTGCAGGGGGCCCACGCCTTCATCGATTTCACCCGGCCCGAGGCCACCCTCCGGCACATCGGGCACTGCGTCGCCGCCGGCGTGAGCCTGGTCATCGGCACCACGGGCTTCGACGAGGCCGGCAAGCGCGCCATCGCCCAGGCGGCCGAGGCGGTCCCCGTCGTCTTCGCCCCCAACATGAGCGTCGGCGTCAACCTGGCGTTCAAGCTGCTGGATCTGGCCGCCCGGGTGCTCGACGAGGGCTTCGACATCGAGATCATCGAGGCGCACCACCGGCACAAGGTGGACGCCCCCTCGGGCACGGCCTTGGCGCTGGGCGAGGTGGTGGCCCGGGCCCTGGGCCGCGATCTCAAGACCCACGCCGTCTACGGCCGCGAGGGCGTGACCGGCGAGCGCGCGCCCGGCACCATCGGCTTCGCCACCGTGCGCGGCGGCGACATCGTCGGCGACCACACCGTGATGTTCGCCGGCATCGGCGAGCGCGTCGAGATCAGCCACAAGGCCTCCAGCCGCGCCACCTTCGCCCTGGGCGCCCTGCGCGCCGCCCGCTTCCTCGCGGACAAGAAGCGCGGGCTCTACGACATGCAGGACGTCCTGGGCCTGCGCTGATAGTTCATCCCGATTCGCGCTTCTTGCGGTGCAGGCTCATGCCGGCAAGGCCGGCGTGAAGCCTGGCGCAGCCGGGCGGCCGGAACCACAAGAAGCGCGGGCTCTACGACATGCAGACGTATTGGGCCTGCGCTGAGATCGGGTCGGCGTGACGCGGGCCCGGGTCACGCCCTCCCCTTCAAGGGGAGGGGGAGGGTGGGGATGGGTTGGCTGCGAAGCCGACGCATTCCGGTCCGCTCATCAGCATTACCCCATCCCCCTCCCAGCCTCCCCCTTGAAGGGGGAGGGGCAATTAGGCATCCCCCGGCATCCCCCTTGAAGTGGGAGGCGAGCAATTCCGCATGCCGGGCGCTTCTCTTGTTGCAGACCCGGGCTGCGGCAGGTGAGCCTCAAGGACTCTCTTCCAGGGCTATGCCGCGGTTCCTCTCCGCCAGCGCCACGAAATCCGGGACGGGCATGGGCCGGGCTAAGTGGTAGCCCTGCGCGAGATCGCAGCCGGCCTCCAGCAGGAAGGCGAGCTGCGCGGGCGTCTCGACGCCTTCTGCCACCACCTGGTACTGCAGGGTGTGGGCCAGGTTGATGATGGCGCGGCTGAGGATCACGTCGTGCGGGTCCTCGGGGATGTCCCGGATGAAGGAGCGGTCGATCTTCAGCTCGTCGATGGGTAGCCGCTTTAGGTAGTTGAGGGAGGAATGGCCCGTGCCGAAATCGTCCACCGCGATGCGCAGCCCGAGCCGCTTCAGCTCCTGGAGCTGCACCCGGCTGCGCTCCACGTCCTGCATCAGGGACGTTTCGGTGACTTCCAGCTGCAGCCGCGCCGGGTCGATGGGATGGCGCTGCAGCAGGGCCTGCACCTGGGCCGCGAAGTCGGGGTTGGCGAGCTGATTCGGCGAGACGTTCACCGAGAGGTGGGCCCCGGCCAGCGGGCCGTCGCGCCAGCCGTGCAGCAGCCCGATCACCTCCTCCAGCACCCACAGGCCGATGGGCTCGATGAGGTTGGCCTCCTCCGCCAGGGGGATGAAGCGGTCCGGAGGGATGGCGCCCTTCTCGGGGTGCTGCCAGCGCAGCAGGGCCTCGGCCCCGAGCAGCCGCCCGTCCCGGATGCGGTACTGCGGCTGCAGGTGCAGGTGGAACTCGCCGCGCGCCAGGGCGGACTGGATCGCGCCTTCCAGGGCCATGCGCTCGGCCAGGGCGGCATTGAGGGTTTCCGTGTAGAACTGGTAGGTGGCGCGGCCCGTTTCCTTGGCATGGTACATCGCCGTGTCGGCATTCCGGATGAGCGCCTCGATGCTGTCGCCGTCGTCCGGGTAGAGGCTGATGCCGATGCTGGGGGTGATGTGCAGGCGGTGGCGATCGATCGCGTAGTCGAGGGAGAGGTTTTCGAGAAAGCGCTCCGCCAGGTGGGCGATGTGGGCGATGTTGCGGATGCCGTTGAGCAGGATCACGAACTCGTCGCCGCCCTGGCGGCTGACCGTGTCTTCGGCCCGCACCAGGGCCGTCAGGCGCGTCGCCACCTCCTGCAGCAGCCGGTCGCCCACGGCGTGCCCCAGGCTGTCGTTGACGTACTTGAAGCGGTCCAGGTCGATGAACAGGACGGCGAGCTTCGAGCCCTCGCGGCCGGCCTGGGCGATGGCCTGCTGGAGCCGGTCGCGCAGCAGCAGCCGGTTGGGCAGCCGGGTCAGGTGGTCGTGCTGGGCCAGGTATTCGATGCGGGCCTCCTTCTCCTTGAAGGCGGTGATGTCGGTGAAGATGCCGATGTAGTTGCAGGCGCGGCCCTGGGCGTCGCGCAGGATCGTGATGGAGAGCCACTCCGGGTATAGGCTGCCGTCCTTGCGGCGGTTCCAGATCTCGCCCTTCCAGGTGCCCTGCCGCTGCAGGTCGCGCCAGAGCGACTGGTAGAAGGCCTTGTCGTGCTTGCCGGAGGCGAGCAGGCTGGGATTGCGCCCCAGCACCTCCTCGGCGGTGTAGCCGGTGATGCTGCTGAAGGCCTTGTTGACGCTGACGATGCGCTTGTCGCCGTCGGTGATCAGGATCGCCTCGCCCATGTTCTCGATCACCAGCCCCATCAGCTGCAGCTGGTCGTGGACGTGCCTCTCCTCGGTGACGTCGCGCAGGATGAGGATTTCCCCTGCCTGCCCGCCGGACTCGTCTTGCAGCGGCGAGGTGGTGAAGCTCGCGATGAGGGCCCTGCCGTTCCGGTGGTGCAGGCGCATCAGCCTGCCGGCCCCGACCTGGGGCATGCCGCTGCCGGGCGAGCCTTCGGGGCCGCCGGGCTTGAGCAGGGCGGCGAAGACCTGGCCGGCGGCCTCCTCGCTGCGGTAGCCGAAGAGGCTCTCGGCGGCCTTGTTCCAACTGGTGATGTGCCGGTCCATGTCCAGGGTCAGGATGGCGTCGCCAGACTGCGCCACCACCGCGGCCAACATATGGTCGCGCCGGGCGCCCTCGCGGATCTGGGCGGTCATGCCCTGCGCGAGCTCCCGGGCCTGGGATTCCAGCTCCCGGTTGCGGCGTTCAAGCTCCGCCAGCAGGCGGGCCCGCTGTTCGGTCAGGCGCAGGTCGTAGGCGAGCAGCAGCAGGGTGGCGAGCAGGATGAGCAGGGTGATCGCCGTCACCACCAGGGCCACCTGGGGATTGCCCAGGCCCATGGGCGAGGCCAGGCACACGCTGCCCGGGCTGAAGCGGGCCGCGGCCATCCCCGTGTAGTGCATGCCGGCGATGGCGCCGCCCAGGAACAGGGCGCCGACGAGGTGCCCCAGGGTGAAGAGCGGGGCGGCCGCGTTCGCGCGGAAGGCGAACCTCAGGGCGAACCAGGAGGCGGCATAGGCGATGGCGAAGGAGGCGAGCACCAGGCCGGGCCGGTAATCGATGGGCGGTGACATCCGCAGGGCCGCCATCCCCGTGTAATGCATGGCGCAGATGCCCGAGGCCAGGAGCAGGGCGCTGCCGTGCAGCTGGCCCCGGCTGCGCAGACCCAGGCGGATCAGGTAGAGGGCCAGGCCCGAGGCGGCGATGGCGAGGACGATGGAGAGAATGGTGAGCGGGATGTCGTAGGCCAGCGGGATGGGCAGGTGGAAGGCCAGCATGCCCAGGAAGTGCATGGCCCAGATGCCGCCGCCCATGGCGAAGGCCCCGCCGACGAGCCATCGGCCGGCCAGTCTGGCCTCGACGCGCGGGATGCGGGCGGCGAGCCCCAGGGCGATGAACGAGGCGAAGACGGCGACGGTGACCGAC
Source organism: Hydrogenophilus sp. (assembly GCA_020725195.1). Classification (GTDB taxonomy): domain Bacteria; phylum Pseudomonadota; class Gammaproteobacteria; order Burkholderiales; family Thiobacillaceae; genus DYFL01. The sequence goes on from DYFL01000031.1 coordinate 21,595, forward strand.
AAGGCGACCACCCAGAGGTCGTATTCCGGTATCAAGCCTCCCCCCATCGGGTTCTTGTTCGTACGGGAGCTGTTGAAATTGCACCGAGCGGCCACAATGTAGCAGGGGTTTGCAACAAGGAGAAACCCCCATGAGCGAGACCATCAAGGAAACCCTGGGCTTCCAGGCCGAAGTCAAGCAGCTGCTGCAGCTGATGATCCACTCCTTGTACAGTCACAAGGAGATCTTCCTGCGCGAGCTCGTCTCCAACGCCTCGGACGCCGCCGACAAGCTGCGCTTCGAGGCCCTGAACGACCCGGCGCTCTACGAGGACGAGGCCGACCTCAGGATCTGGCTCAGCGTCGACCGCGCCGCCCGCACCGTGACCCTGCGCGACAACGGCATCGGCATGAGCCGCCAGGAGGTGATCGAGCACATCGGCACGATTGCAAAATCCGGCACCAAGGAGTTCTTCAGCAGGCTCACCGGCGACCAGCAGAAGGACACCCAGCTCATCGGCCAGTTCGGCGTGGGCTTCTATTCCAGCTTCATCGTGGCCGACCGCGTCACCCTCACCACCCGCCGCGCGGGGTTGACCCGCGAGCACGGCGTGCGCTGGGAGTCGGCGGGCTCCGGCGACTACACCCTGGAGACCGTGGAGAAGGCCGCGCGCGGCACCGAGATCGTCCTGCACCTGAAGGAGGGCGAGGACGAGTTCCTGGAGGAATGGCGCCTCAAGTCCATCATCCGCGAGTACTCCGACCACATCCCCATCCCCATCGTCCTGGTGAACGACAAGGGCGAGGAGGAGACGGCCAATCGCGCCTCCGCCCTGTGGGCCCGGCCCAAGAGCGAGATCAGCGAGGAGGACTACCAGACCTTCTACAAGCACGTGGCGCACGACTTCGAGGCACCGCTCGCCTGGACCCACGCCCGGGTCGAAGGCCGGCAGGACTACACCCTGCTGCTCTACGTTCCCGCCCACGCGCCTTTCGACCTCTGGGACCGCGAGGCGAAGACCGGCGTCAAGCTCTACGTCAAGCGCGTCTTCATCATGGAGGACGCCCGCCGGCTGATGCCGTCCTACCTGCGCTTCATGCGCGGCGTGATCGACGCGGCCGACCTGCCCTTGAACGTCTCGCGCGAGATCCTCCAGCAGACCCGCGACATGGAGATGATCCGCGCCGGCTGCGTGAGGAAGGCCCTGGACCTCCTGGAGGACCTGGCCGAGAACGACCAGGACAAGTACGCCCAGGTCTGGGAGCACTTCGGTCTGGTGCTGAAGGAAGGCGTGGGCGAGGACCCCGCCAACAAGGAGCGCATCGCCAAGCTGCTGCGCTTCCGGACCACCGAGAGCGAGGCCCAGACCGTGTCGCTCGCCGACTACGTCGGCCGCATGAAGGAGGGCCAGGACAAGATCTACTACCTCACCGCCGAGAGCCTGGCCGCCGCGCAGGCCAGCCCGCACCTCGAGATCTTCCGCAAGAAGGGCGTGGAGGTGCTGCTGCTCGCCGACCGGGTCGACGAGTGGCTCGCGGCCAACCTCTTCGAGTTCGAGGGCAAGGCGCTGCAGTCCGTGGCCAAGGGCGAGTTGGACCTCGCCGCGGTGCAGGGCGAGGCCGAGCCCGAGACCGAGGCGCCCCAGGCCGAGGAGGCCCAGGCCCTGGCCGAGCGGCTCAAGGCGGCGCTCGCCGAGAGCGTCAAGGACGTGCGGGTGAGCCGCCGCCTGGTCGATTCCGCCGCCTGCCTGGTGGCCGACGAGCACGACATGAGCGCCAACCTCGCGCGCATGCTCAAGGCCATGGGCCAGAAGGCCCCGGAGGCCAAGCCCATCCTGGAGATCAACCCGGCCCACCCGCTGGTGCGGCAGCTGGAGGGCGAGGCCGACGAGCGCTTCGGGGACCTCGCCCGCCTGCTCTTCGACCAGGCCGTGCTGCTCGACGGCGGCCAGGTCGGCGACCCGGCCGGTTTCGTGAAGCGGGTGAACGCGCTGCTGTTCCCGGCGGGCTGAGGCGAGGCCGGACGGCCGCCCTCCGCTGTGGGAGCGGCTTCAGCCGCGAATGGGTCGTCGGTTTGGATGCAGAATCGCGGCTGAAGCCGCTCCTACGGCACTTGTAGCCCGGATGGAGCCGTAGGCGGAATCCGGGGGCTAGCGCTTGCGGTGCAGCAGGGTGTCCAGGTGCAGGCCGTAGCCGCCGGCGCGGCGGTCGGCGTAGTAGCGCTCCAGGGTCGCCTGCACGGTGCGGAAGGCGAGTGAACCCCAGGGGATGTCGGCCTCGGCGTAGAGCGCGGCCTCCAGGGATTCCTCGCCGGGGTGGAAGTCCAGGTCCAGGAGCCGGGCCCGGTACATGAGGTAGACCTGGTTGATGTCCGGCAGGCTGATCACGCTGTAGAGCCCGATGAGCTCGACCCGGGCGCCGGCCTCCTCCTGGGTCTCGCGCACCGCCCCCTCGTCGGCGGCCTCGCCGTTTTCCATGAAGCCCGCGGGCAGGGTCCACAGGCCGTATCTGGGCTCGATGGCGCGGCGGCAGAGCAGGATGCGGTCCTCCCACTCGGGGATGCAGCCCACCACCATCTTGGGGTTCTGGTAATGGATGGCGCCGCAGTGCCGGCACACGTGGCGGGCGCGGTTGTCGCCGGCGGGGATCTCCAGGGTGAGGGGGGCGCCGCAATGGCTGCAGAAGTTCATGGTTGACGCAAAAGCCGGTTTCAAAGAAGGTATGGCAGGTTCCGCGTAGGGTAACATCCGCGACGGGCGGCTGGCCTGCCCGACACTATGGACCCCGCGCCGGCGCGGATCGTTCAAAGGCCCAGGCCGCCCCGGGAAAACCCGCCCCGCACCCCAACATCAGGAGAAGCCCAGCATGCAGGATGCCCGCTCGGTCCAGGAACTGACCGCCCTGCTCGTCGAGCCGTCCCCCACCCAGGCCAAGATCATCCAGCAGCAGCTCATGCGCCAGGGCGTGCTCCATGTGGACATCGCGGCGAGCGGCGGCGAGGCGCTGGCCGCCATGCGCCGGGCGGGCCCCTCGGTGGTGCTGAGCGCGCTCTACCTGCCGGACATGTCCGGCACCGAGCTCGTCCACGCCATGCGCGCCGATCCCGCCCTGGAGGGGCTGCCCTTCATCCTGATCTCCAGCGAGACCCGGCCCCAGGTGCTCGACCCCGTGAAGCAGTCCGGGGTGTGCGGCATCCTGCCCAAGCCCTTCAGCGAGACCCAGCTCGGCGCGGCTTTGCGCGCCACCCTCGACCTCTTGGCCCGCGACGACAGCCTGGAGGCGGCCGGCGTCGAGCTCGAGGGCCTGCGCGTGCTGCTCGTCGACGACAGCACCCTGGCGCGCAAGCACGTCCGGCGCATGCTCGAGAACATGGGCATCGACAGCTTCGTCGAGGCGCAGAACGGACGCGAGGCGGCCGAGCTGCTCAACCAGAACCTGGTCGACTTCGTGGTCACCGACTACAACATGCCCGAGATGGACGGCCGCGCCTTCATCGAACACATCCGCGAGCACAGCTGGCAGCGCTCGGTGCCGGTGCTCATGATCACCAGCGAGTCCGACCAGAGCCGCCTGGCGGCGGTGCAGGACCTGGGTGTCGTGGGGGTGTGCGACAAGCCCTTCGAGCCCGTGATGCTCAGGCGCCTGCTGGGCAAGCTCCTGGCCGAGCAGCGGACCGCCTAGTTAGGATTCCAAATCTGAAATCCACAGATGACACAGATGTACACAGATGGAACCCGGCAGGATCGATACAGGGGGCACGCCTGGCAGGCCATCTGGATGAGTCCGAATGCAAATGGATCCACGCAACATCGGTGTGCATCTGTGTGTATCTGTGGATAACCGCCTTTCCTGCCTTCCATCCATCGCGCAAGTCCCCGAGTGTATCCCCGCTATTACGCCCTGCGCAGGCTCAACCCCTATCGCGGCGTCGTCCACATGGTCGAGGCCGGCGAGGCCTCGGCGCACACCTACGACGGGGTGACCTGGTACCTGCGCGCCGACGACGGCTACGGCTGGGTGCGCCCTACCGGGGTCTGGGTCGAGGGCGGGGGCCTCAAGGCGGGCCAGGCGGCGGGACAGGGGGACATCCTGGCCGCCCTGGAGTCCCGTCCCCCGCTGCCCTATCCGTTGGCGGACGGCCTGGAGCTCTGGCTCCTGGACCAAGAGGCCGGCCTGCCGCTCGCGCTCCTCGGCTCCGAGCGGCCCAGCCGGCATGTGCCGGGCGAGATCGACCCGACCTGGCAGCCCTTCGCCCTGCGCTACACCGGCTTTCGCTCCGCGGCCCTGGCCGAGCGCGAGGCGGGCCGGCCGCAGGTCGCCTCGGCGCACCGCGATGCGCTCGCCCGCCTGGTCAACGCGGCGGCCCGCCCCGGGCCTGCCGCCCAGTGGTTCCGCCGCACCCCCGAGGGCGGCGAGGGGCTGGAGGGCCTGCGCCTGAAGCCGGAATGGGAGGGCAGGGCGCTCCCCGCCGGGGCCTTCCCCGAGCTCCTGGTGCGCGAAGAATGGAATAACCGACTGGAGCAGTCGGTTATTAACGATTATCATGCCTGGCTTGCCCCGTTGCTGCTCCTCCTGCCGCGGCTCGCGCCGGCCACGCGCGAGCGCCTGGAAAAAGCGGCGGCCCTGCGGCCGGGCTGGCTGCTCAAGGTGCACCGGCTCCTGCCCGCGGTGCTCGACCGGGAACGGCTCAACGCCGCCCTGGTGGCGGCCCGGATGGAGGAGTCGGCCGGCGGGGCGGACCTGGATTTTTTTGCTGCCTGATCGACTATGCGCCCTTCACACATTGCAACCATCCTCGACCAAGAATTCCTGAGCTGCGCCCAGGGCACCCATACCCCGGTCATGCTCTGGGGCCCGCCCGGCGTGGGCAAGTCCCAGATCATTGCCCAGATCGCAGATAAGCATGACGTGAATCTGCTCGACATCCGCCTCTCGCAGATGGAGCCCACCGACCTGCGCGGCATCCCCTTCCGCACCCAGGACGAGCATGGCAAGGACACGGTGAAGTGGTCGGTGCCCGACATGCTCCCCGACGTCGAGCGGCATGGTGAACAGGGCATCCTGTTCCTGGACGAGATCAACGCCGCCCCGCCCACCGTGTCGGCCGCCGCCTACCAGCTCATCCTCGACCGCCGCCTTGGCGATTACAGGGTCCCGAGAGGCTGGGCGATCTTCGCCGCCGGCAACCGCCAGGGCGACCGAGGCGTGACCTACGCCATGCCGGCGCCGCTCGCCAACCGCTTCACCCATTACGAGGTCGAGCCCAACCTCGACGACTGGATCGCCTGGGCGCTGGAGCACGACATCGACGAGCGCATCCTGGGCTTCCTGCGCTTCCGCCCGGACCTCCTGTTCGACTACGACCCCGCGCACAACCCGGTCGCCTTCCCCAGCCCGCGCTCCTGGGAATACGCCCACCGGGCGCTCGCCAAGTTCTCCGACCGGCGCGACCTCATCACCGACGCCCTGCAGGCCAGCGTGGGCAACGCCGTGGGCGTCGAGCTCAAGGCCTTCATCGACAACATGGAGAACCTGCCCGACATCGACGCCATCCTCGAAGGCCGCGAGACGGGCGTGCCCAAGGGCATCGACCTGCAGTACGGCGTCGCCGCCGCGCTGGTCAGAAGGGCCAAGGAGTCGGCCGGCCAGCCCCAGGCCCTGGCCAACATCCTCAGGTACGCGCGCCAGTTCCCGCAGCGCGAGATGGGCGTCATGCTGGTCACCGACCTGCACCGCGCCGTGGGCAAGCCGCTCTTTGCCGTGCCCGAGTTCGTCGAGTGGGCCAACAGCGTGGCCGAGCTCATGCTCTACGACTTCAAGCCGACGATTGCGTGATGCGGGAAAAGGGAAACGAGAAACGGGAAACGCGGTCAGTGCATGCCACCGCCGCGATTTACACGTTTCCCATTTCCCTTTTCCCGTTTCCCGATAGCCATCCCCCTCAATGAGCAACGACCTCTCCGCCATCGAGACCAAGCTCGCCGCGGCGCGCACGCGGCTGATCCTGGACAAGCCCTTCCTGGGCTCGCTGGTCATGCACCTGCCCTTGAAGGCGGCCGACCCCAAGTGGTGCAAGACCACCGCCACCGACGCGCGCCACTTCTACTACAACCCGGGCTACATCTCGCGCCTCACCCTGGAGCAGACCCAGTTCGTGCTCGCGCACGAGGCCATGCACTGCGCGCTCTCCCACTTCGCCCGCCGAAGCCACCGCCAGCGCCACCGCTGGGACGTGGCCTGCGACTACGCGGTCAACATGATCCTCGACGACGAGCGCATGCACGGGCCCGAGGAGGCCCTCATGAACGCCGCCTACCGCGGCCTCACGGCCGAGGAGATCTATCCCGTCCTGCACGAGGACCCGCCCGAGGAGACCCTGGACCAGCATCTGTTCGAAAGCGAAGCTTCGGCGGAGGCTAATGGGAGCGAAGCGGACGTTAAGCCGGAAGGCGGCCGTAGCCACCAGGACACCCCGGAAGGCCAGGAAGGCGAGCCGCAGGAGCAGGACGCCGGCGAGGGCAGCGACACCCAGGGCGAGTCCGGCCAGCAGGAGAGCGAACCGGACGAGGGCGGCGAGGGCCGGTCCGGCGAAGGGTCGGAGAAGCAGGACGGGAAAGGCGGCCAGGCCCAGCCCGAGGAAAGCGCCGAGGGCGGCGAGGGCCAGAGCGAGCTGCAGCAGCAGCCGCCCCGGCCGCCCATGGACCCGGAAAAGCTCGCCGAGCAGTGGAAGGGCCGGCTCGCCGCCGCCGCCCAGGCCGCACGCCAGGCGGGTAAGCTCAGCCAGTCGCTCATGCGCCTCGTCGACCACCTGCTCGCCCCGCAGCTGCCCTGGCGCGCGCTGCTCGCCCGCTACATGATGAATGCCGCGCGCGACGACTACAGCTTCCAGCGCACCTCACGGCGCGAAGGCGCGGCGCTCATGCCGCGGCTCTACAGCCAGAGCGTCAACGTGGTGGTGGCGCTCGACACCAGCGGCTCGGTCACCGAGGCGGAGCTGCAGGAATTCCTCACCGAGATCGACGCCCTCAAGGGCCAGGTGCGCGCCGACATCACCCTGCACGCCTGCGACGACAAGATGGACGCGGCCGGGCCGTGGAAATATGCGATGTGGGAGCCGCTCACGCTGCCGCCCGGCATCTCCGGCGGCGGCGGCACCGACTTTAGGCCCGTGTTCGACTGGGTCAACCGCGACCGCCTCAACCCCGACCTGCTCGTCTACTTCACCGATGCGGAAGGCGAATTCCCCAAGCAGGAGCCGCCCTATCCGGTGATCTGGCTGGTCAAGGGCAAGGCGGCGGTGCCCTTCGGGGTGCGCATCCAGCTCAACTAGCCCTTTAGCCCCTCCCCCGCAAGCGGGGGAGCACCCGCCGGGCATGAAGGCTTGGGGAGAGGGCAAGGCCGTCATCCCCGCGCAATGGGGAAACCAGAAGAATTCGGCCTCATTTGAAAATCGAGTGGGTAAAGGGGTGCCCGAGCCTGCGGGTCA
>DYFL01000032.1 GCA_020725195.1 Hydrogenophilus sp.
CAACAGCCTATCATACGCGCCTCTCGATTCCCCGATAGCTCAGTCGGTAGAGCGACGGACTGTTAATCCGCAGGTCCCTGGTTCGAGCCCAGGTCGGGGAGCCAGATGCACCAAGCCTCGCAGCGATGCGGGGCTTTTTCGCTTCTGCTCCGGGCTTTCTGCTCCGGGGTTTCTGCTCCGGGGTTACACGCCGGCACGCCCGCAGGAGCCCATCCTGTCACCGTCCCCTCTGTTGGTCCATATGTGGCCCCTTGGGTGCCTCTGATCCACTGGCCCAAGAGTCCTTGAGCATCACTGTGCGGTTGAACACGAGCCGGCTGCCCGGCTGGTGCTCGCAGCGGTCGGCGCAGAAGTAGCCCAGGCGTTCGAACTGGTAGCGCAGCTCGGGCAGCGCGTCGCGCAGGGCGGGCTCCACCCAGGCCTGCACCGTCTCCAGGGAATGGGGATTGAGGAATTCCAGGAAATCGCGGTCCTTGTGGCCGTCCGGCTCGGGGTCGGTGAAGAGGCGGTCGTAGAGGCGCACCTCGGCGGCCAGGGCGTGTTCGGCGGCGACCCAGTGGATCACGCCCTTGACCTTCCGGCCCTTGGGGTTCTGGCCCAGGGTGTCGTGGTCGATGCTGCATCGGAGCTCGACGACGCGGCCCGCGGCGTCCCGCACCACCTCGTCGCAGCGGATCACGTAGGAGTATCTGAGCCGCACCTCGCCGCCGGGCGTAAGGCGCTGCCAGCCCTCGGGCGGGTCGATGGCGAAGTCGTCCTGCTCGATCCAGATCTCGCGGGAGATGGGCACCTCGCGCTCGCCGAACTCGGGGTGGTTGGGGTGGAAGCCCGCCGAGCGGTTGGCGGTGACGCCGGCCTCGAAGTTGGTGAGCGTGACCTTGAGCGGCCGGATCACCGCCATCACCCGTGGCGCCTTGGCCTCCAGGTCCTCGCGGATGCAGGCCTCGAGCACGCCCATGTCGACCACGTTCTCGCTCTTGGACACGCCGATGCGGCGGGCGAACTCGCGGATGCCCTCGGGAGTGTAGCCGCGCCTTCGCATGCCGTGGATGGTGGGCATGCGCGGGTCGTCCCAGCCCGAAACAAAACCCTGGGTGACGAGCTGGTTGAGCTTCCTCTTGCTGGTGACGGTGTAGTGCAGCTCGAGGCGCGAGAACTCGATCTGCTGGGGGTGGCAGTCGATGCTGATGTGGTCGAGCACCCAGTCGTAGAGCGGCCGGTGGTCTTCGAACTCCAGGGTGCACAGGGAATGGGTGATGCCCTCCAGGGCGTCGGAGATGCAGTGGGTGTAGTCGTACATGGGGTAGATCACCCACGCGTCCCCGGTGCGGATGTGGTGCGCCCTCTTGATGCGGTAGATGACGGGATCGCGCAGGTTGATGTTGGGGCTCGCCATGTCGATCCTGGCGCGCAGGGTCTTGGCGCCGTCCGGGAACTCGCCCGCCCGCATGCGGCGGAAGAGGTCGAGGTTCTCCTCCACAGAGCGGTCCCGCCAGGGGCTGTCGCGGCCCGGCTCGGTGAGCGTGCCGCGGTAGGCGCGCATCTCCTCGGGGGAGAGGTCGTCCACGTAGGCGAGACCCTTCTCGATCAGCTCCTCGGCGTAGGCGTATAGGGCCTGAAAGTAGTCGGAGGCCCACTTCACCTCGCCGTCCCACTGGAAGCCCAGCCAGCGCACGTCCTCCTGGATGGCGTCGGCGTATTCGGTGCTTTCCTTCTCCGGGTTGGTGTCGTCGAAGCGCAGGTTGCAGCGGCCCTGGTAGTCCCGGGCGAGGCCGAAGTTGAGACAGACGGACTTGGCGTGGCCGATGTGCAGGTAGCCGTTGGGCTCGGGCGGGAAGCGGGTGACCACCGTCGTGTGCCTGCCGGCGGCGAGGTCGGCGTCGATGAGGCTGCGGATGAAATGCTGGACCAATACCTTCGGCGGGTATCCCCTTGTCTCGGCTCGTGCGGGCGGGACGGGTATTTTTTCGCTCATGTCGGTATGCGGGGTGCCGTGGCGGAGACGAGGTTCGTGTGGATTTGGGCGGGCAGACTGAATAGAATGGGCGCGGTCTGATACCCCGGAAATCGTTGGTTTCGGCGCGGTCCGGCAGGCGCGTAGCGCGTGCCGGGCGCACTGCAAAACGGCGAAAAGTATAGCACATGGCCCTCTCGCGAATCGCCTCCCTCGGCCTCGGCGCCCTCCTCTGCACCCTGGCGCTGGCCGCCCCCGCCGGGCCCATGCAGGAGGCCGAAAGGCTGTTCGAGCAGGGGCGGCACGAGGCGGCCCTGGAGAGGGTCGAAGCCCACCTGGCCGATCAGCCCCGGGACCCGCAGGGGCGTTTCCTCAAGGGCATGCTCCTCGCCCGGATGGGCCGCGACCAGGAGGCGGTCGAGGTGTTCACGGGCCTGACGGAGGACCATCCCGAACTGCCCGAGCCTTACAACAACCTCGCCGTGCTCTACGCCGCCCAGGGTCGCTACGAAATGGCCCGCCGCAGTCTGGAGCTGGCCGTGCTCACCCACCCCGGCTATGCCACCGCGCACGAGAACCTGGGCGACCTCTATGCCAAGATGGCCACCCAGGCCTATGAGAGATCCCTGAAGCTGGGCGCGGACGGCGCGATCCGGGCCAAGGCCGCCGCGATCCGGAGCGCGATCGAGCCGGCCCCCGAGGCGGCCCCGCTCTCGGCGAAGCCCGCCGCGCCGATGCCGAGCCCGCCGCCACGCGAAAAGGCCGCTGCGGCCAGGACCGAAGCCGCGCCGCAGACGCCCCGGCCAGCGCCCCGCCAGGAGCCCGCCGCTGCGGTGCAGGCGCAAGCCCCCGCGGCGCCGGCCCCCGAGCGCAGGCCGGACCTCGGGACGGCGGCGCCGCCCGCGGCGCCGATCCAGGCGAAGCCCCTCCCGGAGCCGCGTCCGGCCCCCGCCGCCGCGCAGGCGGAAGCCGCGGCCCCGCCGGAGTTCAGGCCGGCCGAGGAGGCCGACCGAAACCGGATCGAGCGCGCCCTGCGCGCCTGGGCCGAGGAACTGCGCGCGCGCCGCGGTTATACCCGGATCGAACTCGGCGACCTGGCCATCGCCGTGAGCGGCGACCGGGCCGAAGCCAAGTGCCTGCTGCGCTACCAGACCAGTGAAGTCTGGGGCTGGACGACGAAGACCTTCAGGCTGGTGCGCCAGGACGGCGCCTGGAAGATCGTCGAGGAACGCTGAAGCGGCATCGCCCGCCGCCGCGCTGTGGCGGCAAGGCCTCACGGACCGGCGGCGCCCCGCGGCATTCCGGCGGTGCGTGTGAAAATGGCCGACTCGCTGTTAGAATCCCAGCGATCAACCCCCGCGCCGAACGGCTACTCACCCCAGAACACGATGGCACCACGGAAACTCGCATCTTTCGTCCTCGGCATCCTGTTTTCCAGCATGGCGTTGGCGGCGCCCGCCCCCTCCATCCAGGATGCCAGCCAGCAATTCAAGCAGGGACGCCACCAGGCCGCCCTGGACAAGGTCAATGCCCTCCTGGCCGACAACCCCAAGGATGCCCAGGGCCGGTTTCTCAAGGGCCTGATCCTCACCGAGCTCAACCGGCATCAGGAGGCGATCCGGGTCTTCACCGAACTCAGCGAGGACCATCCCGACCTGCCGGAGCCTTACAACAACCTGGCCGTGCTCTACGCCGCCCAGGGCCAGTACGACAAGGCCAAGAGCAGCCTGGAATCGGCCATCCGGACCCACCCGAGCTATGCCACCGCGCACGAGAACCTCGGCGACATCTACGCCAAGATGGCCTCGCAGGCCTACAACAAGGCGCTTCAGCTCGACCGCGGCAACGTCTCCGCCCAGACCAAGCTTTCCATGATCAAGGACCTCCTCGGTCCGGTGCGCGGCACCGAAACCGCCAGGGGCAAGCCGCAGGCCGGCAAGGTCGCGGCCGCGAGACCCAAGGCCCCGGCGCCGGCCAGCGAGGCCGCGACACCGCTGGCCGAACCCCAGCAGGCGGCGAGCGCGCCGGACAAGGCCACCCCGGCTCAGTTCGAGGAGGTGGAAAAGACCCTGCAGGCCTGGGCCGAGGCCTGGAGCCGCAAGGATGCGGACGGCTATCTCGCCTTCTATGCCGAAGGCTTCAGGCCGGCCGGCGGCAGGGACCGGGCAGAGTGGGCCGAAGAGCGCCGCGGCAGGGTGACCCGGCCCAACTACATCAAGGTCGGCATCAGCGACCTGGAAGTCAGCGTCCGGGAATCCCGGGCCGAGGCGAAGTTCAGGCAGCGCTACGAATCCGACCGCTATAGGGACGTGACGGCCAAGACGCTCGCCCTGGAAAAACAGGGCGGCGACTGGAAGATCGTCGAGGAACGCTGAACGGAGCAACGCCATGAAGGCCGTGTTTCACACCCTGCTCCTCTGCTGCCTGGCCCTGGCGGGCGCCTCCGCGCTGGGCGCCGAGCGGCCCGTGCAGCTCGCCAGCGCCGACACCCGCGGCCTGCTGCCCTCCCCCGAAGCCCTGATCGCGAAGACTCTGGAGGACATCCGCGCAAACCGGCTCGACACGGCCCTCAGGGAGGTGGACAAGGCCATCGCCATCCGGCCCGACTTCAAGCTGGCGCACCTCATCAAGGGCGACCTGCTCATGGCCCGCGCGAAGCCGCTGGCCACCCTGGGGGCCGCCCCGGCCGCACCCGCCCAGTCCCTGTCGGACCTGCGGGATGAGGCCCGCCTGCGGCTCCTGCGCTACCTCGACCAGCCCAGCCCCGAGCTGTTGCCCAAGAACCTGCTGCAGATGAGCGCGGACCAGAAATACGCCCTGCTCGCCGATGCCGAACGCGCCCGGCTCTATGTCTTCGAGAACGTGGAAGGAGAGCCCAGGCTGTTGCGCGACTACTACATGACCATCGGCCGCAACGGCGTCGACAAGCGCGTCGAGGGCGACAAGAGGACCCCGCTGGGCGTCTATTTCGTCACCGGCAGCCTGCCCCGCAGCCAACTCACCGACTTCTACGGCGCCGGCGCCTTCCCCATCAACTACCCCAACGAATGGGATCGCCTGCACGGACGCAGCGGCCACGGCATCTGGCTGCACGGCACACCCTCCAACACCTACAGCCGGCCGCCCCGCGCGAGCGACGGCTGCCTCGTGGTGCCGAACCCGGACCTCGCCGAGATCGGCCAGTGGCTCCGGCTCGGCACGCCCATCGTCATCGCGGACCGCATCGAATGGCTGGACAGGTCGTCATGGAACCAGCTCAGGCAGGACATCCTGGGCAAGCTCGAGGGCTGGAAGCACGACTGGGAAAGCCGCGATGCCGCACGCTTCCTCGCGCATTATTCGGCTGACTTCCTGAAGAACGAGGCCCCGGGCTGGGCCGACGCCAAGCGCCGCAACATCGACAACAAGGACTGGATCCGGCTCGGTCTCTCGGAGGCCAGCCTCTACTTCTACCCGGGCGGCGACCTGGTCGTAGCCACCTTCCGGCAGGACTACAGCAGCGACAAGTTCAACAGCGCGGGCCGCAAGCGGCTCTACCTGCGTCTCGAAGAGGGCCGCTGGCGCATCGTCCTGGAAAGGACCCTCGATCCCGACAAGCGCCTCGCGGCGCAGACCAAGTAACCCCTGAAGGACATCCCGCATGGTCAACCTGCACACCAATTTCGGCACCATCACCCTGGAGCTCGACGCCGCCAAGGCCCCGGACACCGTGGAGAACTTCCTGCAGTACGTGCGCGACGGCTTCTACGACAACACCCTCTTCCACCGCGTCATCGACGGCTTCATGATCCAGGGCGGCGGCTTCACCCCGGAGATGGCGCAGAAGCCCACCCGCGCGCCCGTCCAGAACGAGGCGCACAACGGGCTCAAAAACGAGATCTACACCATCGCCATGGCCCGCACCCCCGACCCCCACTCCGCCACGGCCCAGTTCTTCATCAACGTGGCGGACAACGGCTTCCTCGATTTCCGCGAGCCCACGGCGCAGGGCTACGGCTATTGCGTCTTCGGCCGCGTGGTGGCCGGCCAGGACGTGGTCGACCGCATCAAGAAGGTCAAGACGGGCAACCGGGCGGGGCACCAGGACGTGCCCGTGGAGCCGGTCGTCATCGAGCGGGCCGAGGCCGGCGAAGCCGCACCGGCCGCCTGAGGCCCGGGGCAGGCAGGTCCAGACCCATGGGCGCCGCCCCGGCCCACAGCCTCTTCGTTTCCGACCTGCACCTGAGCCCCGACCTGCCCGGGGCGAGCCGGCTGTTCCAGCGCTTCCTCCGGGACGTCGCCCCGCAGGCCGAGGCGCTGTACATCCTGGGCGACCTCTTCGAGGCCTGGATCGGCGACGACGATCTGGATTTCCCCCTCCATGCCGAGATCGCCGACGCCCTGCGCGGCCTGACGGGGCAGGGCGTCGGGCTCTATCTCCTGCACGGCAACCGGGACTTCCTGCTGGGCGAGGGCTTCTGCCGGGCCACCGGCGCCCGGCTGCTCCCCGACCCCAGCCTGGTCGAGCTCCACGGCACCCCCACCCTGCTCTCCCACGGCGACGCCTTCTGCACCGACGACGAGGCCTACCAGGCCTTCCGCAGACAGATGCGCGACCCCGCCTACCAGGCCATGCTGCTGGCCAAGCCGCTCGCAGAGCGCCGGCTGATGGCCCAGGCCCTGCGCCGCGAGAGCGACCAGGCCAAGAGCGGCAAGGCCATGGCGATCATGGACGTCAACGCGGCGGCGGTGGCCGACTGCCTGCGCCGGTACGGCTACCCCCGCCTCATCCACGGGCACACCCACCGCCCGGGACGGCACCTGCATGAACTGGATGGCAAGAGCTGCGAGCGCTGGGTCCTGCCGGACTGGTACGCGGGCGGCGGCTATCTGCGCTGCGGCGCCGGGGGCTGCGAGGCCGTCGGCCTGAGCTGAGCGGCCGGCTCCCGCCTCAGGGCATGCCGAGCCCCCGCGCCAGATCGGCCTTCAGGTCCGCGACCGCCTCCAGGCCCACGGCGATGCGCACGAGACCGTCGCCGATGCCCGCCGCGGCGCGCTGCTCGGGCGTCATGCGGCTGTGGGTGGTGCTGGCCGGGTGGGTGATGGTGGTCTTGGTGTCGCCCAGGTTGGCGGTGATGGACATGAGCCGGGTGGCGTCGATCACGCGCCAGGCCGCCTCCTTGCCGCCCACGACCTCGAAGGCGACGATGCCGCCGCCGCTCGATTGCTGCTTCATGGCGAGGGCGTGCTGGGGATGCGAGGGCAGGCCGGGATAGAGCACCCGCGCGACCCCGGGGTGGGCCGAGAGCCACTCCGCCAGCGCCAGGGCGTTGCGCGAATGGGCCTCCATGCGCAGCGGCAGGGTCTCCAGCCCCTTGAGCAGCACCCAGGCGTTGAAGGCGGAGAGCGTGGGCCCGGCCGTGCGCAGGAAGGTGTAGACGCCCTCCAGCAGGTCCTTGCCGCCCAGCACCGCACCGCCCAGCACCCGCCCCTGGCCGTCGATGTACTTGGTGGCGGAGTGGATCACCACGTCCGCGCCCAGCTCCAGGGGCCGCTGCAGGATGGGGGTGCAGAAGCAGTTGTCCACCGCGAGCACGGCGCCGGCCTCGCGGGCGATGGCGGCGATGGCGGCGATGTCGCTCACCTCGGTCAAGGGGTTCGAGGGCGACTCCAGGAAGAAGAGCCGGGTGTTGGGCCGCACCGCGCGGCGCCATTCCTCCGGGTCGGTGGGCGAGACGAAGCTGGTCTCCACCCCGAAGCGGCCGACGACGTTGCTGAAGAGCTGCACCGTGGAGCCGAAGATCGAGCGCGAGGCGACGATGTGCTCGCCCGCCTTCATGAGGCCCATGACTGTGGCGAGGATGGCCGCCATGCCGGAGGCGAAGGCGACGCAGCGCTCCGCCCCCTCCAGGGCGGCGAGGCGCTCCTCGAACATGGTCACGCCGGGGTTGGTGAAGCGCGCGTAGATGTTGCCGGGCTCCGCCCCGGAGAAGCGCGCCGCCGCCTCGGCCGCGCTCCTGAAGACGAAGCTGGAGGTGAGGAACATCGCCTCGGAGTGCTCCTGGAACTCCGTGCGATAGGTGCCGGCGCGCACCGCCAGGGTTTGCAGGTCGTAGCCGTCGTCGGTCATGGTGTTCAGCCCGTGGCCAGGTTGAGGTCCATCTGCCGGGTGGGCGGCGCCGGCACTACAGGCACCACGCCGCTCCTCTGCGCCTCGAGCCGGGCCAGATATTCCTCGCTCACGTCGCCCGTGACGTAGTTGCCGTCGAAGCAGGAGGCGTCGAAGCGGGTGAGCCGGGGGTTCACCTCCCGCACCGCCGCGATGAGGTCGGGCAGGTCCTGGTAGATCACGGCGTCGGCGCCGATCTCGCGGGCGATCTCCTCGTCGCTGCGGCCGGTGGCCAGCAGCTCCGCGCGGGTGGGCATGTCGATGCCGTAGACGTTGGGGAAGCGCACCGGGGGGCTGGCCGAGGCGAAGTACACCGCGCGGGCGCCGGCGTCCCGGGCCATCTGGATGATCTCGCGGCTGGTGGTGCCGCGCACGATGGAGTCGTCCACCAGCAGCACGTTCTTGTCCTTGAACTCCATGGCCATGGCGTTGAGCTTCTGGCGCACCGACTTCCTGCGCACGCCCTGGCCGGGCATGATGAAGGTGCGGCCGATGTAGCGGTTCTTGATGAAGCCTTCCCGGTAGGGGATGTTGAGCTTGTAGGCGAGCTGCAGGGCGCTGGGCCGGCTGGTGTCGGGGATCGGGATGACCACGTCGATCCTGAGATGGCTGAAATCGCGCTCGATCTTGCGCGCCAGCCGCTCGCCCATGCGCAGGCGGCTCTCGTACACCGAGACGCCGTCCATCACGGAATCGGGCCGGGCGAAGTAGACGTACTCGAAGATGCAGGGCACGAGCCTCGGGTCCGGCGCGCACTGCTGGCTGAAGAACCGGCCGTCCAGGGTGATCGCGATGGCCTCGCCGGGCGCGACATCCCGCTCCACCTTGAAGCCCATGGCGTCGAGGGCCACGCTCTCCGAGGCGACCAGCCACTCGGTGCCCGCCTCCGTCTCCTGCCTGCCGATCACCAGGGGGCGGATGCCGTAGGGGTCGCGGAAGGCAACGAGGCCGAAGCCCGCGATCATGGCCACCACGGCATAGGCCCCTTTGCAGCGGCGGTGCACCCCCGAGACGGCGGCGAACACGACGTCCGGGGTGAGGCGCAGGTTCTTCACGGCGCCGTGCAGCTCGTGGGCCAGCACGTTGAGCAGCACCTCGGAATCCGACCCCGTGTTGACGTGGCGCAGGTCCTGGCGGAAGAGGTCCTCCTGCAGCTGCTCCGTGTTGGTGAGGTTGCCGTTGTGCGCGAGCACGATGCCGAAGGGGGAGTTGACGTAGAAAGGCTGCGCCTCGGCCGGGCTCGCGGCGCTGCCCGCCGTGGGATAGCGCACATGGGCGACGCCGGCGTTGCCGATGAGGTTGCGCATGTCCCGGGTGCGGAACACGTCGCGCACCATGCCGCTGCCCTTGTGCATGTGGAACATGCTGCCGTCGGCGGTGACGATGCCGGCGGCATCCTGGCCGCGGTGCTGGAGCAGCTGCAGGCCGTCGTAGAGCAGCTGGTTCACGGGCTGATGGGACACGGCCCCGATGATCCCGCACATGGCAGATCTCCTACTGGTAGTGAATGAGCGCCGCCAGATCGGCCGGCAACCAAGGCTTCATGTGCACGGCGGCGGCCTCGAACCAGGCGTGGCTGACGGAATCGCGCCAGGGCTCCGTCTTCGGCAGCGAGGTCAGCCCGGCGAGCAGCGTCAGCAGCAGCAGGACCAGCACGGCGCGCAGGCCCCCGAACATGAGACCGAAGAACCTGTCGTAGGTGCCGAGGCCCGCCCAGCGCACCATCCCGCTCAATGCCACCGCCCCGAGGCCGACCAGGACCAGCACGAACACGAACACCGCCACGATGGCCGCCGCATAGCGCAGCGGCTCGCTCTCCAGGCCCGGCACCAGCGGCGCGAACTGGGGCGCGAGCAGCTTGGCCGCGAAAAAGGCCAGGACCCAGGCGGCCAGCGACGCCGCCTCGCGGACGAAGCCGCGCATCAGGCCGGCCAGGCAGGAGACGGCCACGATGCCCGCGGCCAGCCAGTCGACCGCGGTCATGGCGCGACGAGGACCGTGCTGAACCCCTTGGCCTTCAGTTGGCGCTGCGCCTCCAGGGCCCGCTCCCGGTCCGCGAGCGGCCCGAGGCGCACCCGGTGCTGGCCGTCGAGGTGCAGCACCCGGGCCTTGAAGCCCGCGTCCTGCGCCTTGGCGGCGAGCTGCCGGGCATTGGCCTCGCTGCCGAAGGCGCCGAGCTGCAGGTAGTAGCCCTGGGCGGGCTCCGCGGGCTTGACGTCCTTAGGCTTGGGCTCGGCCTTCCTGGCCTCGGGCTCCGGCGCGGCCTTGGCCGGGGGCGGGGCTTCCGCCCGGGGCGCGGGGGGCCTCTCCTCCGCCCGCGGGGCCGTCTCGGCAGGGGCCGGACCGGCGGCGTCGGCAGGCGGCGCGGCCGCGGGGGGCGGCGGCACCGCTGCGGGTTCGGCCGGGAAGGGGGCCGTCTCGTCGGGGATGCGGATGTCCACCTCGGTGCCGAGCGGCTTGGGCTCCGGCTCGAAGACCATGGGCAGGACCACGATGGCGAACAGGGCGATCGCGATCGCGCCGATCAGGCGGCGGCGCGCCCGCCGGCGCAGCTGGAGCTCTTCTGGGGTCGGGTTAGCCATCTGACCTGCCCTTCGTTGACGCCAAGACCTTGGCTACGGTGTGGAAGGAACCGAAGGCCGCAATTGTATCAGCCGCACCGGCCGCTTCACAGGCGGCGCGCCAGGCCGATGCGACATCCGGGTAAAGGCTGTAGTCCACGCCGGCCGCCTCCAGCAGCCGCCCCAGGGCCTGCCCGTCCGCACCGCGCGGCACGTCCAGGCCGGCGGCATGCCAGCGAGCGACGACCCCCTTCAGCTCATCGATGACGGAGGCGATGTCCTTGTCGCCGAGCATGGCGAACACCGCATGGACCCGGCCCTCCCCCGCCAGGCCCTTCAGGTTCATGGCCAGGGTGCGCGCCGCATGGGGGTTGTGGGCCACGTCCAGGATGCGGTTCGGCCGCGTGCCGACGATCTGGAAGCGCCCCGGCTGGCGGGCCGATTCCAGTCCCCGGCGCATCGCCTCCGGGGCGACGGGGAGACGGCCGCGCAACGCCCAGAGGGCAGCCAGGGCCGCCGACGCATTGTCCAGCTGGTGGCGTCCGGGCATGCCTGGATAGGGCAAGGCTTCGTACACCACGCCTGATACACGGCACTGCCAGGTTCCCTCCCCCGGCTCGACCCGGATCTCCCGGCCCAGGCGCAGCAGCGGCGCGCCGATCCTGTCCGCGTGTGCCAGCAGGCTCGCGGGCGGGGCCGGATCGGCGCAGACCGCCGGGCGCCCGGCCCGGAAGATGCCCGCCTTCTCGAAACCGATGGATTCGCGATCGGGGCCGAGATACTCCTGGTGATCCAGGTCCACCGAGGTGACGACCGCGCAGTCGGCGTCCCAGACGTTCACCGCGTCCAGGCGCCCGCCCAGCCCCACCTCCAGGACCGCCACGTCGATGCCTTCACGCCGGAACAGCCACATCGCGGCCAGGGTGCCCTGCTCGAAATAGGTCAGGGGGGTCTCGCCGCGCGCCGCCTCCACCGCCCGGAAAGCCGCGACCAGGTCGGCATCCGCGGCCTCGCGCCGGGCGATGCGCACGCGCTCGTTGTAGCGCAGCAGATGGGGCGAGGTGTAGCAGCCGACCCTGTAGCCTGCCGCCGCAAGGATGGATTCGAGGTAGGCGCAGGCCGAGCCCTTGCCGTTGGTGCCGCCCACGGTGATGAGCGGAAAATCCGGGGCGAGCCCCAGGCGCGCCCCGACGGCTTCGACCCGCTCCAGGCCGAGGTCGATCGCCTTGGGATGGCGGGTTTCGAGTAGCGCCAGCCACCCGGATAGCGTCTGGGGAAGCGACACTCAGGACTTGGGCGGCTGCTTGCGCTGCATGATCGTGCACAGCCGGGCGATGGTCTTCCGCAGCTCGCGCCGATCCGAGATCAGGTCGATGGCGCCGTGGTCGAGCAGGAACTCGGCGCGCTGGAAGCCCTCCGGCAGCTTCTCGCGCACGGTCTGCTCGATCACCCGGGGGCCGGCGAAGCCGATCAGCGCGTTGGGCTCGGCGATGATGACGTCGCCCAGGGTGGCGAAGCTCGCCGACACCCCGCCCATGGTGGGGTCGGTGAGCACGGAGACGAAGGGCTGCCGGTTGGCGGCAAGCTGGGTCAGGGCGGCACTGGTCTTGGCCATCTGCATCAGCGAGAGCAGCCCCTCCTGCATGCGCGCCCCGCCGCTGGCGGAGAAGCAGACGAAGGGCCGCTTGCCGTCGATGGCGGCCTGCACCCCGCGCACGAAGCGCTCGCCCACGACCGAGCCCATGGAGCCGCCCATGAAGCGGAACTCGAAGGCGGCGGCCACCATGGGCAGGCCCTCCACCTTGCCCGACATCACCACCAGGGCGTCGCTCTCCTGGGTCTCCTTGACGGCGTCGGCGAGGCGGTCCGGGTACTTCTTGCTGTCCTTGAACTTGAGGGTGTCGACCGGCAGGACCGTGGCGCCGATCTCCTCGCGGCCCTCCTCGTCCAGGAACAGGCCCAGGCGCTGGCGGGCGCTGATGCGGTTGTGGTGCCCGCAGCTCGGGCACACGTGCAGGTTGTTCTCGAGGTCGGCGGAATAGAGCACCGTCTCGCAGCTGGGGCACTTGCTCCACAGGCCCTCGGGCACGACCTTGCGGGCCTCCTCGCGGCGCTTGATCTTGGGGGGGATGAGTTTCTGGAACCAGCTCATGGGGACCTCTTATTTGTCCAGCGCGGCGCGGATGCTGGCGACGAACTGCTGCACGTTGTCCAGCACGCGCTCGCGCGGAGATTGTTCGATCTCCTGCACGATGCGGCTGCCGATGACCACGGCGTCGGCCACCCCGGCGACCTGGCGGGCGGTCTCGGCGTCGCGGATGCCGAAGCCCACGCCGACGGGCAGGCCCGTGTGGCGGCGGATCAGGGGCAGCTTGGCGGCCACTTCGGTCATATCCAGGCTGGCCGCCCCGGTCACCCCCTTGAGCGAGACGTAGTAGACGAAGCCCCGGGCCTGGCGGGCGATGGCCTCCAGCCGGGCCTCGGGCGTGGTGGGTGCGAAGAGGAAGATGGGATCGAGGCCGAACTCCGCGAGCCTGGCCGTGAAGGCCGCGGTCTCCTCGGGCGGGTAGTCCACCGTGAGCACGCCGTCCACGCCGGCGGCCTGGGCGTCGCGGCAGAAGATGTCGTGGCCCATGGCCTCGATGGGGTTGGCGTAGCCCATGAGCACGACGGGGGTCGCGGCATCGGTCTTGCGGAACTCGGCCACCATGGCGAGCACGTCTCGCAGCCGGACCTTGTGGGCCAGGGCCCGCTCGGAGCTGCGCTGGATGGTCGGGCCGTCGGCCATGGGGTCGGAGAAGGGCACGCCGAGCTCGAGGATGTCGGCGCCGCCCGCCACCAGGGCGTGCATGAGCGGGACGGTGAGCGCCGGATCGGGGTCGCCGGCGGTGACGAAGGGGATCAGGGCCTTGCGGTTCCGCGCCTTGAGGGCGGCGAAGCAGGATGCGATGCGGGACATGGTGGATGGCTTCGCGAGGTTAGAGCTGGATCCCGGCCAGGCCGGCGACGGTGTTGATGTCCTTGTCGCCGCGCCCGGAGAGGTTCACCAGCAGGATCTTGTCTTTCGCCAGGGTGGGCGCGAGCCTCATCGCATAGGCCAGGGCGTGGCTCGACTCCAGGGCGGGGATGATGCCCTCGT
Source organism: Hydrogenophilus sp. (assembly GCA_020725195.1). Classification (GTDB taxonomy): domain Bacteria; phylum Pseudomonadota; class Gammaproteobacteria; order Burkholderiales; family Thiobacillaceae; genus DYFL01. The sequence continues at coordinate 13,803 of DYFL01000032.1, forward strand.
AGCGGCACAGGTCGTGGAAGGCCTGCATGGCCTCGTCGTCGGTGACGGTCACGTATTCCGCACGACCGGTGTCCTTGAGCCAGGCGTGCTCGGGACCGACGCCGGGGTAGTCGAGGCCGGCGGAGATGGAGTGGGTCTCGATGACCTGACCGTCGGCGTCCTGCATGAGGTAGGAGCGGAAGCCGTGCAGCACGCCCGGGGTGCCCGCATTCAGCGGCGCGGCGTGCTGGCCGCTGGCCAATCCGCGGCCGCCCGCCTCGACGCCGATGAGGCGCACGCCCGCCTCCCCGAGGTAGGGGTGGAAGAGCCCGATGGCGTTGGAGCCGCCGCCCACGCAGGCGATCACGGCGTCCGGCTGGCGCCCCACCAGCTCGGGCATCTGCACCTTGGCCTCGTTGCCGATCACGCACTGGAAGTCGCGGACCAGCATGGGATAGGGGTGCGGGCCGGCGGCGGTGCCCAGCACGTAGAAGGTGTGCTCGACGTTGGTGACCCAGTCGCGCATGGCCTCGTTCAAGGCGTCCTTCAGCGTCCTGGAGCCCGACTCCACGGGCACCACCGTGGCACCCAGGAGCTTCATCCGGTAGACGTTGGGCGCCTGGCGCTTCACGTCCTCGGCGCCCATGTAGACCACGCATTCCATGCCGTAGCGGGCCGCCACCGTGGCGGTGGCGACACCGTGCTGGCCGGCGCCGGTCTCGGCGATCACCCGCGGCTTGCCCATGTGCCGGGCCATGAGGGCCTGGCCGATGGTGTTGTTGATCTTGTGCGCGCCGGTGTGGTTGAGGTCTTCGCGCTTGAGGAAGATCTGCGCGCCGCCCGCCTTCTCCGAGAGCCGCCGGGCATGGTAGACGGGGCTGGGACGGCCGACGTAGTGCCTGAGCTCGTGGGCGAACTCGGCCTGGAAGGCGGGGTCGTCGCGCAGCTTGAGGTAGGCCGCCTTGAGCTCCTCCAGGGCCGCCATCAGGGTCTCGGCGACGAAGACACCGCCGTAGGGGCCGAAGTGCCCGCTGGCATCGGGCAGTTCATACATCTGCATTGCGTGCTTCCTTGATGAAGGCGGCGATCTTGGCCGCGTCCTTTATGCCCTTCAGGGTATTGTTGCCCTTCGCGGCCTCCACGCCGCTGGACACGTCCACCGCCCAGGGGCGCACCTGGCGGACGGCCTGCGCCACGTTGTCCGGGGTCAGGCCGCCGGCCAGCACGATCGGCCTGGGCAGCGACTCGGGGATCAGATCCCAGTCGAAGCGATGCCCGGTTCCGCCTTCGGCGCCCTCCACGTAGGCGTCGAGGAGCAGGCCGCGGGCCTCGTCGTAGGCGGCCGCGTATTGTAGCAAATCCGTCTCCGGCCGCACCCGCACGGCCTTGAGGTAGGGCCGGCGGAACTGCCGGCAGAAGGCCGGCGCCTCGGCGCCGTGGAACTGCAGCAGGTCGGGCCCGACCGCCTCCAGCACGGCCTCGACCTCGGCCGGTGCCGGGTCGACGAACAGGGCGACCGTGGTTACGAAGGGCGGCAGGGCGCGGGCGATGGCCCTCGCCTGCGCCAGGCCGAGATGGCGCGGGCTCTTCTCGAAAAAGACCAGGCCAATGGCGTCCGCGCCCAGTTCGGCGGCCGCCAGGGCGTCCTCGATGCGGGTGATGCCGCAGATCTTCACTCGGGTCATGACAGGGGTCAGGGGTCAGGGGTCAGGGGTCAGGGGCATGATGCCAGACGGCCCGGCCAAATCCCATCCGATCCGGTCGCCGCCTCCCGGGAGGCCGAACTCGGGCGGGTAGCGGACCTCGGCCAGATAGAGCCCGTCCGGCGCGAAGGTGGCGGCGGCCTGGCGCCGGTCGCGGCCCGCCAGGACCTCCCCCACCCACTCCGGCGGGCGCCGCCCCAGGCCCACCCAGACCAGCGCCCCCACCATGTTGCGCACCTGGTGGTGGAGGAAGGCGTTGGCGCGGAACTCGAACAGGACGAAGTCGCCTCGGCGCACCACCCTCGCCTCGCGCAGCTCGCGCAACGGGGACTTCGCCTGGCATTCCGCGGCGCGGAAGGCGGAGAAGTCGTGGCTGCCGAGGAGGTGGCGCGCGGCCTGCGCCATGCGCGCCTCGTCCAGCGCGGCGTGGACCCATCCCGCCCGGCCGGCGAGCAGGGCCGGGCGCACAGGATGGTTGAGCAGCAGATAGCGGTAGGCGCGTTCCGTGGCCGAGTAGCGGGCATGGAACGCGTCGGCGACCGGCCGGGCCCAAAGCACCGCGACCCCCTCGGGCAGCAGGGCATTCACCCCGCGCAGCCAGGCCGTTTCCGGCCGGCTGTTCACGGCGTCGAAGTGGACCACCTGGGTCAGGGCGTGCACGCCGGCATCGGTGCGCCCGGCCACCACGGTCGCCACCGGCGCGCCATGGACCGAGGCGAGCGCCCGCTCCAGGTCATCCTGCACGGCGCAGCCCCCGGGCTGGGTCTGCCAGCCGCAGAACATCCGGCCGTCGTATTCGAGCCCGAGGGCTATCCGTTGAGCCACAGCCACACCATCGCCGCACCTGCCAGCAACACGATCCCGTAATCCCGGCCCCGCCAGGGCGTGACCTGGAGCTCGATCACCTCGGGCAGCCGGCCGGCCAGGTCCTCGCTGTCCAGCGCCTGCCGCAGGCCCCTGCCGCCCGCCTCGGCAAACGCCCGCATGGTCAGGCCCAGGCGCAGCGCGGCGCGCTCCGCCGGCAGACCGAGCCGGCCGAATGGCCGCAGCAGGCCGTACAGCCCCGCGAGCAGGGCCTGGGCCGGCAGGCGCAGGATCAGCCACTCCAGCAGCAACAACAGCAGGGCGAGGCGCCAGGCCTGCGCCAGCCCGGCCGCCAGGCCCTGCCGCGTGGGCGACCAGTCCCAGCCCGCGATGAGGGCATCGCCCGGCAGGCTGAAGCCATAGCCGATGAACAGGGCCAGGAAGAGCCAGCGCGTCCGCCTGAAGAGGGCGAGCACCCTGGCGGGACGGCCGATCGCGGGCCAGAGCAGCAGCAGGGTCAGCAGCCCGAGGTAGAAAAAGCTCAGCCCCGGCAAGGCCAGGGCTGAGAACACGCAAAGCAGGATTCTGGCGCCGGGGTGCAATGAAATTCCTCTGTCGAAACCGCAAAGGAATATACCAGCCTGCCTGCGGCGCGGGGCAGGCGCCGGGCAGCCCTGCGGGTTTCTTCGCGGACTCTGCGCCTTTGCGGTTCAAGCGGGACGAAGCCGGAGGCCCGGTCCGGCACGACGGGTGACGCCGATCCGCATCGACGCCTCCCCGGCCTCAGCCGTCGATCTCTGGATGGGCCCTGTCTCGGCCCGGCCTCGGGCTCAGGCCGTTTCGGCCATCAGCGTGTCGGCCTCCGCCTTCTGCCGGCTGTCGCCTTCCGCCAGCACCTCCTGCAGGATCTCGCGGGCCCCTTCCTTGTCGCCCATCTCCAGGTAGGCGCGGGCCAGGTCCAGCTTGGCGCTCACCTCGGCCTGAAGCTCGGCATCGGCCTCGGCCCCGGCAACCGCGCCCTGCCCGATCTCCAGGGTCGGTTCCGGCGCCGGCGCCGCACCCATGCCGATCGCCTGCGCCGGGGCCTCTTCGAGCTCGAGATCGATGCCGCCGAAATCCAGGTCGGCCATGGAAAGCTCCCGCTCCGGCTTGGTCTCGACGGCGGGAGGCGCCGCCTCGAACTCGGCGGCGAAGTCCAGCGCCCCGCCCAGATCGAGCTCCCCGGCCTGCGCCGCCCGCGGCTCGGGCACGCCGCCGGGCGCCGGCGCCGCCTCTTCCTGCCCGGCCGGCGCAGGCTCGAACCCGCCCGTGGCGGACTCGAAGTCCAGGGCTTCCTCGACGGCCGGCTCGGGCCGCGGCGCCGGCGTCTCCGTCTCCGGGGGCAGTTCCATGCTGAACTCGAAGTCCAGATCGCCCGTGTCCGCGGCCCTGGCCGCCGGCCCCTCGGGCGCCGCCTCGCGGATCTCCGGCATCTGGGGGGCGGCTTCGGGCGCCGCCATGGCCGACACCCCCGAGATCGCCGCCGCGGCGGCGAGTGCCGCGGCACCGGCCTTGTAGAGCGGGTTGCCCGGATCGATCTCGCGCCCCATCTCGGCGGCCCTGTTCCAGACCGGGGTCGCCTCCCCGTCCAGGGCGGCCTGCAGCTGCCGCGCCGTGGATTCGTAGGCGGCCGTGTCCCTGCGGGCGTGATAGATCTCCAGGAGCTTCTGCAGGATCTCCTGGCGCCCCGGCGCCTTGGCCAGCGCCTCGCGCAGGATCTCCTCGGCCTGGGCATCCCGGCCATAGGCCAGATAGACCTCGGCCTCGGCGATGGGGTCGATCTCCTGGGTATCGATGGAGCCCAGCCCCAGGCGGCTGAAGTCGGTGAGGATGCTGCTCTCGGTCGTCTGGCTGGGCGGGGCCGCGCCTTCCGTCGTCGGGGCGAACATGTTCGGGGGCAGGGTCTCCGGCGGGATGGAGGGCGTTGCCGGCGCGGCGGCCTCCGCGGCCATGGCCGGCATCGCCGGCTTGCGGCGCTGCCTGACCCGCAGGCCGACGAGGGCCAGGAGCAGGAGCCCGGCGAGGCCGCCGCCCAGGTAGGCCGGGTTTGCCATCAGGCTGTCGACCAGCCCCGGCTCGGGCGGCGCGGCGGGCGCGGCCAGCGGCGCCGCCGCAGGCGCGGCCTGGGCGGGCGCCGCCGGGGTCCCGGCCGCGGCCTCGCCCTTGGGCGCCGCGGCGTCGGGTTGCTGCGCCTTGAGCGCGAGCAGCTTCTGCATGTCCTGCACCGTCCGCTCGAGCTGGGCCACCCGGTCCTGGGCCTCCTTCAGCGCACGGCTCTTGGCGGCGAGCGCCTCCTCGGCGGCGTTCAGGCGCTCCAGGGACTTGGCGTCCGGTCTCGCGGCCGCCGCCGGCTCCCCCTTGGACAGCTTCAGCACATCCTTGGGCACGACCGCGGGCGCCGGCTTCTCGGGCGCCTTGGCCGTCTCGATCCTGCCCGCCGCGGCGGCCTGGTCCTTGGGCGGCTGCGCCGGGGCGGCCTCGGGCTCGGCCGGCGGGCGGGCGGGCTGCCATTGCCGCGCGTGCTCGGCGAGCAGCTTGCGGGCATGGTAGGGGCTCGAAGCCAGCATGACGCTGTCGACATCGGGCACCCGGAGCACCCGCCCCTTGAGCAGGCGGTTCATGTTGTCGCCCTGGAAGGCCGAGCGGTTGGCTTGATACAGGGCCACCATCATCTGCTCGACGGTCGCCTCGGCCGGCTTCACCTTGGCGGCGATGCTGCGCAGGGTCTCGCCGCCCCGGATCGGGCCGTATTCCTTGGCCTCGGCCTGTGCCGGCCCGGCCTCGGCGGCGGGTTTCTCGGCCGGCATCGCCCTGGCGGGCATCTTTTCCGCCGCAGGCGCCGAGACCGGCGGCGCGATGGGGGCCGGCGCCGCCTGGGCGACCTGGGCCTCCCTAGGCGGATCGAGAAGGATGGTGTATTCCCGCAGCAGGCGGCCTGAGGCCCAGTTCAGCTCGATGAGCAGATCGACGAAGGGATCGTTGATGGGGGTGCTGGAGGTGATCCAGAGGACGGGCTGGCCGTTGGGCCGCTGCACGACGCTGAAGCGCAGCGCGCTGAGCGCCTCCGGGCGTTCGATCCGGGCCTGGCGGAAGGCCTCGTTGCTGGCCAGCCTCGCGCTGAGGGTGCCGAGCTCGTCCTTGCCGACGGAGAGCAGCTCGATCTCCGCCTGCAGGGGTTGCCCCAGGGCGGACTGGACGGATAGCCGACCCAGCCCCGCGGCATGCACCCCGCCCCAGGCCAGCATCAAAGCCGCCAACAAACCGCTTACTCTCAATGACTTGCGCATCGCTCCGCCTTTGCCTCGCAATCGATGATCGGTGGTCGTGTTGCCAATACGGCGGCCCCGCCTCTGCCCCCGCCACGCGGCCCGGCATCGGCCGCGCGGATGCGGGCCGGCGCCGAAGCTGCGTTTTCACATTAAGTTGTCGGCCTAACTTAGCACCGACTTTAATTGTTTTTCAATCAGGCGCTCGGCAATCTGGGCCAGATTGGACGCCTCCAGGCGCAGGTTGTCGCCCACAAGCCACAGGCGCACCGAATTGCCTCCCTCGGCAGCGCCCGCCCTGAGCCGCCCCACGAAGACGTCCAGGCTCTCCGCGGCATCCGTGGCGGGCGTGGGGCAGCCCCCCTGGATGCGCTCGTCCATGAGCTGGATGCCCGGCGCGGCGGCCAGGCGGGCCCGCACGTTCTCGAGGCTCAGCCCCTCGCCGCCCATGAGGTGCAGCGCGATGCTGTGGCCGTAGAAGACGGGTGCCCACACCAGGGAGAACTGGATCTGGCCCGCCCGCTCGCCCAGCAGACAGCGCAGGCCGGACTGGACGCCCGCCTCGCCCTTCGTGGCGCCGTCGTCCAGCACGGCCCCGACCTGGGGGATGAGGTTGAAGGCGATCTGCAGGGGGAAGACGCCGGGTTCCGTGGCATTCAGGCTGAAGAGCTGGCTCACCTGGTCGCGCAGCTCCTCGATGCCTTCGCGGCCCCGCGTGCTGACGGCGAGGCCGGCGAAGGCGTCTACGCGCTCGACGCCCAGCGCCTGGCCCAAAGGCCTCAGCACCCGCGCCAGCATGACGGCGACCGCATCCGGGGCGAGCCAGAGCCGCGCCGCCGGCGCCTCGGGGGGCACGCGGCCCGGGTCGGTGGGCGCCGCCCCGGGGTGGCCGGCGAGCACCTCCCCCACCGCGATCACGGGGCGCCCGGCGGCGAGGGCCGCGTCCACGAATGCGGTCACGGCCTGGCTGCGGCTGGTGGCGAAGACGAGGTCGGCCGTCTTCCAGTCGAACTCCCCGGCGGGTTCGCAGGGCAGATCCTCACCGTTGAAGGCGATGCTGGTCTCCGCCTCGCCGAGGCTCAGCGGATGCACCGCACCGATGGGCAGGTCGCGCTCTTCCAGCTCCTTCAGGAGCGCCTCGGCCAGGGGTTCGTCGCCGCCGAGGATGGCGATGTTCAAGAGCCGGGACACGCGCCTCAGGACTCCAGCAGGATGCGCAGCATGCGCCGCAGCGGCTCGGCCGCGCCCCACAGCAGCTGGTCGCCGACGGTGAAGGCGGAGAGGTACTGCGGCCCCATGTTGAGCTTGCGCATGCGCCCCACAGGCACCGTGAGCGTGCCGGTGACGGCGGCGGGCGTGAGCTCGCGCATGGTGAGCTCGCGGTCGTTGGGCACCACCTTCGCCCAGGGGTTGTGCGCGGCGATGAGGCCGTGGATCTCGTCCAGCGGCACGTCGCGGGTCAGCTTGATGGTCAGGGCCTGGCTGTGGCAGCGCATGGCGCCGACCCGGACGCACAGGCCGTCGATGGGGATGGGCCGGTCCGAGCGGCCAAGGATCTTGTTGGCCTCGACCTGGGCCTTCCACTCCTCCTTGGACTGGCCCGAGGGCAGCGCCACGTCGATCCAGGGGATGAGGTTGCCGGCAAGCGGCACGGGCCAGGCGTCCAGGGGGTAGTCGTCGGAGCGGATGTACTCCGCGACCTTCCTGTCGATCTCCAGGATGGCGGCGGCCGGGTCGCCCACGAGGTCGGCCACCTCGCCGTGGATGGCGCCCATCTGCTGGATCAGCTCGCGCATGTTGCGCGCGCCCGCGCCGGAGGCGGCCTGGTAGGTCATGGGCGAGATCCACTCGATCAGGCCCTTGTCGAAGAGCCCGCCGATGGCCATGAGCATCAGCGACACCGTGCAGTTGCCGCCCACATAGGTCTTCACGCCGCGGGCGATGCCGTCCTGGATCACCGGCTTGTTCACCGGGTCGAGGATGATGATGGCCTCGTCCTGCATGCGCAGGGTGGAGGCGGCGTCGATCCAGTAGCCCTTCCAGCCCGCCTCGCGCAGCTTGGGATAGATCTCCTTCGTGTAGTCGCCGCCCTGGGCGGTGATGACCACGTCCATCGCCTTCAACTCGTCGACGGCCATGGCGTCCTTGAGCGGCGGCACCTCGCGGCCGATGTCCGGGCCCTTGCCGCCGACATTGGAGGTGGTGAAGAACGTGGGATCGATGAGATCGAAATCCCGCTCCTCGCGCATGCGGCCCATGAGCACCGAGCCCACCATGCCGCGCCAACCGATCAGACCTACTCGTTTCATTTGCTTGCCTCGGTAATAGTGGGAAAAGGGAAACGGGAAAAGGGAAACGCGAGAGCCAACCGGCCCGTCACTATGCGTTTCCCATTTCCCGTTTCCCGAAGTCAATCACATCGCCGCCACGACGGCGTCGCCCATCCGGCTGCAGGAGACCTTCCTGCAGCCCTCGGTCCAGATGTCGCCGGTGCGGTCGCCCTGCGCGATCACCTTCTTCACGGCATTCTCGATGCGGTCCGCGGTCGCCATATCGGCGAAGGTGTAGCGGTACATCATGGCCACCGACAGGATGGTGGCCAGGGGGTTGGCCAGGTCGCGCCCGGCGATGTCCGGGGCGCTCCCGTGGATGGGCTCGTACATGCCCTTGTCGTTCTGGTCCAGGGAGGCGGAGGGCAGCATGCCGATGGACCCGGAGAGCATGGAGGCCTCGTCCGAGAGGATGTCGCCGAAGATGTTGCCGGTGACGATGACGTCGAACTGCTTGGGGTTGCGCACCAGCTGCATGGCGGCGTTGTCGACGTACATGTGCGAGAGCTCGACCTCCGGGTATTCCTGGGCCACCTCAATGACCACTTCCTTCCACAGCTCGGAACACTCCAGCACGTTGGCCTTCTCCACCGAGCACAGCTTCCGGCCGCGCTTCATGGCGATGCCGAAGGCGACGTGGGCGACGCGCCGCACCTCCGATTCCGCATAGAGCATGGTGTTGAAGCCCACGCGCTCGCCGTGGCGCACCTCGATGCCGCGGGGCTGGCCGAAATACACGTCGCCGGTGAGCTCGCGCACGATCATGATGTCCAGGCCCGAGACCACCTCGGGCTTGAGGGTGCTTGCTGCGGCGAGCTCCGGATAGAGCAGCGCCGGGCGCAGGTTGGCGAAGAGGTTGAGCTCCTTGCGGATGCGCAGCAGGCCGCGCTCGGGGCGCTTCTCCCGGGGCAGCCTGTCGTACTGCGGGCCGCCCACCGCGCCCAGCAGCACGGCGTCGGCCGCGCGGGCGAGCTCCAGCGTCGCCTCGGGCAGGGGGTCGCCCGCCGCGTCGAAGCCGGCGCCGCCGATGGGGGCGGCTTCCAGCTCGATCTGCATGCCGTCCTTCTTCAGGACGTCCAACACCTTGACCGCCTGGGCGACGATCTCCGGACCGATGCCGTCACCCGGCAGGACTGCGATCTTCATGTCTTCTCCGAAACCATGTGGGAGCGGCTGCAGCCGCGATTGCGCCTGAAGGCGCTCCTACAGAAACAGCCAGGGCGTCTCCTGGCGGCGCCGCGCCTCGTAGGCGCGGATCTTGTCCACGTGCGTGAGGGTGATGCCGATGTCGTCCAGGCCGTGCAGGAGCCGGTGCCTGCGCTCGGCGTCGACCTCGAAGGCAAAGGCCTCTCCATTCGGGGTGGCCACCGTCTGCGCCTCCAGGTCCACCGTGAGCGCATAGCCGGGGCTCGCCTCGGTCTCGCGGAAGAGCTGGTCCACGACCGGAGCCGGCAGCACGATGGGCAGGATGCCGTTCTTGAAGCAGTTGTTGTAGAAGATGTCGGCGTAGCTCGGGGCGATGAGGGCCCGGAAGCCGTAGTCTTCCAGGGCCCAGGGCGCGTGCTCGCGCGAGGAGCCGCAGCCGAAGTTCTCGCGGGCGAGCAGGATGCTCGCCCCCCGGTAGCGCGCCTGGTTGAGCACGAAGTCCGGATTGAGCGGGCGCCTGGAGCAGTCCTGCCCCGGCTCGCCGCGGTCCAGATAGCGCCACTCGTCGAAGGCGTTCGGCCCGAAGCCCGTGCGCTTGATGGACTTCAGGAACTGCTTGGGGATGATGGCGTCCGTGTCCACGTTGGCACGGTCCAGGGGCGCCACCAGCCCCTCATGGCGGACGAAGGGTTTCATTTGCTCGACTTCTGTATGGCCTCGCCGGCCTTCTCGATGTCCTGGCCGATGCCGCGCACGGTGTTGCAGCCGTAGATGCTGAACACCACGCCGATGGCCACGGCCAGCACCAGCACCTTGGCTGCGCCCAGGACGATGAGTTTCTTCGGAGTCACATTCACCTCACTGAACATCACGCACGTCGACAAAATGTCCGAACACCGCGGCGGCGGCGGCCATGGCCGGGCTCACCAGGTGGGTGCGGCCGCCCTGCCCCTGCCGCCCCTCGAAGTTGCGGTTGGAGGTGGAGGCGCAGCGCTCGCCCGGCTCCAGGCGGTCGTCGTTCATGGCCAGGCACATGGAGCAGCCGGGCTCGCGCCACTCGAAGCCGGCCTCCTTGAAGATCTTATCCAGACCCTCGGCCTCGGCCTGGTGCTTGACCAGGCCCGAGCCCGGCACCACCAGGGCGAGCTTCACGCCGGCCGCGACCCTGCGGCCTTTGGCCACCGCGGCGGCCTCGCGCAGATCCTCGATGCGGGAGTTGGTGCAGGAGCCGATGAAGACCTTGTCCACGGGGATCTCGGAAACGGGGGTATGCGGCTTCAGACCCATGTACTGCAGGGCCCGTTCCCAGTCGCCGCGCTTCACCGCATCGGGCGCCTCGGCCGGGTCGGGCACGCGGCCGTCCACCGGCACCACCATCTCGGGCGAGGTGCCCCAGGTCACCTGCGGGCGGATCCCGGCGGCGGGCAGCTCCACCACGGTGTCGAAGCGGGCGCCCTCGTCGGACCTGAGGCTGCGCCAGTAGGCCACGGCCTGGTCCCACAGCGCGCCCCTGGGGGCATAGGGGCGGCCGTGCAGGTAGTCGACGGTGTGCTCGTCCACCGCCACCATGCCGGCGCGCGCCCCCGCCTCGATGGCCATGTTGCAGATCGTCATGCGGCCTTCCATGGAAAGGGCGCGGATGGCCGAGCCGCCGAACTCGATCGCGTAGCCCGTGCCGCCGGCGGTGCCGATCCTGCCGATGAGCGCGAGCACGATGTCCTTGGCGGTCACGCCCCGGCCCAGTTCGCCCTCCACCTTGACCAGCATGGACCTGGATTTCTTCTGCCACAGGCACTGGGTGGCGAGGACGTGTTCCACCTCCGAGGTGCCGATGCCGAAGGCGAGCGCGGCGAAGGCGCCGTGGGTGCTGGTGTGGGAGTCGCCGCAGACCAGGGTCATGCCGGGCTGGGTGAAGCCCTGCTCCGGGCCGATCACGTGCACGATGCCCTGGCGTGCGTCGTCCATGCGGAACTCGGTCAGGCCGAACTCGCGGCAGTTGGCGTCCAGGGTCGCAACCTGCAGGCGCGAGACCGGATCGGCGATGCCCTGGTCGCGGCCGGTGGTGGGCACGTTGTGGTCGGGGGTGGCCAGGACGGAGGCCACCCGCCAGGGCTTGCGGCCGGCGATCTTGAGGCCTTCGAAGGCCTGCGGGCTGGTGACCTCGTGGACCAGATGCCGGTCGATGTAGATCAGGGCCGTGCCGTCCGGCGCGACGTCCACCACGTGGGAGTCCCAAAGCTTGTCGTAGAGGGTCCGGGCAGTCATGTCTGAAGGGCCGACGGAAAGAGTGGAATTATCGCATGCTCAAGGGCTTAGCCGCCAGAATCCGGCCGGGCTTCAGCGGCGGCACGGCCGCGCCAGGCGAACACCCCGGCGGCCAGGGCAGCGCACACCGCGGCCAGGGTGAAGGTCACGCCCGCACCGAGCCCGTCCCAGGCCGCGCCCGAATACAGGCTGCCGAAGGTGCCGCCCAGGCCGAAGGCCAGGCTGTTGTAGAGCGCCTGTCCCCGGGCCTGGTTGCGGCCCCAGAAGTGGCGGTGCACCAGGGCCATGGCCGAGGCGTGGTAGGCGCCGAAGGTGAGCGCGTGCAGCGCCTGGGCGAAGAGCAGCAGGGGCACGTGGTCCACGGCCCAGGCGATGATCAGGAAGCGCAGCGCCGCCGCCCCCAGGGTGAAGAGCAGCACCGTCTCGGCCCGCACCCGGCGGAACACCCAGGGCATGGCGAGGAACACCCCGATCTCGCAGATCACCCCCAGGGCCCAGAGCCAGCCGGCCAGGGTCTTGCTGTAGCCGGCGTCCACCAGGTGGATGGTGAAGAAGGTGTAGTAGGGGCCGTGCGCCGCCGCCATGAGGATGGCGGCGGCGAGCAGGGCCGCGACCTCCGGCCGCCGGAGCACGCTCCTCAAGGAGACGGGCTCGGCCTCCAGGGTGGGGATCTCCGCCTCCGGGATGAAGCGGGCGAAGAGCACGATGCCGGCCAGCAGCGCCAGCACCACCCAGAGCAGGCTCCGCACCGGCAGATGGTCCAGCATGGCCCCCAGGCCCAGCACCACCAGAATGAAGCCGACGGAGCCCCAGAGCCGGATGCTGCCGTAGCGCTCCGTGCGGCGGCCCAGGTGCGAGAGCGTGGTCGCCTCCACCAGGGGCAGCGAGGCGCTCCAGAAGAAGCTGATCAGGCTCATGACGAGGAACATCCACCAGAAGCCCGTGCCGAGGAACACCCCCAGGTAGGCCACCAGGCAGACCAGGGCCGCCGACTGCACGATGGCCACCCGCCTGCCGCTGCGGTCCGCGATGTGGCCCCAGATGTTGGGCGCGAAGATGCGCATGACCTGCAGCAGGGACATGAGCACGCCGATCTGGAAGGCGCTGAACTCCAGGGAACGCAGGTACAGCGCCCAGTACGGCGCCATGGCGCCGACGAAGGCGAAATAGAAGAAATAGAAGCCCGACAGGCGCCAGTAGGGGAGGTTCTGCATGGGGGGTCGCCGCGCGAGGCGCCATTGTGCGGCCTGGCCTCGCGCTTTGGAAGCCGGGCCGGATTTTGCCCCTACACACCGATGGCCTATAAAAAAGCAGGGTTCTTGCCCCACCGCTTCATCGACACTGTTCAGGAGGTCATCATGGCGAAAAAAACCGGCACCGAAATCAAGAAGAGCGAAGAGGTCCCCGTCCGGCAGGCCACCCCCATGCGGGCGCTGAGCCCCTTCGAGGAGATGGAGGAACGCATGGACCGGCTGTTCGAGGGCTTCCTCCCGCGCGGCTGGATGCGCCCCTTCCATTGGGAGCGCCCCTTCCTCGGCGAACTGGCCCACCTCGAGATGAAGATGCCCAAGGTCGACGTCATCGACCGGGAGAACGAGGTGCTGGTCAGGGCCGAGGTCCCGGGCGTGGCCAGGGAGGACATCGAGGTCTCGGTCGAGGAGAACACGGTGACCATCAAGGGCAAGACCAGCCACGAGGAGAAGGAGGAGAAGGGCGACTTCTACCGCTGCGAGATCCGGCGCGGCGCCTTCAGCCGCACCGTCGCCCTGCCCCGCGGCGTGGACGGCGCCAAGGCCCGCGCCACCTTCAAGGACGGCATCCTGGAGCTGAGCCTGCCCAAGCTGGAGAAATCCAGGCGGGTCAGCGTCAAGGTCCAGTAGACGCACGCAAAGCAGAAGGGCCGGCATGCCGGCCCTTCTGCTTGGATGACGCCCGGATATCCGCACCTGGATGCGGCCGCTTCGCTTAAGGCGGTGCCGCTTGAGTCGTCACCCCGGCGAAGGCCGGGGTCCAGGTGCTTGATTTGGCTGGATTCCGGCCTTCGCCGGGGTGACGGACGAGGTTCAGGCTGCGGCCATGATCATCTGGTAGAGCCTGTCCTTCAGGCCCACGCGCATCTTCTTGAGTTCCTCCGCATAGAAGTCCGAGGCCGGATCGACGCGCTGCTCGATGCGCCGGATCTTCCGGTCCACCTCGTCGTAGTCCTTGACCAGGCGCACGAAGTCGACCTTGGTCAGCAGCTTGCGGATGGTCTCCTTGTGTTCCGGGAATTCGTGGAAGACATCGTGGCTTTCGATCATGCTGGTCTCCTGTGTGGGGCTACTCGGTAATCTTGCCCGGGATCGCCGTCGTGGGACAGACGACGTCCGCGTTCTGGGCGCGATGCCGCAGGGCGTGGTCCATGAGCACGATGGCGAGCATGGCCTCGGCGATGGGCGTGGCGCGGATGCCCACGCAGGGGTCGTGGCGGCCGTGGGTCACCACCTCGGCGGGCTCGCCCTCGAGGTTGATGGAGCGGCCCGGCAGGCGGATGCTGGAGGTCGGCTTGATGGCGATGGAGGCGACGATGTCCTGCCCGGTGGAGATGCCGCCGAGGATCCCTCCCGCGTGGTTGCTGAGGAAGCCCCCGGGGGTGAGTTCGTCGCGGTGCTCCGTGCCCTTCTGGGCCACGGAACGGAAGCCCGCGCCGATCTCGACGCCCTTGACCGCGTTGATGCTCATGAGCGCGTGGGCGATGTCGGCGTCCAGGCGGTCGTAGACCGGCTCGCCCAGGCCCACGGGCACGTCCTCCGCCACCACATTGATGCGGGCGCCGACGGAGTTGCCTTCCTTGCGCAGCGCGTCCATGTAGGCCTCGAGCTCGGGGACCGCGTCCGGGTCGGGGGCGAAGAAGGCGTTCGCCCCCACGGCCTCCCAGCTCCTGAAGGCGACGTCGATGGGCCCGAGGCTCGCCAGGTAGCCGCGGATCACCGTGCCGTATTTTTCCTGGAGCCACTTCCTGGCCACCGCCCCGGCCGCCACCCGCACCGCGGTCTCCCGCGCCGAGGAACGGCCGCCGCCGCGGTAGTCGCGGATGCCGTACTTCTGCCAGTAGGTGTAGTCGGCGTGCCCGGGGCGGAAGGTGGCGGCGATCTCGGAATAGTCGCGGCTCCTCTGGTCCTCGTTGCGGATGAGCAGCGCGATGGGGGTGCCGGTGGTCCGGCCCTCGAAGACGCCGGAGAGGATCTCCACCGTGTCCGATTCGCGTCTTTGCGTGACGTGGCGCGAGGTGCCGGGCTTGCGCCGGTCGAGGTCGCGCTGGATGTCCTCGGCGGTGAGCGCCATCCCCGGGGGGCAGCCGTCCACCACGCAGCCGATGGCCGGGCCGTGGGATTCACCGAAGGAGGTCACGCAGAAGAGCTTGCCGAGGGTGTTGCCGGACATCGGGGTTGTCTCTAGGGGATGGACGGTGAGGGCCCAACTTTATCACAGGCGCCCCGCCCCACCGCCCCCGCACCCCGCCGATCCAGGCGGCAGACCGAAGATGCCCGCCGTACGGCGCATCCGAACGCCTGTCCGAAGATATGGCTCTTTTGAATTTCGAGTGGGTTAAGCGGCATGGGGGTTGAAGGGCGAGAAG
>DYFL01000033.1 GCA_020725195.1 Hydrogenophilus sp.
ACCGTGCTGTGTGTGCGCCTTCACGAGCGCACTGGGAGCGGCTTCAGCCGCGATCGGCTTGCGGCATGAGCTTCGCGGCTGAAGCCGCTCCCACGATATGGCCCGTTTTCATGTCTGCCCAGTAATCACGGAAGCCGCATCACCAGTAGTTCTCCACCGCGATGTGCCCTGGCATCTTGCGCTGGTGCTTGCGCAGACCCCGGCCCTCCAGGGCGAAGGTCACGTCCTCCACCATGGCGGGGTTGCCGCAGAGCATGAAGTGGCTCGCGGCGAGCGAGATGGCGAGGCCGGCCCGGGCCTCCAGCGCCCCGTCGGCGATGGCGTCGGGGATGCGCCCGGGCAGGGCGAAGTCGGTGGCCTCCCGGCTGACGAAGGGCACGAAGCGGAAGCGCTCGCCCCGGGCCGCGGCGATGGCGGCGATCGCCTCGCCGTAGAGCAGGTCCGCGGCCCGGCGCGCGGCATGGACCAGGACCACGCGCTCGAAGCGGGCCCACGGCGCCTCGCTGCGCAGGATGGAGAGAAAGGGCCCGATGCCGGTGCCCGAGGACACGAGCCAGAGGTGGCGGCGGGCGGCGGGCACCTCGTCGACGGTGAGAAAGCCCAGGGCGCGGCGCGCCACCAGCACCGGCTCGCCGGCCTCGAGCGCCGCGAGCCGGCCCGAGAGCGGGCCGCCGGGCACGATGTTGAAGCAGAACTCCAGGGGGCGCGCGTCGGGCGGGTTGACCAGGGAATAGGGCCGGCCGACGACCTCGCCTTCGATCTCCAGGCCCAGCTGGATGAACTGCCCCGCCCGGTAGGGCTCGATCGGGGCCTCGACCTGCAGCGTCACCATGCGCCCGTTCCAGTCCCGCCTGCCCACCACCCTGCCCTCGATCCATTGCGGCATCGCCCCGCTCCTTCAGCCCGTCGTCCGCCTGACCCATCTGGATTCGATATAGCCGCCCGCGCGGGCGGCGGATAGGCCGGATCGTCTGATCCCTGCCGGACGCGCCTCAGGCGAGGCGGCCGTCCCGGAAGTCGTCCAGGGCCGCACGGATCTCTTCCTCGGTGTTCATCACGAAGGGGCCGTACTGGACGATGGGCTCGCCCAGGGGCCGGCCGGCGATGAGCAGGGCGCGCGCCGGCGCCGCGGCCTCCAGGGCCACGCCGTCGGCCTGCGGCTCGTTGGCCAGGACGGCCAGCCGGCGCTCGGCGACCCGCTCGCCGGCGATGGCCAGCGCGCCGCGATAGACGTAGACGAAGGCGTTGTGCCCCGGCGCCAGGGCCTGGGCGAAGCGGCTCCCGGCGGGCAGATCGAGGTCCAGGTAGAGCGGCTCGGTGACGGGCCGCCGGACCGCGCCGGCGACCCCGTGGCTCTCGCCGGCGATCACCCGCACCGTCACCCCCTCGGCGCTCACATAGCCGGGGATCTCGGCGGCGGGGATGTCGCGGTAGCCGGGGGCCGTCATCTTGTCGCGCGCCGGCAGGTTGAGCCAGAGCTGGAAGCCCTCCATCACCCCGTCCTCCTGCTCCGGCATCTCGGAGTGGACGACGCCGCGCCCGGCGGTCATCCACTGCACGCCGCCGCTTTGCAGCAGGCCCTCGTGGCCGGCGCTGTCGCGGTGGCGCAGGCGCCCGGCGACGAGATAGGTCACGGTCTCGAAGCCGCGGTGCGGGTGGTCGGGGAAGCCGGCGATGTAGTCGTTCGGGTCGTCGCTGCGGAAGGCGTCGAGCATGAGGAAGGGGTCGAGCCGGCGCTGCAGGCCCTGGCTCAGCACGCGGTTGATCTTCACGCCCGCCCCGTCGGTGACGGCCTGGCCGACGATCAGCCGCTCGACGCTGCGTGGCTGGCGCAGGGTGGGATATGCGGTCATGGCGTCCTCCTCCTCAAGCGGTGATGGCCTCGATGTCGCTTTGAGCCCGTTCCAGCGACGCGCGTTCCGAATCCGGCCCCAGGGCGAGGCCCTCGGCATAGACGAAGGTCACGTCGGTCAGGCCCAGGAAGCCGAGCACGGTCTTCAGCCAGGGCACCTGCGAGTCGGCCGGGGTGTCGCGGTAGACGCCGCCGCGGGCGAGCGCGGCATAGACGCGCTTGCCCTTGAGCAGGCCCTCCGGGCCGTCGGCCGTGTAGCGGAAGGTCACGTTGGCGCGGGCGACGGCGTCGATCCAGTACTTGAGCTGGGCGGGCACGCCGAAGTTGTACATGGGCACGCCCAGCACCACGGCGTCGGCGGCCTGGACCTCCGCGATCAGGGCATCGTCCAGGGCAACGCGCGCCGCCTGCTCCGGGCTGCGCTCGCCGGCCGGAGTGAACAGGGCGCCGAGGGCCGCCTCGTCGAGCGCGGGATGGGGGCTGCGCGCCAGGTCGCGCACGACGAGGCGGGCGCCGGGATGGGCCGCGGCCAGGCGGGCCGCGATGGCGTTGGCGAGCCGCGTCGAGTGGGACTGTTCGCCGCGGGCGCTGGAGTGGATCTGCAGGATGTTCATGGGGCCTCCGGGTCGTTGGGGTTGACGATGGCCCTCACCTTATTACTCGCAGATCCGGATCAGAAGCCCATAATATGGGAAACATTGTTCCATATTTGGCACAGCGTCATGGACATCGAGGCCAACGATCTCGTCCTCTTCGCCCGGGTCGCGGAGGCCGGCAGCTTCAGCCGGGCCGCGGCGCGCGCGGGCCTGCCCAAGTCCACCCTCTCGCGCCGGATCGCCGGCCTGGAGGCGCGCCTGGGCGAGCGCCTGCTGCTGCGCACGACGCGCAAGCTGACGCTGACCGAGTTCGGCCTCGGCCTGCTGGAGCACGCCCGACAGGTGGCGGACGAAGTGGAGGCCGCCCGGGCGCTCGCCCAGCACCGCCAGGCCGAGCCGAGCGGCCGGTTGCGCGTGTCCATGCCCAGCGACTTCGCCACCATCGCCCTGGGCGACCTGCTGGCCGACTTCCTCGCGCGGCATCCGGCGGTCGCGCTCGAGCTGGACCTCTCGCCGCGCCGGGTGGACCTCATCGGCGAGGGCTACGACCTCGCCATCCGCATGGGCGAGCTCGCCGACGACGCCAACCTCGCCGCCCGGCGCCTCGCGGTGTTCACCACCGGGCTCTACGCCGCCCCCGCCTACGTCGCGCGGCGCGGCGAGCCGGAGGCCCCCGAGGCCCTGCTGCGGCACGAGGCGCTGTGCCTCTCGGGCACGGCGGCCTGGACACTCGCCCGGGGCGATTCTCGCTGGGACGGGCTGCCGCCGGCGCGCACCACGGCCAACTCGCCGGAGCTGCTGGCCCTGCTCGCACGCAAGGGGGCAGGCATCGCCGCGGTCTCGGACTTCTTCGCCGCCCCCTACGTGCGCCAGGGCGAGCTCGTGCGTCTGCTCCCCGAGTGGAGCCTGCCCCCGGTCACCGGCTGGGCGGTCTTCCCCGGCCGGCGGCTGATGCCCGCCAAGACCCGGGCCTTCCTGGACCGGCTGCAGGCGGCGTTCGACGCGCCCGCCTGACGGCCCGTCCCGGCTCAGAGCCAGTAGGCGAGCCCCAGCCCGGCCATGAGCAGGCCGAGGCCGATCCGGATCGCGCGCTGCGGCACGTGGCGCTGGCAGGCCGCCCCCAGGTACATCCCCGCCAGGCCGCCGAGCCCGAAGAGGCTGCCCAGGGCCCAATCGGGCGCGGCCGAGCCGCCGCCGGGCAGGGGCAGCAGGCTGTAGGCGGCCACGCCCAGGACCGAGGCGGCGAAGGTGCCGGCGAGCGCCGCCCCGGCCACGGCGTGGACGGGCAGGCGGAAGACCGAGACCAGGAAGGGGGCGACGAGGGCCCCGCCGCCGATGCCGTAGGCGCCGCCGATGACCCCCACCGCGAGGGCCAGGGCGAAGACCGCCCAGGGCGAAAAGCCGAAGTGTCGCCCCGCCTGGGCGAATTCCAGCCGCCGCCAGTCGAGGCGGCGGGCGGCGAGCGGCGCGCCGGCCGCCGCGGGGTCGGCGGCGGGCCGCTTCGGCGCCCAGGGCAGATAGGTCCCGAGCAGCCGCCAGGCGAGGTAGAGCAGCACCGCGCCGACGAAGAGCTTGAAGCGCGCCGGGTCGGGCAGCCAGAGCACCCGCAGGTAGTAGCCCAGGACGATGCCCGGCAGGGTGCCCAGGACGATGATGGCCGCCAGGGGCCAGAACATCCGCCCCTCGCGGGCGTAGCGCCACACCCCGCCGGGCGTGGCGAAGATGTTGAAGACGAGGTTGGTGGCGCTCACCGAGGGCGCCGTATAGCCCAGGACGCTGACCTGGAAGGGCAGCAGCAGGAAGGCGCCGGACACACCGCCCATGGAGGTGAAGAAGGACACCGCCAGCGCCACCAGGGGCGGCAGCCAGAGCCAGGTCTCGACGCCGGAGACCGGGAACTGCCACCACAGGGCGCTCATCCCGTCCACCCCAGCCAGGCCGCGACCTGGAAGGCCACCAGCAGAGAACTGGTGGCGCAGCCCGCCAGCGGCAGCCACAGGGGATAGGTTTGCACCCCCACCGGGGACGGCGCGCGCGGCAGGCTGCGCCGGGGGGCCTTGACCTCCTCCGCCACCTTGCCCACCAGGACGTAGATCCCCGCCCCGAGGATGGTGCCGAGGCCGTAACAGGTGAGCAGGGCAAGCGAGAGGCTGCGCCTGAGCGGGGTTTCCTGGGCCATGGGCGGATTTGGTATCGGGCGCGTGCTAGTCTGAGTGTAGCCCGGCGGCGGTTCGCCGGGGCAGCGGATCGGGGTGGAGCCATGCACGGACACCGCAGCGAGCGGCGCGCCTTCCTGCAGGGCCTGGGCGGCCTGGCGGCGGCGCTGTGCCTGCCCGCCGGCCGCGCGGCCGAGGCGCCCGCGCCGATCGCGCGCCCGATCCCGGCCAGCGGCGAGCGCCTGCCGGCGATCGGCATGGGCAGCTGGCTCACCTTCGACGTGGGCGACAACCCGCAAGCGCGCGAGGTCCGGCGCCGGGTGCTGCAGGCCTTCTTCGACCGGGGCGGCGCGCTCGTCGACGCCTCGCCCATGTACGGCAGCGCGGAGGAGGTGATCGGCTGGGCCCTGCAGCAGATTGGGAACCGCGCGGCGCTCTTCGCCGCCACCAAGGTCTGGACCGTGGGCCGCGAGGAGGGCCTGCGGCAGATGGAGGCCTCGCGCCGGCTCTGGGGCGTCGCCCGCTTCGACCTCATGCAGGTGCACAACCTGCTCGACTGGGAGACGCAGCTCGCGAGCCTGCGGGCCATGCGGGCCGAGGGCCGCATCCGCTACCTGGGGGTGACCACCTCGCACGGGCGCCGGCATGCCGAACTGGAGCGCATCCTGGCCCGGGAGCGGCTCGACTTCGTGCAGTTCACCTACAACCTCGCCGAGCGCGAGGCCGAGCGGCGCCTGCTGCCGCTCGCGGCCGAGCGCGGTGCGGCGGTCATCGTGAACCGGCCGTTCCGGCGCGGCGGCCTCTTTACCCGGGTGCGCGGCCGGGCGCTGCCGGAGTGGGCGGCCGAGTTCGATTGCGCGAACTGGGCGCAGTACTTCCTCAAGTTCGTCGTCGCGCACCCGGCGGTGACCTGCGTCATCCCCGCCACCTCGAACCCGGCGCACATGGCGGAGAACATGGGCGCCCTCTACGGCCGGCTGCCGGACGCGCGCACACGGCAGCGGATGATCGAGCACTTCGAGCGGCTTTGAAACGCCTGGACAGATAGGGAGACCCCGTGAGCCCCAAGACCAACACCCGCAACATGGCCCTGTTCTGCGACTTCGAGAACGTCGCCCTGGGCGTGCGCGACGCCAAGTACGCCGCCTTCGACATCCAGAAGGTGCTCGAACGCCTGCTGCTCAAGGGCAACATCGTGGTGAAGAAGGCCTACTGCGACTGGGAGCGCTACAAGGACTTCAAGGCCGCCATGCACGAGGCCGCCTTCGAGCTGATCGAGATCCCGCACGTGCGCCAGTCGGGCAAAAACTCCGCCGACATCCGCATGGTCGTGGACGCCCTCGACCTCTGCTACACCAAGGCGCACGTCGACACCTTCGTAATCATCAGCGGCGACTCGGACTTCTCGGCCCTGGTCAGCAAGCTCAGGGAAAACAACAAGGTGGTGATCGGGGTGGGGGTGAAGAACTCCTGCTCGGACCTGCTCATCGCCAACTGCGACGAGTTCATCTTCTACGACGACCTGGTGCGCGAGGCCGAGAAGGCGCGCAAGGCGAAGCCGAAGGCAACGACCAAGGCCGCGCCCAAGAAGGCCGCCGCCAAGACCGAGGACGACAAGCGCCAGGAGGCGCTGGACCTGGTGCTGGCCACGGTGGAGGACCTCATCAAGGAGCGCGGCGAGGAGGAGAAGGTCTGGGGCTCCATGGTCAAGCAGGCCCTGAAGCGGCGCAAACCCGGCTTCAACGAGACCTACCACGGCTTCCGCACCTTCGGCCAGCTCCTGGAGGAGGCCCAGGCGCGCGGGCTCCTGCGCCTGGAATACGACGAGAAGTCCGGCGGCTACATCGTCAAGGCATCAGGCCCTTGAGGCTGTGGGCAGCCGCAAGAGACTGTCCTGTCATTGCGAGGCGGCCAAAGGCCGACGCGGCAATCTCGTCTTTGCAGACGGTGAAATCGAGATTGCTTCGTCCCGCCACGCTGCGCTCGCGGCTTCGGCAAGACGCTCCTCGCAATGACATGCGAATCGGCTACCATTGCCGCCTCTCTCGAACCCAGACCCTTATGCAACTCGACCGCATCCTCCACTCCCAGGGCTTCGGCACCCGCAAGGCCTGCCGGGCGCTGGTCCGCCACGGCCGGGTGAGCGTGAACGGCGCGGTGTGCGCAGACCCCTTTGCCGAGTTCGCGCCCGAGGGCCTCGCCTTCGCCGTGGACGGCGAGGCCTGGACCTACCGGGAGCGGGCCTACCTCATGCTCCACAAGCCGGCGGGCTACGAGTGCTCGCGCGCGCCCAAGCACCACCCCGGCATCTTCGAGCTCCTGCCCGAGCCGCTGCTCAACCGCGACGTGCAGACCGTGGGCCGGCTCGACGAGGACACCACGGGGCTCTTGCTGCTCTCCGACGACGGCCAGTTCATCCACAAGCTGATCTCGCCCAGGCACAAGACGCCCAAGGTCTACGAGGTGACCGCCAAGCACCCCGTGGACGACACCCAGATCGCCGCGCTGACGAAGGGCGTACAGCTGCACGACGAGCCCGCGCCCCTCGCCGCGGCGGCCTGCGAGCGGGTCTCGGAGCGGGTGCTCCGGCTCACCCTCACGGAGGGCAAGTACCACCAGGTCAAGCGCATGGTGGCCGCCGCCGGCAACCGGGTGGAGGCCTTGAAGCGCATCGCCGTCGGCGGGCTCGCCCTGCCGGAGGACCTGCCCGAGGGCGAATGGCGCTGGCTGGACGCGGCCGACCTCGCGCGGCTCTGGACCCCGGCATGAGCCAGGGGCCCGGGCCGGAGAACGACTACCTGGCTGGGCACGCCGCCCTGCTCCTGCACAGCCACCGGCACTGGACGGGGCGCGACCTCGTCGACCCCGGCCTGGCGCCGGCGCAGGCCGCACGCGCCCTGTATCACGCCCCCTTCGCGGTGCTCTCCCACGACGCCGCCGCCGAGCCCCGCTTCACCTACGCCAACCTCGCGGCCCAGCGCCTGTTCGAGATGCCCTGGAGCGAGATCGTGGGGCTGCCCTCGCGCCGCTCGGCCGAGCCGGTGGCCCAGGCGGAGCGCGAGCGCCTGCTGGCCCGCGTGGCGCAACAGGGCTACATCGACGACTACAGCGGCGTGCGCATCGCCGGCTCCGGGCGGCGCTTCCGCATCCGCCGCGCCACGGTCTGGAACCTCCTCGACGCCGCCGGCCGCCCCTGCGGCCAGGCCGCCTGCTTCGGCGACTGGGAGGCGCTGCAGCCTCCGAAGTAGGTACAGACCCCATTGCCGGGGCGCCGGCATCGGGGTTTTCATATCCTCTGGCGGGCAACCCTGTGCGTCAGAGGAGGCAGGGACAGGGCCCGGCCCGGCAAACGCCGGGCCTTCACCCACCATCTGCGCAGCCTGCGGCGCATCGGCAAGCGGCGGAAGGGGCGGTGGGCCGCGGCCGTCAACTTTTCTCCCGGCCGCGGGGTCTAATCTTCGGGCATACGGGCCCGAACGGACGGGCCGGGCGGAGCCCCGGAGACACGGGCCGCACGCCCGACCGGACCGCCCGCGGCCGGCCGCGAGGGCTGGTGTGCAAAGGCGGCAAGGAGAACGACATGGCCGGACTGCAGCAACGCTACGTGCGCCCCGGGTATGAAACCCTGGGCATCGACCCGAAATTCCCCCACGCACCCGAGGGCTGGACGCGCTACGACGGCAACATCGCGGCCGGCATGGATGGCCTGGACCTGACCGAGGCCCATTGGCAGGTGGTGCGCGACCTGCAGGATTACTTCGACCGCCACACGCAGGAGACCGGCATCAATGTGCGGGAACTCCACGACGCCCTCGACGAGAAGTACCACCACCTGGGCGGCATCAGGTATCTCTACCGGCTCTTCCCCGGCGGACCGGTCGCCCAGGGCTGCCGCATCGCCGGCCTCCCGGTGCCCCCGGAGGCCACGGACAGGGGCATCGGCAGCGTGGTCTGAGGGCGGCTGTCGCCCGCCCGGATATTTCACCAGGCCGGCCCCGGAGAGGACGGAAGTGCGCAAGATTCACGGTTTCCGGCCCCCCTTCGAGGCCTACGCCGAATTGCTGAAAAAGGCTCAAGAGGCCGAAGCTACAAGGCTGTCTTCGACCGTTGCACTTGGATCTTGAAACCGCCCGCTCCTGCCCTGCCGGCGGCAGGGCAGGCTTGACGCTCGCGGCCCGGGCGCAAGGGAAGGCCCTGTCCATGGAATCGCCCCCTGCAGGTACGCGCGAGCTCACCCTCTTTCTCTGCGGCGACGTGATGACCGGCCGCGGCATCGACCAGATCCTGCCGCATCCGGGCGGCGCGCAGCTCTTCGAGTCCTACATGCGCTCGGCGCGCGGTTATGTGGCCCTGGCGGAGCGGGCGAGCGGGCGCATCGCACGGCCGGCGGACTTCGCCTACGTCTGGGGCGACGCCCTGGCCGAATTCGAGCATAGGCGGCCGGATGCGCGCATCGTCAACCTGGAGACCGCCGTCACCGCGGCCGATGCGCCCTGGCCGGGCAAGGGCATCCACTACCGCATGCATCCCGACAACGCGCCCTGCCTCGGCGCGGCCGGCATCGACTGCTGCGTGCTGGCCAACAACCACGTGCTGGACTGGGGCCGCGAGGGCCTCGTGCAGACCCTGGACACCCTGCGCCGGGCCGGCATCCGCAGCGCCGGCGCCGGGCGGGACGCGATCGAGGCGGCCGCGCCGGCGGTCCTCGGGGTGCCGGGCAAGGGCCGGGTGCTGGTCTTCGCCTTCGGCATGGCGTCGAGCGGCGTGCCGCCCGACTGGGCCGCCGGCCCGGGCCTACCCGGCGTGAACTTCCTGCCCGACCTCTCGGCACACAGCTTGCAGGCCATCGCCGCCCGGGTGCGCGCCGTGAAGCGCCCCGGGGACCTGGCGGTGGCCTCGATCCACTGGGGCGGCAACTGGGGTTTCGCCATCCCGCCGGCGCAGCGCCGCTTCGCCCGCGGGCTCACCGACACGGCCGGGGTGGACGTGGTGCACGGCCACTCCTCGCACCACGTGAAGGGCATCGAGGTCCACCGCGGGCGGCTGATCCTCTACGGCTGCGGCGACTTCCTCAACGACTACGAGGGCATCGGCGGCTACGAGGCCTACCGGGACGACCTGGCCCTGATGTACTTCCCCACCCTGGACCTCGACAGCGGAAGGCTCAGGCGCATGACCCTGGTGCCCACCCGGACCCGCCGCTTCCGCATCGGCCGCGCGCCGGAGGACGGCGTGGCCTGGCTGCTGGAGACGCTGAACCGGGAGGGCAGGCCCCTGGGCACGCAGCTGGTGCGCCAGCCGGACGGCAACCTCGCGCTGCGCTGGGGGTGATCCTTGCGCGGGCGCAGGCTTGCCGGAGCCGACAGCCCTCGAGGCAGCCTTCATGGAATTCTTCGCCAGCGCCGACATCCGCATGCCTGCCGCCCAGCTGCAGCGCCAGCCGCGCAGAGGGCGGCGCGCCCGGGCGCCAACGCCGCCGCCGGAATGCATGCCGTGGTACGGATGAGCCCCTGCCGGATCGCCGCGCTCAGACCTTGCTGTCCACCCGGGTGACCGGATCGTCCTTGCGGCGCGGGCCCCTGCGGCGGTCCTGGCCGGTGCGGGTATCCAGCAGGTGGGCCTGCTCCCCCTCGCGCCGGTCGGCCTGGCGCCTGTCCGTACCCGCCCTGCGCTCTTCCGCGGGGGCGGGCTGCGCCGCGGCGGCCTCCGGCTCCTTTTTCTGGCCCCGCTGGGGCGCATAGCTGACCAAGGGCGGCAGGGTGCGTTCCGTCACCCGCCTCGACGGGGCGATGGCGGCGGGCTCCAGGATGTCATATGGATCCGGGGCGATGCCAGGATCCAGGGGGGGCAGGGGTTCGATCGGCAACCGCATTCAAGACTCCAGGCGCTGCATCCCGTTGGGTTCATGCACTGCGCGGCACCGCCGCGCCCACAACCTTATAGCGGCCGGACTGTCCAAAACTTGAGGCGCCCGGCCTGCATACAGGCCTCGATGCATAGGATTGCGCCCCGGCAAGAATGGTTCTAGCGTGAAAGCGCAACAGTGGAGAAGGAGGAACACCATGGTCGTCAGACAACACACCATCGAGCGCCCCGGCTACGAAGCCCGGCCCGACCCGAACTTCCCGCATGCCCCGGCAGGCTGGACCCGCGAGGAGGCCCAGGCCCAGGCCGAGGCGGAGAAGCTGAGGCTCACCGAGCTGCACTGGGACGTGATCTGCGCCCTGCAGGAATACTTCACGCGCCATGCGGAGTCGGGCGTCATCAACGTGCGGGAGCTGCACGACGCCCTGGAGGAGAGGTACCACGCCCAGGGCGGCCTCAAGCACCTCTACGAGGTCTTCCCCGGCGGGCCGGTGGCGCAGGGCTGCCGCCTCGCCGGCCTGGAGGCCCCTGCCGGCTCCGTGGACAGGAGCTTCGGGAGCGTGGTCTAGCCCGGGTTCAGCGACGCCAGGAGCCAGGTGGGGCGCACGCCCCCCTCGGCCGCCTGTCCCACATCGGCCACGCCGCCGGCCACCAGGGCCGAATCGATGCCGAAGGCCGCGGCACCCCGGATGTCGGTCTCCAGCTGGTCGCCGATCATGACCATGTCGCCGCCGCCGGCCCGGCGGGCCGCCTCCTCGAAGATGGCCGCGTGGGGCTTGCCCAGGCGCACGAAGGCCAGATCGGGGCGGTTCGGATAGCGCAGCCGCAGGGCCGCCTCGATGACGAGCGCGATGCAGCCGGAGGTGATGCCGAAGCCCCGTCCGGTGGGATAGACGAGGTCCGGGTTGGGCAGGATGAGCGGCACCGGCAGGCCGGCGTCGATCCTGGCGAAAAGCCTGGAGATCACCGCGTCCAGCGTATCCAGGAACGGGAAGCCGGACTGGTCGCACACCACCAGCACCTCGAAGTCCTCCCCCGCCGGCACGGGCCGGCCGCCCGCCAGCTCCACGTAGCGCAGGCTGTCCGCCGGGCCGAGCACCGCGCAGCGCTTGCCGATCAGCCCCTCGGCCCGGAAATGGGGCACGAGCAGCGAGGCGGAGGTGATGATGCGCTCGGCCGGGATCGCGAGGCCGAAGCCCTGGTAGCGCCGCGCCGCGTTCTCGGGCAGGCGCGCCGCGCCGTTGGTCAGCAGGTACCAGGGCCGGCCGCGGCGGTTGAGGGCGTCGACCAGGGCCGCCGCACCGGGCAGCGGGCCGTCGCGGGTGACGAGCACCCCGTAGGCGTCGAGCAGCAGGACCTCGTAGCGATCCATCAGGTCTTCGATGGCGATGACGGGGACGGGGATGGCGGGCATGGGCGGACAGGATCGGGCGAAAGCCCCATTGTGCCGGTTTTCCCGCCCCACCACCTGTGCTAGCCTGAGCCCTGCCTGCGGATGTCCCGCCGCAGATGGATAGAGACATGAAGCCACGCACCGAGCCCCGCAGCCTTCCCCTGCTCGCAGCCCTGCTCTGCGCCCTCGCCCTGAGCGGGCCGCTGCGCGCGCAGGAGGCCCCGCGGCCGGACTTCCAGTCCTGGCTGGAGGGCGTCAGGGCCGAGGCCCTGGCCCGCGGCATCTCGCGGCCCACCCTGGAGGCCGCCCTCGCCGGCATCCAGCCCATCGAGCGGGTGATCGAACTCGACAGACAGCAGCCGGAATTCGTCGACACCTTCTGGAACTACCTCGACCGCCGGGTCACGCCGCAGCGCGTGGGCAGGGGCGCCGCGCTGCTTGAGGAACACCAGGCGCTGCTCGGCCAGCTGGAGCGGCGCCACGGGGTGCCGGCCCGGCTGCTGGTCGCGTTCTGGGGCCTGGAAACCAACTACGGCCGCACCCTGGGCAGCCACCCCGTGCCCGCGGCGCTGGCCACCCTGGCCTACGACGGCCGCCGCAGCGCCTTCTTCCGCAGGGAGCTGCTGGAGGCCCTGGCCATCCTGGAGGCGGGCCATGTCGCGCCGCAGGCCATGGTGGGCTCCTGGGCGGGCGCCATGGGCCAGATGCAGTTCATGCCGTCCACCTTCCGGGCCTATGCGATCGACGCAGACGGTGACGGCAAGAAAGACCTCTGGGGCACCCTCCCCGACGCCTTCGCCTCGGCGGCCAACTACCTCGCCCAGGCAGGCTGGCAGCCCGGCGAGACCTGGGGCCGAGAGGTGAGGCTGCCCGCGGACTTCAGCTGGCAGCTGGCGCACCTGGGGGTGAAAAAGCCCATCGCGGCGTGGGCGGCCATGGGGGTGACCCGGGCGGACGGCAGCCCCCTGCCCAGCGCAGACATGGCGGGGGCCATCCTCCTGCCCCAGGGGCACGCGGGGCCGGCCTTCATGGTCTACCGCAACTTCGAGATCATCCTCGCCTGGAACCGCTCGGTGAGCTATGCCCTGGCGGTGGGCCATCTGGCCGACCGGATCGCGGGCCTGCCGCCGCTGGCCAATGGCCGCGAGGCGGACAACCGGCGCCTCTCCCGGGAACAGATCCTGGAGTTGCAGCAGCGGCTGGTGGCGCTGGGATTTGATCTGGGCGAGGCCGACGGCGTGCTCGGCTCGCGCACCAAGGCGGCCATCCGCACCTATCAGAAATCCGCCGGCCTGCCTGCGGACGGCTATCCCTCCGTCACGCTGCTCGAGCAACTGCAGTCGGAGAATTCGTCGTCCCCTGGACAGGGCGAGACGGCCCTTCGGAACGTCTTGGCAGACCCCGCACGGGACGGCTGAGCCGCGCCCCTCCCCTGTTGTAAGGGCCTGACGGAAACGCAGCGGACATCCCTGCGTGACCGCGCATCCGGCTTTCCTATACTGAACGGAAAGCCTGCGCACATCATGCCCGACACCCTGCTCCCCGAACTGCACCGCCCCGAAACCCGGCAGGCCCTGGCCGAGTCGGTGCTGGCCGTGCTCGACGACTGGGGAGTCCATGGGGAGAAGCAGGCCGTATTGCTGGGCCTGGCGGATACCGCACCCCTACGACAAGGACAGCCCCTGCCCGACAACCCTGGCGTGCTCGAACGTACAGGCCACCTGCTCGGCATCGAGCGGGCCTTGCGGCGCCTGTACCCGGCTGACCCGGTATTGCGCCACGAGTGGCTGATGGTCCCCGATGCGGGGCTGGGCGGGCAGCTGCCGCTCGTGGTCATGCTTGACGGGCTGGAAGGGATCAAGCAGGTGCGTGCGCGGCTCGAGACCTCCCTCCATGCATGAGCCGATCCGCGTCCTGCTTCTCGGAACCGGCCAGATGGGCTCAGCGATCGCCCGCGTGGTGCTCGAAAAGCCCGGCCTGACACTCGTCGGGGCCTACGCCCGAAGGAGGGAGCGGGCCGGCATGGACCTGGGACGGGCGATCGGGCTCGGCCGGGACCTGGGCCTCCCGGTCCGCACCGAGCTGGCGACCGCCATCGAGGCGACGCGGCCGCACGTGGCGATCCAGGCCACCTGCTCGCGGCTCGTCGAGGCCGCGGACGAGATCATCACCCTCCTGGACCACGGCGTGCACGTGATCTCCATCGCCGAGGAGATGGCCTACCCTGCCGCAGCCGATGCGGCGCGGGCGCAGGCGCTGCACCGGCTAGCCTTGGACCGCGGCGCAGCGCTGCTCGGCACCGGCATCAACCCGGGCTTCGTGCTCGATCTCCTGGTGATCACCCTCACGGGCGTGTGCGCCGACATCGAGTCCATCACCGCCCGGCGCAGCAACGACCTCGCCCCCTACGGCCCGACGGTGCTGCGCGCCCAGGGCGTCGGGCTCACGGTCGAGGCCTTCGAGCAGGGCGTGGCGGACGGCAGCGTCTTCGGCCACATCGGCTTCTTGCAGTCGCTCCACATGATCGCCGCCTCGGTAGGCTGGGAGATCGAACGCATCGAGGAGCGCCGCGAGCCCATCGTCTCCAGGGTGCGGCGCGCCACACCCTTCGTCACGGTGGAGCCCGGACAGGTGGCCGGCTGCCTGCACACGGCGGTGGCCTACCGGAAGGGACATCCGGCCATCAGCCTCATCCACCCCCAGCAGGTGCACCCGCAGCTGGAGGGCATGCAGACCGGGGATGCGATCGAGATCACGGGGCGGCCGAACGTGCGCCTCGAAGGCCGCCCGGAGATCCCGGGCGGACAGGCCACCGCCGCGCTCGCGGTCAACATGATCCCGCGGGTGCTGAACGCGCCGCCGGGGCTGTACTGCATGGCGGACCTGCCCGCGCCAGCGGCCCTGCTGGGCGATGCGCGCAGCTTCATCCGCGCACGAGTGGAGGACTGAGGCCATGACCGAGCCGATCGCACAAGGCACCTGGGTGGAGATCCACCGCATCGTGCTGCCCGCGGGCGAGCGGGCGCCGCAGGTCCCGGAGGACACCCGGCGCGTGCCGCTCGAGATGCGGGTGAAGGGTTTCCTCGCCGCACCCGCCGAGCTGGGCGGGGAGGCCGAGATTCTCACCCCCGCCGACCGGCGGCTCAAGGGGCGGCTCATCGAGGTGAACCCCGCCTACACCCACGGCTTCGGCCCGCCCATCCCGGAACTCCTCCCCATCGGGGAGGAGGCGAGGGCGATCCTGCGCAACCGGGGCCGCATCCGATGAGGAAGGAACCGAGCTACCAGGAGATCATGGCCGAGCGGGCCGAGGTCATGAAGGCCTCGGTCGGGATCGACTACGCGCGCTACGCCACCGGGGCGCTTGCCTTCGACTACGAGCGGCTGCTGGCCGACACCGGCTACGACATCGAGACGGCGAGTGAGGTGCAGGCCCGCACGGCCGTGGGCGCGACGCCGCTGGTGGAGCTGACGAACCTCACCGAGCTGGTGCGCGCCACGGCGGGCCCCGGCAAGGGCGCGCGCATCTTCGTGAAGGACGAGGCCGCGAACCCCTCCGGCTCGTTCAAGGACCGCCGCGCCTCGCTCTCGGTGCACGAGGCCAGGAGGCGCGGCTACCCGGGCGTGGCCGCGGCCACCAGCGGCAACTACGGCGCGGCGGTCGCCTCCCAGGCCGCCAAGGCGAGGCTCGCCTGCGTCATCGTGCAGGAGGCCTTCGACAGCGCCGGGCTCGCCCAGCCGGAGATCGCGGAAAAGACCCGCGCGTGCGAGGGCTACGGCGCGGAGGTGATCCGGCTCTCGGTGGGGCCGGAGATCTTCTACGTCTTCCTGCGCGTGCTCAAGGAGACCGGGTTCTTCAACGCCTCGCTCTACACCCCCTATTCCGTGCTGGGGATCGAGACCCTGGGCTTTGAGCTCGCCGAGCAGGTGAGGGCGCGCACCGGGCGGTACCCGGACGTGGTGATCGCCACCCATGCCGGCGGCGGCAACGTGACCGGCACGGCGCGGGGGCTCAGGAAAGCCGGCGCCCTGGAGACGGAAATGGTGGCGGCGAGCGTCGACCTCTCCGGGCTTTCCATGGCCTCGGACCGCGACTTCAACCGCAAGTCCTTCACCACCGGGCACACCGGCTTCGCCGTGCCCTTCACCACCTGGCCGGACCGGGCCGACGTCCCGCGCAACGCCGCGCGGCCGCTCAGATACATGGACCGCTTCGTCACCGTGACCCAGGGCGAGGTCTTCTACGCCACCCAGGTCCTGGCCGAACTGGAGGGCCTGCAGCGCGGCCCAGCCGGCAACACCTCGCTCGCCGCGGCCTTCGACATCGCCCGCAACCTCGACGAGGATCAAATCGTAGTAGTGCAGGAGACCGAGTACACCGGGGCGGGCAAGCATCCCCTCGCCCAGCTCAACCTGGCCAGGCGGCTGGGCATCGAGGTGAGGCGCGGCGACCCCCGGGAGAACAAGCCGGGCAGCCGCATCGTGATCCCGGAGCATCCGTCCCAGATCCGGGCGGTGGAGGTGGACCTGGACCGGATCCGGCGCGCCTATCTGAAGAACGCCTTGGGCTCGCTTCCGGAGGGCACACGCCTCTCCGCAGCCGACCTCGAGTTCCTCGCCGCCGAGACGCGCAGCAATCAAGCCTATGTCGAAAGGATCCTCGATGAGCTCGCAAAGACCGGATGATTTGGCTCCGGCCGCCGCTTCGCGGCTTAACGTTCCCCTCGATCAAGCCGAGGGTCACGTTAGCCTCCACCGAAACTCCGTTTTTGAGCGCCGCCGCGAGCACCTGAGGGCGCTCTCGGACGAGGCGCTGCACGAGCGCTTCTGGAAGCTGGTGGAGCAAATCGTCGCGCCGCTCATCGAGGAGGCGCGCACGCACACCACGCCCTCCATCGAGCGCTCGGTGCTGCTCAGGATGGGCTTTTCCGGAGCCGAGGCGAAGGCCCTGGTCGAGCAGATTTCCCGCCGCGGCCTGCTCGGCCAGGGGGCGGGCCGGCTTGTGCTGGAGCTGGCGAGAGCCAAGGGGCTCCCGGTACGTGAGGCTGGCCTTGCGTTGCTGGAAGGCCGCTGCTGGGACGAATTCCCCTCCCCCTCTCAGGGGGAGCCCCCGCTTGGCGGGGATAAAGGCCAAGGTGGGGGTGAGACGCCTGCCGACCCCCATCCCAACCTTCCCCCTGAGAGGGGGAAGGAGCCCATCCCCTCCCCCTCCCAGGGGGAGGGTTAGGGTGGGGTCGTTGGGGAGCATCCTGGATGAAACTTCAACCCGACCAGAAGCTCGACCTGCACGAGGTCCTGAAGGACCTCGACAACTACCGGCCCAAGCGCCGCGGCTGGACCTGGCGCAGGCGGGTCGGGGACCAGAGGCTCGGCCCCTTCGTCTACAAGGACAGCGCCGAGGGCCTCAGGAACTCGGTGCCCCTGCCCGCCGCCTGCCACTTCGGCGGCATCGACCCCCAGTGCGACTGCGTGATCACCACCGAGATCGCCTCGGGCCGATTCGAGGACGACCTGAGGCGCATGCGCATGGCCGCCTGGCACGGCGCGGACCACATCATGGTGATCCGCACCACGGGGCAGTCGCACATCGACGGGCTGATCGAGGGCACGCCCGAGGGCGTGGGCGGCGTGCCCATCACGCGCAAGCAGCTGCGCGCCACGCGCAAGGCGCTCGACGCCATCGAGGAGGAGGTCGGGCGGCCGATCAACTTCCACTCCTACGTGAGCGGGCTGGCCGGCCCGGAGATGGCGGTGCTCTTCGCCGAGGAGGGCGTCAACGGCGCGCACCAGGACCCGCAGTACAATGTCCTCTATCGCGACATCAACATGCACCGCTCCTTCGTCGATGCCGCGGAGGCGAAGCGCATCCTGGCCGATGCCAGCCTCCTCCAGCTCGACGGCGCGCACAACGCCAACGCCACCGCCAAGGAGGCCTGGAAGGTCACCCCCGAGCTCTTCGTGCAGCACGCCATCAACACCGCCTACTCGCGGGCCGCAGGCATGCCCGCCGACCTGATCGCCCTTTCCACCGTGCCCCCCACAGCGCCGCCGGCGCCGAAGCTCAGGCTCGATCTGCCCTACGCCGTGGCGCTGCGCGAGCTGTTCCGCGGCTACCGCTTCCGCGCCCAGCAGAACACGCGCTACATGGAGGCCGACACCACGGAGGCGACGATCACCCACGTGCTCGACACCCTGATCTCTCGGCTGACCTCCGCCGACATCCAGAGCACCATCACGCCCGACGAGGGCCGCAACATCCCCTGGCACTACAACAACGTGGCCGGGGTGAACACGGCGCGGCAGACCCTGATGGGGGCGGACGGCCTCCGGGAGATCCTCGAGCTCAGGCAGGACGGCCCCCTGCGCGAGGAGGTGCGGCAGCTGAAGGAGCGCGCCGTGCTCTTCCTGGAAGAAATCATAGCCCTGGGCGGCTACTACGCGGCAGTGGCGGCCGGGATGTTCGTCGACTCCGGCTACTTCCCAGAGCGCAAGGCCGACGGCATCGCGCGCGACCCCTTGGGCGGCGACGGCGCGGGCACGGTGGTTGCGCGCGCGCCCGGCTACGGCGCCCCCGTCTGCAGCCACTTCGGCCAAAACCGCTATGCACCCGGGGCCTGCGCCGATTACGGCGGCTGCACCCTGTGCAATCCGGAGAGGATCCGCTACATCGACGAGGTGGACCCCGAGGACAACGTGGAGAGGCGCCTCGCGCGGCCGCTGGCCGAGCGGGCTGAAGGCCTCCTCAGGCCCGAGGTGGAAAGGCACGGCGACGGCGTCGTCTGCGTGACCCTCTTCATGCCCGCGGCCCCCGAGATCGCCGAGGCCGCGGCCCTGGAGATGGCGCGGGGCATGGGGCTCGGCAACCCCCAGGTGATCAGCCGCCGGCTCATGCACCCGGCCGAGGGCAGCGTGTTCGAGATCAAGGGCGTGCTGGATCTGGCCGTGCGCATCAACGCGCTCGAGATCGCAAGGCCCGAGGCGCCCCTGCCCGAGGCCGAGATCGAGGCCTGGGTGCGCCCCCGCGACATCCACGTGGTGGCCGCCACCGTCGGCGAGGACGAGCACTCCGTGGGGCTGCACGAGATCCTCGACATCAAGCACGGCGGCATCGAGAAATACGGCTTCCACTGCCACTACCTGGGCACCTCGGTACCCATCGAGCGCCTCCTGGACGCAGCGCAGAGGACGGGGGCCCGGGCGGTGCTCATCTCCACCATGGTCACCCACGCCGACGTGCATCGGCGGAACATGCGGCGGCTGCACGACCTCGCGCGGGCGCGCAACCAGCGCAGCCAGCTGGTGCTCGTGGTTGGCGGCACCCAGGTCACCGACGCGATCGCCCGCGAGTGCGGCCTGGATGCGGGCTTCGGCCGCGGCACCACGGGGCGGGAGGTGGCGAGCTTCCTGGTGCGCAGGCTGCGAGAGTCGGGCAGCCCATGACCCACCCCTACCTCACCATCGACCTCGACAAGATCGAGCACAATGCCCGCACCCTCGTCGATCTCTGCCGGGCGCACGGCATCGAGGTGATGGGGGTGACCAAGGCGACCGGCGGCCACCCGGAGGTGGCGAAGGCCATGCTGCGGGGCGGCGTGGCCTCCATCGGGGAGTCGCGCCTGGAGCACATCCACAGGCTCAGGGACGCCGGCGTGGACACCCCCTGCGCGCTGCTGCGGCTGCCGGCCCTTTCCGGGGTGGAGGAGGTGGCGGCGGAGGTGGGGCTGAGCCTCAACTCGGAGCTCGCGGTGCTGGAGGGGCTTTCCCGGGCCGCCTGCGAGCGCGGGAGGGTGCACGAGGTGATCCTCATGGTGGACCTGGGCGACCTGCGCGAGGGGCTCTGGCCGGACGATCTCGTACCCTTCGCGGGCGAGGCACTCGCGCTGCCCGGCATCCGCATCGCGGGCCTGGGGACCAACCTCGCCTGCCTCGGCGGGGTGGTACCCAGCGAGGCGAACATGCGCCGCCTGGTCGCCCTCGCCGAGGAGCTGGAGCGCAGCCTCGACCTTGAACTTCGCTGGATCTCGGGGATGAACTCCAGCGGGCTCGATCTGCTCGCCTCCGGTGGGCTGCCGCATCGGGTCAACCATGCCCGGCTCGGGGAGGCCATCCTCCTGGGCCGCGAGACCACCCACCGCAGGCCGTGGCCCGGCACCTTCCAGGACGCCTTCGTGCTCCACGCCGAGGTGCTGGAGCTCAAGCGCAAGCCCTCGGTGCCGCTCGGGGAGCGGGCCGAGGACGCCTTCGGCCACCTGCCCGCCTTCGAGGACCGGGGCGAGATCCTGCGCGCGCTGCTTAACATCGGCCGGGAAGACGTCTACGTGGAGGGCCTCACCCCCCTGGACGGCCGGCTCAAGGTCCTCGGCGGCTCGAGCGGCTATCTCGTGCTGGACGCAACTGCGGGCGGCCTGAGGGTGGGCGATCGTGTCGCCTTCCTGCCGAGCTACAGTGCCCTGCTGCAGGCGATGACCTCGGTGAACGTCGAGAAGCGGCCGCTGCGGGGGCAGGAAAGGGAGGGATCCATTGCCTGAAGGGCCTACCCCCATCCCAACCTTCCCCCTCCCAGGGGGAAGGGGCCCATCCCCCCTTCCAGGGGGAGGGCCGGGGTGGGGGTCGGGAGTCCGTCCGTAATCCAGCATGAAACCGTCCACCCAGCGCCTGACCCAAGCCGTCATCCACCTGGACCGCCTCGGCCGCAACCTGAGGCTGCTGCAGGCGCAGGCGGGCGGGCGGCCGCTCTGGCCGGTGATCAAGGCGAATGCCTACGGGCACGGGGCGGAGATCGTCGCGCGCCATCTGCTCTCCCTCGGCTGCCATGAACTTTGCGTGGCCGACGTGGGCGAGGCCGCCGCCCTGCTTGATGCCGGCCTCAGGGCCCGCTTCCTCGTCCTCTCGGCCACGCTGCCCGAGCACGCCGAGGCCCTGGTCGCCTACGGCTGCGAGCCCGTGGTCTGCACCCTGGAGATGGCGGAGGCGCTCGACCGGGCCGCGCAGCAGGCCGGCCGGCGCGTTGCGGTTCACCTCAAGATCGACACCGGCATGGGGCGGATCGGCATCCGCCCCGAGGAGGCCCCGGCCTTCCTCGAGCGGCTGCGCACGTATTCCCGCCTGCGGATACGCGGGCTCATGAGCCACTTCCCCCGCGCGGACGAGGCGGACAAGGGCTATTCCCTGGAGCAGATCGGGCGCTTCAGGCGTGTCGCCGAGGCGACCCGCGGCTTCGGCATCGAGTTCAGGCACATGGCCAACAGCGCCGCCCTGCTCGACCTGCCTGGCTCGCACTTCGACGCGGTGCGGCCCGGCATCGCCCTGTACGGCCTGCCCCCCTCGCGGCAGATCGCCAATCCCCGCGTGCGTGATCTCGAGCCGGTGCTGGAATGGAAGACCCGCATCACCTTCCTCAAGGAAGTGCCCGCGGGCACGGGGCTGAGCTACGGGCACGCCTTCCGCACTGAACGGCCTTCGCTGATCGCCACCGTCCCGGTCGGCTACGCGGACGGCCTCGACCGCCGGCTTTCCAACGACCTCGAGCTTTTGGTCGGAGGCCTGCGCTGCCCCCAGGTCGGCCGCATCACCATGGACATGAGCCTGGTCGACGTGACGCGGCTGCGCGGGCAGGTGGCGCTCGGCGACGAGGCAGTCATCATCGGTCGCCAGGGCGGCGATCAGGTGACGGCCGACGAGCTGGCCGCAAGGCTCGATACCATCAACTACGAGATCGTGAGCGCCATCGCCCAGCGCGTGCCCCGCATCGCCGTTGGGGCTCTGCGATAGGTTTGATCCTGAAATCCACAGATGACACAGATGAACACAGATAAAACCCCGCGGAATCAGGATGCCGTAGGGCATTTCTGGCACACCATGGTGGTGAGGCGATGGACAAGCACAAGTCTTTGAAACATCTGTGCAAATCTGTGTCCATCTGTGGATAACCGAGGTTTTGGGGTTGATATGGAAGCCAGCGACATCGACACCCGGATGCGCGCGCTGGAGCGCTACCGTGGACTGCGCATCGAGCCGGATGCCTGGACGGTGCTCCGGCTCGACGGCCGTGCCTTCACGCATTTCACCGCGGGGCGCTTCGCCAAGCCCTTCGACGCGCGGCTCCGGGACCTGATGGTGGCGGCGGCGCGCTCCCTCATGGAGGACTTCCACGGCCTCTACGCCTGCACCCACAGCGACGAGATCTCGGTGCTGTTCCCCCCCGGCTGGCGCCTCTTCGACGGGCGGGTGGAGAAGCTGGTCTCGGTCTCGGCGGGCCTGGCGAGCGCGGCCTTCACCCGGGCCTGCGGCTCAGCGGCCTGCTTCGACAGCCGGATCTGGCAGGGGGAGAGCGAGGCGGACGCGCTCGCCTACTTCCGCTGGCGGCAGCAGGATGCGGCGCGCTGCGCCCTGCATGCCTGGTGCTATTGGCGCCTGCGCGAACAAGGCTTGAGCGTCGAGGCGGCCGTCGGGGAACTGGCCGGACTGGACAGCGACGGACAGAGGCGACTCCTGGCCGAAATGGGCACCGACCCGGAACGGCTGCCCCTCTGGCAGCGTCGCGGCGTCGGGCTTTGCTGGGAAACCGTCGAAAAGCCCGGCTACGATCCCTTGCGCGCCATCGAAGTCACCGCCCGGCGGCGGCGCATCCGGTTGGAGATGGAATTGCCGGCAGGAGAGGCCTATGTCCAGTGGCTGGGCGGGTACCTGGCGGCATCCAAGGGACAAGGGGATGACTGAGAGGCATCGGCCAACACCGTTGGAGATCCCCGCGCCCTGGTACCGCTCGGCTGAGCGCATCCTTGCCGAGGGCTGGCGCCGGATCATGGTCGTCGGCGCCACCGACCGCGGCAAGAGCAGCTACTGCAACTTCCTCGTCAATGCCCTGTTGAGCAAGGGACAGACGGTTTCCTTCGTGGACGCGGACGTCGGCCAGAAGGACGTGGGTCCCCCGGCGACCGTCTCGCTCGCCGACCTCGATGCGCCCGCCGAGCTCGCCCAGGCGCCCTGCCACGCCCTCTACTTCGTCGGCCACATCAGCCCCATCGCCCACTTCCTGCCCCTGGTGCTGGGCACCCGGCGCATGGCGGAGGCGGCCCAAGGCGAGTTCGTGGTGATCGACACCGTCGGCCTGGTCCAGGGCAAGGGCCGGGTGCTGAAGGGCTTCCAGATCGAGTCCCTGCGCCCGGATGCCCTGGTCTGCCTGGAGCGCGGCGAGGAGCTCGCCCCCATCCGGCACGCCGCCCGGCATTGCAACCTCCTGCGCCTGCACCCCTCCCGACTGGCGGCCGGCAAGTCGCCCAATGCCCGGCGGCGTGCCCGCGAGGAGGCGTTTCAGGCCCACTTTCGCGGGGCGCGCGAGATGGACCTCGGACTCAAGGAGGTGATCGTGCAGCGCACCAGCCTCTTCAACGGCGAGCCCGTCGAGGACCCTCGCTTCCTCTACGCCGAGCGCCTGCCCGACGGCCTCATCGCCGTGGCGGGCGGGGCCGCGCCCCACGCCCTGGAGCGGGTTCAGGTGCTGCCACGACATTTCGCGGACCACCTCCTCTGCGGCGTGGCGGACAAAACGGGCGAGTGCCTGGGGCTCGGCATCGTCAGCGGCATCGACTTCGGCCGCCGCAGCCTCGCGCTCTGGACGCCGGTGCCGAAGCACCGTATACGCATCGTCCAGTTCGGCGACATGTACCTCGACCGGCACGGGCACGAGCTGCACCTCGGGCGGCAGGGGCATTTCTGAATCATCCTGAAATCCGCAGATGACACAGATGAACACAGATAAGACACAAGAGAATCGATTTCTCTGCGGTCATTCTCGGTTCACCCTTAGAGTGATGCGGGAGATAAGGCAAGCCTTTGAAACATCTGTGTAAATCTGCGTACATCTGTGGATACCAATCCTTGCGTATGTAATGCCACAGGTAGGTCGGGCTTTAGCCCGAAAACGCCGCGGGCGCGTTTCAGTGCAGGCTAACCGGCGCATGCCGGTTAAGCCCGCGCAGCGGGCGGCCGAAGCTACATGTCGGCCTAAAGGCCGACCCCCACACCTGGCCTTACTTTCGAAACCCTTAGTAACTACTTTTTTTAGGATCATGCGGGATTCCGCCGAAGAACCCCAGATGCCGCTGGCCGCGCCCGTGGTCTACACCGTCGGGCACGGCAGCCGCAGCCTGGAGGAATTCCTCGCCCTGCTCAGGCACCACGGCATCCGGTGTCTGGTGGACATCCGCGCCTATCCCGGCTCGCGCCGCCACCCGCACTTCGCCCGCGAGGCGCTGGCCGCCGCGCTCGCCGCCGAGGGCATCCGCTATGTCTGGGAGGGGCGGGAACTGGGCGGATTCCGGCACGATGGCGGCACGCAGCACACGGCACTGCACTCGCCCGGCTTCCGCGCCTACTGCGCCCACATGGAGAGCGAGCCCTTCCGCCAGGCCGCAGCGCGGGTGCTGGCGCTCGCAAGCGAGGTGCCCACCGCCGTGATGTGCGCGGAGCGGCTGTACTGGCACTGCCACCGCCACTTCCTTTCCGACTACCTGCTGCTGCGCGGGGCGCGGGTGGTGCACCTGATTTCCGTGACCGAGACGCGTGAGCACCGCATGAACCCGCTTGCCCGCGTGGAGGGCGACAGGCTGATCTATGACGCGGGTCAGGGCGGGCTGGTCGAGTCCAATGGCAAATCAGCGGTGCCCCCTGCCGGAGAGGGGGCGGATCTTGAAGGAGGCCTCGAATGAAGTATTACCTCTGGGTCGATGCCAAGGACAGGCCGATCTCCCCGGCCTGGGCCTACGAGGACGAAATCGAGCGTATGGCGGAAGAGGCGCGCCCGCCCAAGGGCGCGGTGGCTCTGCGCGCCGGCACCAAGGAAGAGCTGAAGGCCCGCTATGACCTGAAAAACGAGGATTTCGTCGGCGGGGAATGAGTCATGCCTTCCTCAAAGCCCCTGCGCCTGCCGCCCCTCGGCGAGGATGTCGGCCAGCTGCTTGAAGGGGACGGGCTCCCGTTCCTCCCCCCGCAACGCGTAGCTCAGGCGATCCCCCTCCACGCCCAGGAAGGTCACGCCGAGCTCCTGCAGCATGTCCAGGATGCGCTGCATATCAGGCTCGCCTGCCTGTTCCGCGGGATTGGCCTGGGCCTGCGCCACCCATCTCAGGCCCTCCTGCACCGCCTTCAGGTCCCAGCGCCCGATCTGCAGGGCGAAGCCCACCACCGCCCGCCACAGGGCAGGGCGATGGGCATGCCTGAGCCAGGCTTCGGGTTCCTGCCCGGCGGGCGCGGACAGGATGGCGCGCACATGGACCGCGCGCGCCGCGGGCGACTCGAACAGCCGCAGCGCCGCGTAGGCGCCGCGCGCTCCCTCGGCGTCACCGCGCTCGATCTCGGCGTGCACCAGCGCGGCCAGGGCCTGTTGAGGCGTCAGGTAATCGAGGATTTCCCCCAGGCGCGGGTCGGCGACCCCGTAGAGGTGCACGAAGAGATCCGCCAAGTGGGGCGGGACATTCCAGAGCGCTTTCGCCAGCCGGGTCGGCGGCTCGGGCCCGCGCATTTCCGGCCAGTGCGCTTCGCACAGGTTGACAAGGGATGCCCGCAGCGCCTGTATCCGCGCCTCGGGCAATCGGCCCAGCACCCTGCGAGCCTCGGCCTCGATGGTCCAGAGCTTGGTCATCGTTCCTCCCTCACCTGTACTGAGAAACCTCGAGCATTATCACCCCTTCCCTCACCCATCGGGGGGAGGATGGCGAAGCCGGGTGAGGGTGTCACTGGGAGCGGCTTTAGCCGCGAAAGACACTCTCACATTCGCGCCTGAAGGCGCTCCCACACCCCCTGCGCCTCATTCTGCAGGATAGATCGCTAAGTGCCGTTGCGGCTCGCTGCCGAAGCTCTGCGCCACCATCCTGTGACGCACGACCAGCTTGTGCTGCAGCCTGCGCACCGCTGCGCGGCGCGGGGCGAGTTCGACCACGACACCCTCGTCCAGCGCGCGCTGGACGCCCTCCTCGGCCTCGCGCAAGGCCTCCCTCGCCTCCTCCTCTTCCAGCTCGGCGTACAGGCTGAACACCTCGCGCAGGAGGTGGCGGATCTGGGCGGTGGTGTTCTTCTTCACATAGTGGACAAGGCGCCCGCCGGCTTTGAGCCGCTGCAGGCGTTGGTCGTCGGCGCGAGAGCGCAGCGTCAGGATCATGTCTGCCCGCTCGGGGTCGCTCACCGTGCGCGCATCCAGCCGCAGGTCGCGCAGCACGCGCTCGACCTGGTCGCGGCTGATGGCGTAGGGGTAGATGCGCACCGTGCCCTCGGCCTTGCCGGGCTCGAAGGCGTGCGTGGGTACCTCGGCCATCGCCACGACCCTGCATTCCACCTCGACCTCGCCCCGCTCGCCGCGGGCCCTGCGCTCGCCTGCCGGTGCCCGACCGCGCAGCAGCTCATCCACCGCAGCAGCGGTGTCGCGATGCACGATCACCTCGTCGCGGCCGACGATCTCCACCACCACGTCGAAGGTGGGCGGCGCCTTGCGCTCGGAGACGGTCTTCTGCGTGCCGCGGAAGCGGGCCTCGTCGTCGCCCAGGGTTACGGTCTGCACGCCGCCCACCAGATCGGACAACGTGGGGTTCATCACCAGGTTTTCCAGGGTGTTGCCGTGGGCGGTGGCCACGAGCTGTACGCCGCGCTCGGCGATGGTGCGGGCGGCCGCCGCCTCGGCGGCGGTGCCGATCTCGTCGACGATGACGGCCTGGGGCATGTGGTTCTCCACCGCCTCGATCATCACGGCGTGCTGGCTCTCGGGATGCGCCACCTGCATGCGCCGCGCGGTGCCGATGGCCGGATGCGGGATGTCGCCGTCGCCGGCGATCTCGTTCGACGTGTCGATCACCATGACGCGCCGTCCGAGCTCGTCGGCCAGCACCCGTGCGATCTCGCGCAGCTTGGTGGTCTTGCCCACCCCGGGCCGGCCGACCAGCAGCACGTTGGCGCCGGCCTCGATGACGTCGCGGATGAGATCGATGGTGCCCATAACCGCCCGGCCCACCCGCAGGGTGAGCCCCACCACCTGCCCCTTGCGGTTGCGGATGGCGGAGATGCGGTGCAGGGTGCGTTCGATGCCGGCGCGGTTGTCGGCGGAGAACTCGCCCAGCTGCGCGACCACATGCTCGAGGTCCTCGCGGGTGACGGGCTGCTCGCCGAGCTTGAGCGCGCCCTCCATGAAACGTGCCTCCGGCACTCGGCCCAGGTCCATCACCACCTCCACCAGGTCCTCGCGGGGCAGCGCCTGCAGGCGCTCCTGCAAGCTTGCCGGCAGGGCGGCGATCAACAGAAACAGGTCGTCGTTATGAATGGAAGTGACTGCCACGGTCTTTGTGCGTACAAAAAAATCTATGACCGTGCTCAGCGGGATATGTTCAAAGATCCCCGCCTTCTCATGCCGCGGGCAGCCTCAGTGGATCCTTCAGGAGTAGGATGTGGTGTTCGCCCTCGGCATCCACCGCCTCGATGCTGTAGAGGCTCTCGACGTCCTGTTCGACGTGGATCTGCTTCGGATGCTGGATGTTGTGCTCGATCCCCTCGACCGCCACGGCCAGGATGTCGTCCTTCGGATCGTAGCTCAGCCCGATCAGCGGCAGCCATTCGACCTGAACCTGATCGCCCAGGCCCAGCCCGGTGACCTCCACCTCCACCAGCTTCGCCCCCAGCGCCTTCGAGACGCGGTCGAAGTAGTCCTGCCACTGGGATTTCGCGAGTTGCGTCAGCACCATGATATTTCCCTCACCCCGGCCTCACCCACAAGGGGAGAGGGGGACGCGGTGTCGCTTCGCGACGTTCACGTTAACGGACATGGCGATTGCCGCCGCCCCGAATCATGATCGTCGCCAATCGCCATGTCCGTTCCCCTCACCCCTGCCCTCTCCCACAAGGGGAGAGGGGGACGCGGTGTCGCTTCGCGACGTT
Source organism: Hydrogenophilus sp. (assembly GCA_020725195.1). GTDB lineage: Bacteria > Pseudomonadota > Gammaproteobacteria > Burkholderiales > Thiobacillaceae > DYFL01. The sequence continues at coordinate 27,781 of DYFL01000033.1, forward strand.
CACGTTAACCGCCTTCAATCGATGGACAGGCACCACCCCGCTGCCCTTCGATCGCGGCTATGATTGGCCGATTACGGCCAAACCCGCTTTTCTCAGCATATACCGGATGCTCGAAACCCGCTTTCCCGAACTCAACGCGATCCAGCGCCAATTGCTGGAGGCCGCGGAAACGGCCCTGGACCGTTCATACAGCCCCTATTCCCGGCTCGCCGTCGGGGCCGCCCTGCTTGCCGAGGACGGCACCATCGTCCCAGGCACCAACTTCGAAAACGCCTCGTACTCGCTGACCCTCTGTGCGGAGCGCGCCGCCGTGGTCGCGGCCAATACACATGGGCTACGCGCCTTCAGGGCCATCGCCGTGATCGCCCGCGGCCCGTCCCTCGGGCCGGAGGACTTCCTCAGCCCTTGCGGGGCCTGCCGGCAGGTGCTGTTCGAGTCCGCCCAACACGCGGGCCGGGATATCGAGGTGATCCTCTCCACCCCGAATCGGGAAAAGATCGTGCTCACCTCGGTGTTCGAGCTGCTGCCCCTTGCCATGGGCCGCTACCATGTCGCGCCGCCGGCCTGAGAAACCGTTCGGGAGAATTCCGATGACGCAAGACCTCGTCTGCTGGAAATGCGGCGCCGCGCTGGCCGACCTGCCCCAGCCCCTGTCACGCCGGGCCGAATGCCCAGCCTGCGAAGCCGAGCTGCACGTCTGCCGGCTGTGCCGGCATTACGATGCCACCAAGGCCAAGCAGTGCCGGGAGCCCATGGCCGAGGAGGTCAAGGAGAAGACGCGCGCGAACTTCTGCGAGTGGTTCCAGCCGCGCCCGCAGGCCTTTCAGGCTGGCGACACGGGGGCTGCCGACAGCGCCCGCGGCAAGCTGGAAGCCTTGTTCGGCGGCGAACCTTCTGCCGCCGAGTCCCGCTCACCGCGTGATGCCCTGGATCGGATCTTTGGCAATACCGACCGTACCGGGAAGAGTTGAATTACCCCTGGCAAGGCCGGGGCTTATGGGGTGAGCACCTCAAAGGTACCGATATAACCCCGGGCCGCCTCCCCCCGCGTCAGAATAGTTGTCGCCTCGATAGCTCTGTAACCTAAGGGGGTGAG
>DYFL01000034.1 GCA_020725195.1 Hydrogenophilus sp.
TGGTCTGCCGAGAGCAGGGATGCGATGGTGTCCATGTGATACCTCCTGTTTTGATACATTGTTGGCGCCGAACCCGGGCTTGTCCTTGACATGGCTCAATGAGTCGGCATCGGGCCGGGGCGATACTCGGGCCATCCCTCTTCAGGAGCAGCATATGGGCTACCCCGCCTTCTTTTCCAAGGTCCCGGGCATCCGGGTGCAGGACCCGCTGGCCGAGCTGCTCGGCGCGGCCACGGACGGCGTCATCGAATACGCCTACAAGGATGCGGTGGCCCTGGCCGGGCACTCCTGCCCCACCGTGGCCGGCGCCTGGCTCATGTGCAGCCGGGCCCTGGCGCGGCTCTATCCCGAAGGCCTGCCCCGGCGCGGCGGCATCCGTGTGGACATGCGGGACGCCGTGGACGCCGGCACCACCGGCGTGGTGGCGAGCGTCGCGGGGCTCATCACCGGCGCGGCGGGCGAGGGCGGCTTCAAGGGCCTGGGCGGGAGATTCGCCCGGCGCAATCTGCTGAGCTTCGGCGTGGCCATGTCGGGCGAGCTGCGCCTCACGCGCACAGACACGGGCGCGGCGGCGGAGGCCGCCTACCACCCCGAGGTGGTGCCGCCCGATCCCGCCATGCAGCCCCTCATGGCCAAGCTCCTGAGCGGCGAGGCGACCCCCGACGAGCGCACCGAGTTCGGCCGGCTCTGGCAGCTGCGGGTGAAGCGCATCCTCATCGACCACTGGGACGACCCGGCCCTGGTGACGCTGGCATAGGCGCGGGCCCGGCCGTATCGTTCACACTCTTCCCTTCAGCCTCGTAGCCCGGATGCAGGCCGATAGGCCGTAATCCGGGATGAGGGCTCGGCCATCCCCTCCCCGGATTGCGCTTCGCTGCATCCGGGCTACTTTCTACCCCATCCCCCACCCAACCTCCCCCTTGAAGGGGGAGGGGCCTTCCCACGTGCGAAGGGCCGATCCCTCCTTCCCCTTCAAGGGGAGCACCCTGAAGGGCATCAAGGCAACCTCGTAGCCCGGATGCAGGCCGATAGGCCGTAATCCGGGATGAGTGCTCGACCATGCCCTCCCCGGATTGCGCTTCGCTTCATCCGGGCTACTTTCTACCCCATCCCCCTCCCAGCCTCCCCCTTGAAGGGGGAGGGGGTCAAGGCGCCATGGGCAAGCCGACCCGGCGGGCGTGCTAAACTCGGCCGCTGCCTTGCTCGTCCGCCATGCCCTCCATCCGCCTCCTCCCCGACCTGCTCATCTCCCAGATCGCCGCCGGCGAGGTGGTCGAGCGCCCCGCCTCGGCGCTGAAGGAGCTGCTGGAGAACAGCCTCGACGCCGGGGCCACGGACATCCGGGTGGAGCTGGAGGAGGGGGGCGTGAAGCTCATCCGTGTCGCCGACGACGGCCGGGGCATCGCGCGCGACGACCTGCCGCTCGCCCTGGCGCGCCACGCCACCAGCAAGATCGCGAGCCTCGACGACCTGGAGCGGGTGGCGAGCCTGGGCTTCCGCGGCGAGGCCCTGGCGAGCATCGCCTCGGTGGCGCGCGTGGCGCTCGCCAGCCGCGTCGCCGACGCGGCCCACGCCTGGCGCCTCACCGCCCAGGACGGCGCGCTCTCCGCCGCGGAGCCGGCCGCGCTCGCCCGCGGCACCGTGCTCGAGGCGCGCGACCTCTTCTTCAACACCCCGGCCCGGCGCAAGTTCCTCAAGACCCCTGCCACCGAGTACGGCCACTGCGTCGACGCCCTCCAGCGCGTCGCGCTCGCCCGCCCCGATGTGGCCATGAGCCTCGCCCACAACGGCCGTGCGGCGGCCCGCTACCCGGCGCAGACCTGGCAGGAGCGGGCGCTCGCGGTGCTGGGCGAGGACTTCGCCCGCCACGCCCGGCAGATCGACGAGGCGGCGGGCGATGCGAGACTCACCGGCTGGGCCGGCCTGCCCGCCTATTCCCGCTCCGGGCGCGACGCCCAGTATCTCTTCGTCAACGGCCGCTTCGTGCGCGACAAGCTGCTCTCCCACGCGGTGCGCGAGGCCTACCGCGACATCCTGCACGCGAGCCGCCACCCGGCCTACTGCCTGTTCCTGGAACTGGACCCCGCGCGGGTGGACGTCAACGTGCACCCGGCCAAGACCGAGGTGCGCTTCCGCGACGCCCAGGCCGTGCACCGCTTCGTCTTCCATGCCCTGGAGCGGGCGCTGGCTAGCCAGGGGTCGGGGCATCCTGCCCCCTCCCCCTCGACGGGGGAGGGCGGGGGAGGGGGTGGATCGCAGGAGGCGCGCCTTGCCGGGGCTCCCCCCCCACCCTATCCTTTATCCCCGTATGGGGGCTCCCCCGCCAGGGGGGAGGGGAGGGCCACCCAAGCTGCATTCGCCCTGGGCCACGCCGCCGAGCCTGCCGCCTACTACGCCGTGGTGGCCGAGGCGCTGGCCACTGCCCCCTCACCCCAACCCTCTCCCACAAGGGGAGAGGGGGAAACTGGCATTCCCCCCCTCGGCTACGCCCTCGGCCAGCTCGCCGGCGTCTACATCCTGGCCGAGAACGCCCGGGGCCTCGTCGTGGTGGACATGCACGCGGCCCACGAACGCATCCTCTACGAGCGGCTGAAGGCCAGCGCGGCGGCGCGCCAGATGGCCATGCAGCCCCTGCTCGTGCCCGTGGTCTTCGCCGCCGGCGCGAAGGAGACGGCGGCGGCCGAGGAGCACCGCGAGGCCCTGCTCGAGCTCGGCCTGGAGCTCGCGCCCGTCTCGCCCACGCACCTGGCCGTGCGGGCCCTGCCGGCCATGCTCAAGGACGCGGACGCCGAGCGCCTGGCCCGGGAGATCCTCAAGGAGATCGCCGAATACGGCGCCAGTCAGGCCGTCGAGGCGCGGCGCAACGAACTCCTCGCCACCCTGGCCTGCCACGGGGCGGTGCGCGCCCACCGCCGCCTCGCCCTGCCCGAGATGAACGCCCTGCTGCGCGACATGGAGCAGACCCTGCGCGCCGACCAGTGCAACCATGGGCGGCCCACCTGGTTCCAACTCACCATGCAGGACCTGGACCGCATGTTCATGCGCGGCAAATGACAAGGATTGAAGTATGAGCGAACGCAAACCCATCAACATCCCCGTGCGCCCGGCCCCCGCCGAGCCCGAGACCTCCAGCTGCGCCAGCGGCGAGCCCTATGCCCTCATGGTGCTGGGCGACTCCATGCTGCCCGAGTTCGCCGAGGGCGAGATCATCGTGGTCGAGCCCGAGGGCCTGGCCAAGGACGGCTCCTACGTCGTCGCCTGGGCCAACGAGGAATACATCTTCCGCCAGCTCGTGCACCAGGTGGACGGCTGGATGCTCAAGCCCCTGAACCCCCTCTACCCCAACATCCCCGTCGAAAGCCCCGAGGCCGTGGTCAAGGGCGTGGTGGTCATGAAGAAGAAGCCGGGCCGGCGCAAGGAAGGCAAGACCTACATCTGAGGCCGCGCCCAGGCAGGGCGCCCGCCCCCGCGTCCCGCCGCCCTGGCCTCCCCCCGAGGCGTTTGTCACTTCACGCCCGCGCCTGCGGCCGCCGCGGGTGCTATAAAAAAACATCCGGGAGACACCGCGCAGAGCCCGGAGAGAGGGTGGGGATCGGCACTGCGCATTCATGAAGGGAGCCTCTGATGCAAACGCTGCTGAATCGCTACCTCCCAGTCCTTCTTTTCGGCCTCATCGCCTTCCTGCTCGCGGCATCGCTCGCCCGGGCCGCGGGCCTGGATCGGGCGCATCCGGCCGTCCGGGCCGCCGTCGCCGTGCAGGGGCAGCACACGCCCTATCTCATGGGCAAGCCGGACGTGGTCGGCACGGCGGTCGGGCTCGCCGCCGACGGCCGGCCCGCCATCCTCATCGCCACCAAGCGGCCGGTCGCGCCCGGGGTCTTCCCCGACAGCATCGAAGACCTGCCGGTGCAGGTCGTGGTCACCGGCGAGTTCTTCGCGCTCGCGCCGCCCCCGGGCAAGGGCAAGCCGCCCAAGGACACGATCGACCCCAAGGCGCGCTTCGAGCGCCCCGTGCCCATCGGCGTCTCCACCGGCAACCATTACGAGTGCTCGGCGGGCACCATCGGCGCGCGGGTGAAAAAAAGGGCGAGCGTCTACGCCCTGAGCAACAACCATGTCTATGCGCGGGAGAACGCTGCCGCGCCCGGCGAGGCGGTCCTCCAGCCCGGCCTCTACGACACCGGCTGCGTCTACAGCAGCAACAACGAGATCGGCAACCTGTCGGAGTTCGTGGCCATCCAGTTCGGGACCGGCGACAACAGGGTGGACGCGGCCATCGCCGCCTCCGACGCGGACCGGCTGGGCAAGAGCACCCCCGCAAACGGCTACGGCACGCCCAAGACGCAGCCCGAGGAGGCCGCGCTGGACATGGCCGTGCAGAAATACGGCCGGACCACCGCCCTGACCCGGGGCAAGGTCATCGGCATCAACGCCACGGTCAGGGTGACCTACGGCTCGGGCACCGCCACCTTCGTCGACCAGGTATGGGTCGGGTCGAGCAAGGGCGCCTTCATCAAGGCCGGCGACTCGGGCTCGCTCCTGGTCACCGACCCCGGAAAGGCCCCCGTCGGCCTGCTCTTCGCCGGGGACGCCAGCGGACGGAACGGCATCGCCAACCGCATCCAGGACGTGCTGAGCGGGCTCGGGGTGGAGATCGACGGGGAATAGCGCCCCCGCCTGCGCCCCCCCACCCCCATCCTGGCCTTCCCCCTGAGGGGGAAGGGAGCGGGGCGCGCCGCCTTGCATGACTGAAGCGACCCGCTCTAGATCCGAAAGAGCCGAATTGCGAAGGAGCCCGATGCTTCGTGCCACGAACGCCGCCCGGGCCGCACTCCTCGGCGTCGCCCTCGCGGCCGGCGCCTGCGGCTCGCAGACTTCCATGAAGGGAGAGCCGATGGCGCCCAAACCCATCGAGCAGGTCCTCGAGGAGCGCACCCCCGAGCTCATGGCCCTGCCCGGCGTGGTGGGCGTGGCCCGGGGCCTGTGCGCGGGCCGCCCCTGCATCCGCGTCTTCGTCATCCGCGAAACGCCCGAGCTCAGGGACGCGATCCCCGCCGAGCTCGACGGCCATCCGGTCGTGCTGGAGGTCACCGGCGAGATCCGCGCGCCTCCGCCGTCCCCCGAAACCTGAACCGCGCCCCATGGCCCAGACCGCATCCCGCCTCGCCGCCCTCCTGGCGCCGCTGCGCCGTTACCTCGCCGGCCCCGGCCGGTGCCGCGCCCAGGTCCTGCGCGAGGGCCGGGACCTCGCCTCCTTCGCCCTGGAGCTCGCCGACAGCCCCCTGCGCAGGGCAAGGGGCCTGATGGGCCGCGCCGCCCTCGAAGGCGACGGCATGCTCTTCGTCTACCCCTGGCCGCGCACCGCCCGCATCTGGATGGCGGGCACCCACATCCCCCTCGACGTCCTCTTCGTCGACCGCGCCGGCAGCATCGTCAAGATCGCCCCCGAGCTCGCGCCGCTCGACCGGAAGGCGGTCTCCTCGGGCCAGCCGGTCAAATGGGTGATCGAGATCGCCGCCGGCCGTGCGGCCGCCCTCGGCCTGGCCGTCGGCGACCGGGTCCGCATCGAAACCCGCTGACCCCGCCAACCCTGCGAATCCTCCCGGTTCCCGGGCGCCGCGCCGGCGGCGCTCTGCAGCCTCGTAGCCCGGATGCAGGCCGATAGGCCGTAATCCGGGATGGGGCTCAACCATGCCCTCCCCGGATTGCGCTTCGCTTCATCCGGGCTGCTTTCTGAAGTTACCCACGCGAAACAACGCGAAGCGTCACCACGTCCCCCTCCCCCTTCAAGGGGGAGGTTGGGTGGGGGATGGGGTGCGCGTGGAGCCTCCGCCCCCACCCCCATCCTGGCCTTCCCCCTGAGGGGGAAGGGACCGGGGCACGCCAACCCTGCGAATCCTCCCGGTTCCCGGGCGCCGCGCCGGCGGCGCTCATCCGCTGCAGCCGAGTGCTATGGTGTAAGCATGTCGAAGGGAAAGGACACGGAAAGGGGGAGGGGGCCGATGCCGGGTCTGGCTACGGCCCCGCCGACCGGAAGGCTGGAATGGACGCAGGCCGGCGAGGCAGACCCCGCGGCCGCCAGCCTCGTAGCCCGGATGCAGGCCGACAGGCCGTAATCCGGGGTGGGGGCCCGACCATGCCCTCCCCGGATTGCGCTTCGCTTCATCCGGGCTGCTTTCTGGTGTTGTGGGGAGCGAAATGTTCATCGATGGCGGCAATCAGCCTCGTAGCCCGGATGCAGGCCGACAGGCCGTAATCCGGGGTGGGGGCCCGACCATGCCCTCCCCGGATTGCGCTTCGCTTCATCCGGGCTGCTTTCTGGTGTTGTGGGGAGCGAAATGTTCATCGATGGCGGCAATCAGCCTCGTAGCCCGGATGCAGGCCGACAGGCCGTAATCCGGGGTGGGGGCCCGACCATGCCCTCCCCGGATTGCGCTTCGCTTCATCCGGGCTGCTTTCTGCGTTCACCCTTGAATCCGCAGATGACGCCGATGAACGCAGATAAAGGCTTATGGCATCAATGGCTTGCTGGAATAATCAGACGCACCGCATGGGTGGCAGGCTGGAAGGGGCTGATTCTTTGAAATATCTGCGTAAATCTGCGTCATCTGCGGATCCACTGCTTTTTCTAGGTTCATCGGCGCCATCTGCGGTTTTTGGGTTCAACCGAGGTTTTTTGGATCATCCACAAAACCACAGACAGACACGGATTTTTCAAAGACATGCGGACATCGGCCGCGTCGCCCCGAAGGGCGATCGATGTCGCGCGGCGACGACTGGATTCAGAAGGGTTTCATCTGTGTCATCTGTGGATAACCGCTTCTTTGTTTGATCATTTCGCATAGCCGCTCAGGGGAAGACCATGACCATATCGCTAGGCGAGCTCCTCGTCCGGGAGCACATCATCACCCGTACCCAGCTGGCCCAGGCCATCTCGCGGCAGAAGAAGGAGGGCGGGCGCCTCGGCGAGATGCTGGTCTCGCTCGGCTTCATCAGCCCGGATGCGCTCGACCGCTTCTTCCAGAGCACCCCGCCCATCCCGCGCAAGGTGGCGCAGACCGGTCTGAACGACATCTTCCTCATCGAGCTCATGCTCAAGACCGCCTACTTCGAGGCGGGCGTCTTCACCCTGGCGGGCATGGCGCAGAGCATGTGCCTGCCGACCAGCGTCGTGGACGAGCTGGTCGAGCAGGCCAAGGCCGACCGGCTCGTGGCCGTCCGCGCCGCCGGCGGCATGGGCCGCACGGCCCTCGTCTACGAGCTCACCGAGGCCGGCCGCCAGCGGGCCGAGGCCGCGCTCACCCAGTCCCAGTACGCCGGCCCCGCGCCCGTCCCGGTCGAGGACTACAGCCTCATGGTGGCGCGCCAGAGCATCCGCCAGATCGAGGTGGACGAGCCCTGGGTGCGCGGCTCCCTGAACCACCTCGTGCTCAGCGACGCCATGATCGCCCAGCTCGGCCCGGCCATGAACTCCGGCCGCTCGCTCTTCCTCTACGGCCCCCCCGGCACCGGCAAGTCCAGCGTGGCCGAGGCCATGGCCCGCGCCCTGCCCGGCGAGGTCTACATCCCCCACGCCATCGTCATCGACGGCCAGGTCATCCGCGTCTTCGACGCCGAGACGCACACCCCGGCCGAGCGCGCCGCCCACAAGGGCCCGCAGCTCGACCTCGACGCCAGCCTGACCCACGATCCGCGCTGGCTGCTGTGCCGCCGCCCCTGCGTCATGGTCGGGGGCGAGCTGGAGATGCACGCCCTCGACCTCGACTACGACCCGGTCAGCAAGTTCTACGAGGCGCCCGTGCACATGAAGGCCGCCAATGGCGTCTTCATCCTCGACGACTTCGGCCGCCAGATGGTCGCCCCGCGCATCCTGCTCAACCGCTGGATCGTGCCCCTGGAGCGCGGCACCGACTTCCTCAGTCTGCACACCGGCAAGAAGTTCGAGGTCCCCTTCGACCAGATCACCATCTTCTGCACCAACCTCAAGCCCAGCGAGCTCGTCGACGAGGCCTTCCTGCGCCGCATCCGGCACAAGATCAAGGTCGACTACCAGACCGAGCCCGAATACTTCGAGATCCTGCGCCACGTCTGCGAATACGAAGGCATCGCCTACGACGCCAAGGCCGCCAATTACCTCGTCGACACCTACTACCGCAAGACCGGGCGGCACTACGTCGGCAGCCACCCCCGCGACCTCGTCGACCAGATCGTCGACCGGGCGCGCTACATGAAGATCAAGCCGGAGCTCACCAAAGCGGCCATCGACGCGGCGGTGGCCAACTACTTCGTGGAACTGTGAGCGCCCTGCCGATGCCGTCACGAGAGTTCTTGGCCGCCGACGGCGCGCGCAGGTATCTGGGGCTCTCCTGGCCGCTCGTCGTCGGCGGCCTCGTCTACCTGGTCTTCGTCGCCAACGGCGCGATCTTCTTCCGCGACGGCGACACCTACTGGCACATCGCCGCCGGGCAATGGATCCTCGAACACGGCGCCGTCCCCGCCCACGACCCCTACTCCTTCACCATGCGCGGGGCCCCCTGGACGGCCCACGAATGGCTGTCCGAGGTCCTGCTTGCCCTGGCCCACGACTACGCGGGCTGGGGCGGCGTGGTGGCGCTGACCGCGCTCGCCTTCGCCGGCGCGATCGCCCTGCTCATGCGCTACTGCCTGGTCCACCTGCCGCCCGTCCACGTGCTGATGTTCGCCGCCCTGGCGATCCTGCTGTGCCTCTCGCACCTGCACGCCAGGCCCCACGTCCTGGTCATGCCGCTGATGGTGGTCTGGGTGGCCCACCTCGCGCGCGCCAGCGAGGCCAACAGGGCGCCGAGCTACTGGCTGCTGCCGCTGATGGTGCTGTGGGCCAACCTCCACGGCAGCTTCACCTTCGGCCTGGTCCTGACCGCCATCTTCGCGCTGGAGGGCGTGCTGGCCGCCTGGAAGAACCAGACGCTGCGGTCGGCGATCCTGTCCTGGGGCGGCTTCCTGCTGCTGGCCATCGCCGCCGCGCTGCTCACGCCGCACGGCGTCGAAGGCGTGCTGTTCACCTCCAAGATCTTCGGCGGCTCCTACATGCTCGCCACCATCGCCGAGTGGCAGCCCACCAGCTTCCAGTACTTCCAGCCCCTGGGGCTCTGGCTCATGGCCGGCCTGGCGGTCGTGCTGCATCAGGGGATCCGGCTGCCCTGGCTGCGCATCGTGCTCGTGCTGATGCTGCTGTACATGGCCTTGCGGCATGCACGCAACGCCGAGCTCGTCGGCCTGCTCGCCCCCCTGGTCCTGGCCGCCCCCCTCTCCGCCTACTGGCAGCGCAAGCCCGCCCGCGGCAAGCTGCTCGCCGCGGTCAACGCCTTCTTCGACGGCCTGGCCCGGCCCGCCTCCCGGCGCGCCCTGGCCGCCTCGGCGGCGGTGCTGTCCCTCTCGACCTATGCCCTGTTGGCGAGCAACCCCCCGCAGCCCAAGCCGCACATCACCCCGGCCGCGGCGCTCGCGGCCGCGCGGCAGGCCGGGCTGGACGGCCCCGTGCTCAACGCCTATGTCTGGGGCGGCTACCTCATCTACAAGGGCATCCCGGTGTACATCGACGGCCGGGCCGACATGTACGGCGACGAGTTCCTCAAGGAATACCTGGAGGCCCTGGCCATCAAGACCGCCACCGGGCTGGAGACCCTGCTCGATCGGCACCGCATCCAGTGGACCCTGCTCGGCGCCGACACCCCCGCCGTCAGCATGCTGGACCATCTGCCGGGCTGGCAGAGGCTCCATGCGGACGACCATGCCGTGGTCCACATCCGGCGGCCGCCGGAGGAGGGCGGATCATAAGCCCCCCGGCCCTGTCCTGGCGGGCCGGGCTCTGGGCGGCCATCGCCGCCCACTTCGCCGCCATCCTCTGGATCGGCCTCGTCCGCCATTGGGGCTATCTGTCCAGCCTCAACGACCTCGGGGTGTTCGACCAGGCCATCTGGGGCACCCTCCACGGCGAGTTCCTGCTCAACTCCTCCCAGTTCGACAGGCCCGTCAACTGGCTGGGCTTCCACTTCAACCCGGTCCTGCTGGCCTTCGTGCCGCTCTATGCCCTCGCGCCCCGGCCCGAGTGGCTGATACTCGCCCAGGCGCTCGCGATCTCGCTGTCCGCCTGGCCCATCTACCGCCTGGCCGGCCATGTCTTCGGCTCCGAAAGGATCGGCCTGTTCTGGGCCCTGGCCTATCTGTTCAATCCCTTCCTGTTGAACGGCGCCGCCTGGGATTTCCATCCCGTCGCCCTGGCCGTCCCCTTCATCGCCCTGGGCATGCTGGCCGTCACCACGGGAAACCGGCGCCAGCTCCTGCTCGCCTGCCTGCCCCTGCTGCTCATCCAGGAGCACTACGGCCTCGCCGTGGCCGGGTTCGGCCTCTTGTGGGGGATCAGGCAGCGCGCCTGGCGGACAGGCCTGCTGCTTGCCGCGCTCGGCCTCGCACACCTGGTGCTGGTGCTCGGGGTCGTCATGCCGGCCCTGTCCCCCACCGGCGCCCACGTCATGCTGAGCCACGGCCAGGGCCAGATGAGCCGCTATGCCTGGCTGGGCGGCTCCGTCGGCGAGGTGCTGCTCACCCTGTTGACCGGGCCGGTGGGCGTGCTGCGCAGGGTGTTCATGGCTTGGGATGTCTGGCTGTATCTGGGATTGCTCCTCGCGCCGCTCCTGTTCCTGCCCCTGGCCGGGCTGGCCTTCCTCCTGCCCGGCATGGCGGACCTGGCGGCCAACCTGCTCTCGGGCAACCCCATGCCCAGGCACGTGCTCGGCTACCACAGCCTGAGCCTGGTGCCGGTAATCGTGGCGGCGGCCATCCACGGCCTCGACCGGATTTCCAGCCGCCTGCAGCGTCTGTCCGTGCAGGGGGTCACGATGCTGGTGCTCGCGGCGGGCCTGCTCGTGGGCGCCCTGCATGCGCCCTTCCCCCTGCCGCGCGCCTATAACGCCTGGATGCCCGTGCGTCACGCCCTCCACCCCGATCCTGATCTGGCGGCCGTACGGGCCGCCGTGGCCCGGCACGACTCCGTCTCGGTCCAGTCCAACCTGGGGCCGCACTTTTCCCAGCGCAGCGACGTTTACCGGTTTCCGGACGGGGCGGGGGAGGTGGACAGCATCGTGCTGCGCCTGGAAAGCCCGACGGGGCGCATCCAGCCACATGATCCCGATCTGCTTTTCACCCTGGCCCATCATCTCCAGATGCGGCCGGAGGATTACCTCGCCCGTGTGGCGTGCCTGCTGGACGACCCGCGCTACGGGGTGGTGCTCTGGCGGGAGCCGTGGCTGGTCCTCGGCCGGCGCAGCGGCGATGGTTTGCATCGGCCTCACATAGACATCGGGCAGGCGCTGGAGAGGGCCGGTCGGGCGTGGGGGGTGAATCCGCAGGCGGTTGGGCAACCCCCTGTTTGCGTAGACAGTTGAACCTGGAATCCACAGATGACACAGATGACACGGATGGACGCAGACGAAACCCTGCCGAGTCAGTTTTTTGCCTGACGCCCCTGGCTCACGCCTGGGTGAGGGCATCGGTGGGACCAGACCCATGAACCTGAAAACCCCGGTTGAAACGTCCAGGTTGATTTTTGCCTCTCCCCCCGGGAGAGGCCGACGCGAAGCGGCGGGTGAGGGTGAAAGAGCGCTTTGCGCTCGTTCCAACTGCGGTTTCCAGCTTGAATCGACCTTGCCTCCCGGACCATGAACATGGCCGCCACCATAAAAAGCCTCGCACCCTATGCACTGTTGCTCGCCTGCACGGTCATCGCGACGCTGCCTTTCCAGGAGCCCGGCTTCTTTCGCGGCAACGACCTGACGCTCGAAATCGTGCGCATCGCGGAGTACGCCTACAGCCTGCAGGACGGCCAGTTCCCGGTTCGCCTGGGGGCGAACCTGGAAGGCGGCTACGGCTATCCCATCTACAACTTCTTCCCGCCCGTTTTTCTGCAACTCGTCACGATCTTCATGCTGGTGGGCGGCCTTTCCATAGTGGTTTCGATCAAGCTGGCGCTTTTCCTGCTGACGCTGGCGGCGGGCCTGGGCATGTACTGGTTCGCCCGGGAGCACCTCGGCAGGGAAGGGGGGCTGCTCGCGGCCGGTTTGTACGTGCTGGCCCCCTACCATTTCTTCGATATTTTTTCGCGGAATGCCTTTTCCGAGTTCACCGCCCTCGCCCTGGCGCCGTTCGTGTTCGCCGCCATGGCCAGGCACCTGAAGGCGCCCACTCCGGCGACGGGTCTGGCGCTGGCGCTGGCCGCTGCGCTCTTCGTGCTATCCCACAACCTCTCGGTGCTGATGTACCTGCCCCTCTTCGCGGGCTATGCGGCGTTCTGGATGACCGTGTCCGGGCCGAAGGCGGTGCTCGGTCGCCTCGTGTGGCCGCTGCTGCTCGCCTTCCTCCTGTCTGCCTTTTACACCCTGCCCCTGGTCTTCGAGCGGCAGTATGTGCAGTTGCAGGAGCTGACGACGGGCAAGTTTGCCGCGCACGCGAATCTGCTGGCTTTCTGGTATTTCGCCATGCTGCGCCTGGGCCTGCTGCATCTGCTGTTTGCCGTGCTCGGTATGTATGCGGCACTGGGAGGGAGGGGGCCGACGATGGTTGCCCTCAGACCGCTCGCCATCGGGGCGGCGGCCTTTCTTCTCCTGTGTTTTTACCTGAATTCCGCCTACAGCGCGGGCTTGTGGCGGGATGTGGGGTGGTTGCAGTGGTTGCAGTTCCCCTGGCGCCTGCTATCCCCGATCAGCTTCGTCATTTGTTTTCTGGCGGGGTTCATGATGCTCCCTTTGCAGGGCGCAACCGTGTCGGTCGCAAAGTATGGATCGCTGGCCCTGGCATCCCTATTCCTGATCCTCTTTCCCATGCAGGCCATGCAGCCTGATCAATACATCACCATGACTCATGAGGAGGTCTACCGTCAGCAGATCCTCACGCAATCGCTACGGACGACGGTGCTTTCGGAGTATTTGCCCATCTGGGTCCGGGAGCAGCCGAAGCGCCCGGTGACGGAGCGGTTGACGGCCTCCAGCCCCGATGTTGTGATTGAAACCCTGCGCGACTCGGGGACACACCACGCCTTCCGGGTCACCGCGCCCCGCGAGGTGACGATGCTGATGCATGTCTATTACTTTCCAGGCTGGAGCCTCCAGGTGAACGATGAGCCCATCACGCCCGCAGTGACCCGCAACGGGCTCATGCAGTTCACCCTGCCTCCAGGCTCGCATCGGGTCACGGTCCGTTTCCGGGATACGTGGGTGCGACGTGTGGGCAACGGCCTGTCCCTCCTCGGCGCGGCCGCTTGCCTCGCCTGGCCGCTTGCGGCGGGGTGGCGCCACCGCTCCAATCGCGGGGCCCGTCGCGGATGGGTTGCGTGATGCCATCGCGCCCCGCATGTGCCATCGCCTGCGCTTTTCTGCGGCTGGCCCGCCAGTTCATGCGCTTCGCGGCGGCCGGGGCCATGGTGCAGAACCCGTGAGCATGCAGCCTACTTTGACCGTCGCCTCAGATTGGCCATTGCGCCCTGTATGCTATTGCCCTGATGTTATGGCAAGCGAGAAGAGATGAACCCGGAAATCTACACTCTCATGGCCGCCATAGAAGATCAGCACTGGTGGTTCCGTGCCCGCCGCGCCCTGGTTGCCAACCAGCTCGGGCGTCTCGGCTTGTCGCCGGACAGCAGTATCCTGGACGCCGGCTGCGGCACAGGGGGGAACCTCGCCATGCTCTGCAGACATGGCCACGTCGAGGCCATGGAAATGGATGCACAGGCCAGGACGATAGCCGCCGGAAAGGCGCTCGCCCGCGTGCGGGAGGGAATCCTGCCCGATGCACTGCCGTTCCCGGAATCCCATTTCGATCTCATCACCCTGCTCGATGTGCTGGAGCATGTCGATGAGGATGAGGCGGCCCTGGACGCCCTCGGGCGGAGGCTCAAGCCGGGGGGGTATCTGGTCATTACCGTGCCCGCATTCGCTTTCCTGTGGAGCCGGCATGATGAGGCGCACCACCATAAGCGCCGGTATCGCATCAGAGATCTGAAGCAGAAGGCTATTGCGGCGGGCATGGAGATCACCTATGCGAGTTACTTCAACACCTTGTTGTTTCCCTTGATTGCTGCAGTGCGCTTGGTCGACAGGCTCAGGCCGTCGGGGTGGCAACAAGGTGATCTGGCCATGCCCCCTCTTTGGCTCAATAACCTCCTTTATGTGGTGTTTTCCAGCGAGCGCTGGCTTTTGGGCAGGATGTCTTTCCCGTTCGGGGTGTCTGCGCTATTGGTGGCGAGGAAACCGAGTTGAAGCTGCCGAGGTTTTTGAAATTCGTGCTCGTGGGGCTGCTGGCAACTGCCATGCATATTGGGCTGGTCATGGCCTTGGTGGAGGGGATGTCGTTAGCCCCGGTCTTGGCCTCCTTGCCGGCTTTTCTCGTGGCCTTGTCGGTCTCCTATTTGATCAACCACCACTGGACCTTCGCTGCCGCCGGCCCATACCGACGACACCTGCCCAGGTATGCGCTCGTTGCCCTGGGCGGCCTGATTCTGAATGCGGCCATCATGTATTCCGTGGTCGATCTCCTGGGCGCGTCTTATTTTCTGGGGCTCGTGGTGGTGATCATGGTGGTGCCGGTGTTGGGATATATGCTCCAGCGTGGCTGGTCCTTTGGCCGGGTTCACATGTCGCGGTCCGAGAGAGGGGGTGTGAATGGAAGCATCTGAAGTGCAGGGCGAGAAGGGCCTGCTCTCCGTGGTTGTCCCCGCCTACAACGAACAGGACGCACTGCCCGAGTTCCAGCGGCGCCTGGATGAGGTTCTGAATGAGCTGGACCTCGATGCCGAGGTTGTCTACGTCAACGACGGCAGCTCGGATGCGACCGGTGTGCTGCTGCAGGCCATGCAGCAGCAGGACGGGCGCATCGCCGTCCTGAGCTTCAGCCGCAACTTCGGCAAGGAAATTGCCATGAGCGCCGGGCTGGACTACGCCCGGGGCGATGCCGTGGTGATCATCGACGCCGACCTCCAGGACCCGCCCGAACTGATCCCCGAACTGGTCGGGCATTGGCGGCAAGGCTATGACGACGTCTATGCGCGCCGCATCAGCCGGGACGGGGAGTCCCTCGTCAAGCGCTGGACCGCGCACGCCTTCTACCGTGTGATCCGGCGGCTGAGCCAGATCGACATCCCGCCGGACACGGGCGACTACCGGCTCCTGTCCCGGCGCGCGGTCGAGGCCCTGCGCCAGCTCCGGGAGCAGCACCGGTTCATGAAGGGGCTGTTCAACTGGGTGGGCTTCGAGCGCAAGGAGGTGCTGTATCGGCGGGACAAGCGGGCCGCGGGCAAGACCAAGTGGAACTACTGGCGCCTGTGGAACTTCGCGCTCGAGGGCATCACCGCGCACAGCACGGCGCCGCTGAGGCTCGCCTCGTATCTGGGCATGCTGGTCGCCCTGTTCGCCTTCGCCTACGCCGTCTATGTGGCGTACGACAAGCTGGCGCACGGCAACCCGGTGGCGGGCTACCCTTCGCTCATGGTGGCCTTGCTCTTCCTGGGCGGGGTGCAGCTGATCACCCTGGGCATCATCGGCGAATACCTCGGGCGCATGTTCGACGAGAGCAAGCACCGCCCCCTGTACGTGGTCAAGGATTACCGGCCGTCGGTCTGGGGGAGTCGGGCTTCCCTGCCGTGAAACCCGCGAGGCGTAGGAAAGAAGGCTCTTTTGAAAAACGGGTGGGTAACGCAGCCTCGTAGCCCGGATGCAGGCCGATGGGCCGTAATCCGGGATGAGGGCTCGACCATGCCCTCCCCGGATTGCGCTTCGCTTCATCCGGGCTGCTTTCTGATGTCGTACGAAATCTTGTTGCCGGGCTGATGGTATGGTTGGGCCGTCGCTGCGGCAGGAGAGACGAATGCCCCTGGATGGAAGGCAATGATGGCGGGCAACGGCGGATTCACCGTCCGCGCCGGCGCGGCGGCGGGGGAATGGCAGGCGCTGCGCGCGCTGGCCGCGGTCTCGGCCGCGGGGCTGGTCGCCCTGTCCTTGACCGCGGCCCTGGCTGCGGCGGTGGGCGCGCCGTTCGTGCTCTGGTTTGCCGATGCGTATGACATCCTCGTCCTCGAGCTGGCCTATCTGCTGGGCCTGGGGCTGGTCTGGGATTTCAGCGTCCTGTCCGCCGCCCTGGCCAGGCGCGCGATCGGCCCGCGCCGCGCCGCAGCGGCTGTCGTCGCCGATGTGCTCGCGTCCTGGCGTGCGCTGGGCTTTTTCAGCCGTGGCGCCCTGCCGCTGGCGATCGTGGGCTTGAGTTCGCTGGCCATCATCGCGAGCTCGAATCTCACCCTGATCAACCTCGAACTGCTCAAGACGGTCACGGCGTGGCGCGACCCCTGGCTTTGGGCCGTCGAAGGGCCCTTGTTCGAACGCGTCTCGAAGTTTCCGGGCGATGTCCTGTTCTGGGACAAGCTGTACCACAGCGCCTGGGCGCTGGAGCTGCTGGCCGTGTTCGCCCTGATCCTGCTCGACGGCAAGGACGCCCGGCACACGCTGCGCTTCTGCGTCTCCATGATCCTGCTGTTCTACGTGGGCCGTCTGCTGGGCCTGCTGAACCCGGTGATGGGGCCGGCGTTCCATCAGCCGCAATACTTCGGCCACCTGGACGGCACCATCAGCGGCGTGGCCGTGCAGCTCGTCGAGGCGGTGATGACGGAGCCCGGCCATCTCGAGCGCGGCGCCGTGCTGCTCGGTGGCGTCTCCGCGATGCCCTCCCTGCATGTCGGCATGGTCGCGCTCGCGGCGTTGTGGCTTGCCGCGGCGCGGCGCTGGACCCTGCTGCTCACCTTGCCGTGGCTGCTGCTGGTGTGGACTGCTACAGTGATCTTAGGGTGGCACTATGCCCTGGACGGCGTGGGCGGCATCGCCCTCGCGCTCGCCTGCGCCGCCTTGACGCAGGCCGGGTGGAGGGCGCGGCTGCGGCATACGCCCTGAGGCGCGCAGGGTCGAACACCGGCCCGTGCGCCCTGGAGGGTGACAGGGGGTCGCTTCGGGACATGAAGCGAACCGGTTTTTCGGTGCGGCCAAGGCATGAAGGGAGTAGCCATGTTTCTACGCGCGATTCAGCGTTTCCTTGCGGACGAGGACGGCCAGGACCTGATCGAATGGGCCCTGCTGGCGGCCTTCATCGCCATCGTCGTCACGACCCTGCTGTTCATGTTCCGCCACCCCATCCTGAACATCTACCAGAACATCCTCGATCATCTGGAATTCATGAGCAACCGGCTGCCCCCCACGCCATGAACCGGCCGGAAAACGGTATGGCTTTTGGCATAACCATGGGGAAATTCGCGGATTTTGGCAGAAAGCGCCTTGACTCGCCGCTTTGGCATTGCCTATACAGATAACGTAGGGTCGATACGACTCGTACGGTCTTAGGTGGCGGGACGCGGTTGGGACGGCCAGGCTAAGAGTTCTTCGTGCTTTTTGAGGGAGCAAGGAAATGTCGAACATCTCTACTGCCATTGCGCGTTTCGTCCGTGACGAGGAAGGCCAGGACATCATCGAATACGGCCTGCTGGCCGCCTTCATCGCCATCGTGGCCGCGGTGCTGCTCATCGCATTCCGCGGCCCGATCAACAACATCTATACGGCAATCTTGAACGCCCTGAACGCGGCCAACGCCGCCCTGCCCAACAGCCCCTAAGGCATGGCTGCGGAGGCCGCAGGCCTCCTGCCGGCGGCCAAGGTGGCATTGCCGGTCCTGCTGACGCTGGCGGCGGTCGTCGACCTCCGCCAGCGTCGCATTCCCAACCTGCTGAGCTTCGGCGGCATGGCGGCCGGCCTGCTGCTGTGGGGCGTGCATGCGGGGGTGGGCGGCCTGTCCACCAGCCTGTTGGGTCTGCTGACGGGGGGCGCGCTATTCCTGCCCTTCTATCTGGCGCGCGGCATGGGCGCCGGCGACGTCAAGCTCATGGCCGCGGTGGGCGCCTTCCTGGGGCCGTGGCACACCCTGCTCGCGGCCATCACGGTCGCCCTGCTCGGCGGCGTCATCGCCGCGTGGACGGCGCTGCGGCAGGGCAGGCTGCGTGAGGCGCTGCGCGACACCTTCGGCGTGATCTTCCGGGTCAAGTCGCTCAAGACCCTGGATCGCAGCGCCCCCGAAGAGTCCATCCCCTATGGTCTGGCCATCGCCTCCGGGGTGCTGCTCTACCTGCTGCTGGTGGTCTACGGGACATAGCGGCGGGGCGTCTGCGCCGACGTCACAGATCCGACAACCTGAAACCGGATTGTCCATTAGCCGCAATATCCCCTCCCCCCTGCAGAAAGTAGCCCGGATGAAGCGAAGCGCAATCCGGGGGGGCGTGGCTGGGCCCTCAACCCGGATTACGGCCTATCGGCCTGCATCCGGGCTACGAGGTTCCCTCCCCTTCAAGGGGAGCACCCTGAAGGGCATGAAGGCCAGGGTGGTGGGGATGGGTTGCGGTCGCACCCCGTACATACCCCCATCCCCCACCCAACCTCCCCCTTGAAGGGGGAGGAGCCTTCCCCGCCCACGCGAGGGACCGATGTGCAATCTCGCGGCAGCCCGTGCCCGCCTACGGCCTTCCCCGCCCACGCGAGGGACCGATGCGGAGCGGCCCGACAACAGGCCCAGCTACGCCGCCTTCCCCGCCCACGCGAGGGACCGATACCGTGAAAACCATCATGGATGCTCGGTCAACAGCCTTCCCCGCCCACGCGAGGGACCGATCCCTCCCTCCCCTTCAAGGGGAGGGCTAGGGGTGGGGATGGGGTGCGTCACTTCCGGCAGCCGAAGCACCCGCTCGGATTTCGAATGAGATTTTTTTACCCCGCTTCGCCTTTTTTCTTTCGCGAGAGTTGCTATACACAAAGCGTGGTCTGGCTTAACGGCTTATGTGCGTAGGGTAATGCGATTGACCTGAGTCGGTCGTGATCGTTTTATCTGCATCAGGGGAGTAAGGTCCGTGAAAAACATCAGAGCGCTGGTGGTGTTGGGGGTGGCGGTCATCGCGGGCATCGTGGCCGTGATACTGGCAAACCGGTATATGACGCAGCAGGGAGAGACGCTGGGCGGCGCCAAGGTGGTCGTCGCCGGCAAGGATCTCGATCTCGGTACCCGGCTCACGCCCGAGATGATGCAGGCGGTGGACTGGCCGCGGGGCAGCGTGCCCGAGGGCGCGTCCGACAAGATCGAGACCCTGGCGACGCGGGTGGTCAAGACCTCGGTGCAGCGCGGCGAACCCATCCTCGAGTCCAAGCTCGCGCCCGTCGGGGCCACCGGCGGCCTGGCCTCGGTGATCGAGGAAGGCAAGCGCGCCATGACCGTGAGCGTCAACGAGATCATCGGCGTCGCGGGCTTCGCGCTGCCCGGCAACTACGTCGACATCCTGGTGAACACCCAGGACGAGAAGGCCAAGGACCCCTCCAAGCAGATCTCCAAGATCGTGCTCGAGCGCGTCCTGGTGCTCGCGGTGGCGCAGGAGGCCAGCACCGACCAGACCAAGCCCAAGGTGGTCAGCGCCGTGACCCTGCAGGTCACGCCCGAAGAGGCCGAGAAGATCGACCTCGCGCGCAGCGTCGGCTCCTTGACCCTGGTCCTGCGCAACCAGGTCGACAAGACCCCGGCCGAGACCAGGGGTGCCCTCAAGCAGCAACTGCTCAGGGGCGAGACCATGGCCGAAGAACCCAAGCCGGCCGCGCCCGTGCGCAGGGTCGTGGTCAGGCGCGCCCCGCCCGTGGCAGCGCCCAAGCCTCCGGCCCTCGACCATGTCGAGGTGATCCGCGGCACCACGCGCAGCACCGAGCAGTTCAAGGCGGAATGAGGCAGGAGCGGCCCGCCATGACACGCCGGCATCCGCGCATGACCAACACCAGGGGGCAGGGCCGCATCGCCCCCGCCCCGGTGGTCGCAGCCCCCGCAGGAGCGGCTTCAGCCGCGACCGGGCTGCCGGCAATGCCTTCGTCCCCCGTGGGAGCGGCTTCAGCCGCGAACAGGACGCCGGCGATGCCTTCGCGGCTGAAGCCGCTCCCACAGCCAAAGTCCCCACAGCCAAAGTCCCCACATCCAGAATCCCCACAGCTGAGGCCCCAGCGGAGCCCGCTGCCCATGGCCGCCGCCCTCGTCCGGCGCGCGCTGCTCGTCCCGCTCCTGGCGCTGGGCCTCGGCGGCGCCATCGCGACGGCGGCCGAGCCGCCCGCGCGGCCCGCCGGCGCGCCCGCCGGCAAGACCCACACCCTGGACCAGCTCACCAAGCTCAACATCTCGCTGGGCAAGTCCAACCTCGTCAGCCTCGAGGCGCCCATCTCGCGGGTGGCCGTGGGCAACCCCGCGGTCGCCGACGTGAAGATCCTCAACGTCAGGCAGGTCTGGATCCTGGGTACCGGCATCGGCTCCACCAACCTCATGCTCTGGGACAAGGCCGGCAACGTGCTGGCGGCCTTCGACGTACACGTGAACCTCAACGTCGACCAGCTCAACGACGAGGTCAAGAAGCTGGTGAGCGTCGGCGACGTGCGCGTGCGCGCCGTGGGCGACAAGGTCGTGCTCGAAGGCCGCGTGCCCGACCCCGAGGCCTCGGCGCGGGTGGTGGAGATCGTGGAGGCCTTCGGCCACAAGAACATCGTCAACCTGCTCGCCGTGGACACCGTGCCGCACGCCGCTCCGGGTGCGGCGGCGCCGGCCATGGAGCAGATCGAGATGATCCGCGGCACGGAAATCACCACCAGGCAGTTCAAGAAGGTGCCGCAGCAGTGACCGGAGAGCCGACCCATTCGCCATCCCGCGCAGGCGGGGCCCGCACTCCGGTGCGGGCGCGGCAAGCCGAATGGATCGGCCTATCCTGAAAGGGGCTGGATATGGAACGCAACGAGCGGAAGGGAGTTGACACCATGCTAGGCAAAAGGGGAAACAGGCATTTTTGGCCCGTCGGCAAACTGGTCAAGGGGTTCGGCGTCGCGGCGCTCGGCCTCCTGCTGCTACAGGGCGCGCAGCTGCCCGATGCGGCAGCGGCGGCGCCCGTGGCCCAGCCGCTGGCGGAGGGTGCGGCGGCCGTCACCGAGCTGAACATCCACCTCGGCAAATCCACGCTGGTCAACCTGTCGGTGCCCGTCGCGCGGGTGTCCCTGGGCAACCCGGCCGTGGCCGACGTCCAGGTCCTCAGCCCCAGGCAGGTCTACGTCCTGGGCAAGAGCATCGGCTCCACCAACGTCATGCTCTGGGACAAGGCGCAGCGCGTCATCGCCGTCATCGACGTCAACGTCGGCCGCGAGATGGGGGCCTTGAACTCCGAGATCCGGCGCGTGGCCAGGACCGACAAGGTGAGCGTCCGCTCCGTCGGCGACGTGGTCATGCTCGAAGGCCGCGTCTCCGACAGCCGCACCGCCTCCAAGATCAGCGACCTCGCCGACGCCCTGGCCGGCAAGAAGGTGGTCAACATGCTGGCCGTGGACGGCGTGCACCAGGTCATGCTGGAGGTGAAGATCGCGGAGATCAACCGGTCTCTGGCGGACAGGCTCGGCATCAAGCTGGATATCAACGGCACCGTCGGGGAATTCAAGTGGTCGCTGCTGAGCAACTATCTGTTTACCGGTGCGGACGGAACGCGTTCGGACACGGGTGTCTTCAACTTCGGGCAAAAGGGCCAGGGAACGGCTTTGGGGATCGATGCCGAAAAGGGCGATGGCCTGGTCAAGATCCTGGCTGAACCGAATATCATCGCCATGAGCGGGCAGGAAGGCAGCTTCCTGGCGGGTGGCGAGATCTTCATCCCCGTGCCTCAGGCGCTGGGCGTGACCACCCTGGAGTCCAGACAGTTCGGTGTCGGTCTGCGCTTCACGCCGACCGTCCTGGAGGACGGCCGCATCAGCATGCGGGTGCTCCCCGAGGTCACAGAAGTTGCGGGATTTACCGAGGTGAGTGCGGGTGGGGTGGTGATCCCGACACTGACCACCCGGCGTGCATCGACCACCGTCGAGTTGCGGGACGGGCAATCCCTTGCGATCGGCGGGCTGTTGAACAACAAGACGCGTCAATCCATCAATCGTCTGCCTATCCTCGGCGAAATTCCGATCCTGGGCGCGCTGTTCCGCAGCAGCGAATACCAGACCGACAAGACCGAACTGCTGATCGTGGTCACCCCGCGTCTCGTGAAGCCGCTGCCGGCCAACTACAGCCTGCCCACCGACGCCTTCAAGGAGCCGAGCCGCGCGGAATTCTTCCTCGAAGGCCGCATGGAAGCCAAGCCCGAGTCGGAGAAACAGGCCGGGCAGGCGGAGCAACCCGCCGCCAAGCCCGCGCCCGCCGAAGGCGGCCACCAGCTCAAGTAAGGAGATAGGCCATGAGAGACAGCAAGCTGATCCTGACGATGGGCGCGGCCCTGCTGCTGGCAGGCTGCGGCACCACGACCCCGGTCGCCCTGGACGCCCAGATGGGCCAGTCCGTGGAGATGGCCAGGGCCATGCAGACCCTGAACCCCCAGGCCTCCCTGGACACCCGCCCCGTCGAGATGATCGACGGCAAGTCCGCGGATGCCGTGGTGGACCGCTACCACAAGGGCTTCGAGCAGCCCACTGCCGTCAACATCTTCAACATCGGCGTCGGCGGCGGCGGCACCACGCTGGGCGCCACCGGCGGAGGTTCGCAATAACGGCTGGGCGCCTGCCCTTCCGCCATGGCGCAGTCAGCGCATGGCGGATCGGCAGGGGCGTTCGGCTTGACAGCGCGTGGAGGGAAATGTCATGCGCATGACGACATACAAGCCGAAACTGCAGGGCGCGGGCCGCCAGGGCGGCGCGGTCATCCTGCTCGTCACCTTCTCCCTGATCGCCTTCATGCTGCTGGCGGCCCTGGCGCTGGACGTCGGCGTGTCGTACATCGGCAAGAGCCAGCTACAGAACGCAGCCGATGCCGGCGCCTTGAGGGGTGCGAGGGAACTGAACGGCACCGCAACTGGCCTGGCCAATGCAGAGAACAAGGCCCGTGAGGGTGCCGGAGCGAACGATTTCCTTCTCGCCATGAACCCTCTTCAGAGCGGGAATGTCACTGTGCAGTTTGCCTCGCACCCCTATCCGGGTGATTGGGTTGCGGCTGACCAATCCTGCAGAACCACCCCTACTAATTGCTTCTATATCCGTGTCGACACAGCCGGATCACGCACGGCGTGGTTCTCCCTGGACGTCGGGGCCTCAGGCATAAAGGCGTTGGCAGTGGCCGGACGTACGACGTGCGAGATGATGCCGATGTTCATCTGTGGAGACGCCGCATTGGCCTCCGATCCAAATCGACCCTATGGCTTCTGGCTTGGGCGCGCCTATTCGTTTGTGCCTTCACCTTCCGGGAATGTGGGGCCGGGCAACGTCGGTTATCTGCATCCAACCGGGACAGGGACTTGCGCGGGTATTTCTTCCATCGGGACGCCGGAGATGCAGAGGCTTGCCTGCATAGGGCAGATGCCATGCTTCAGCCTGCCGGCAGATCGCTGCACGGTGACCCAGCCGGCCAGGCCGAACATCGCTCGTGCGATCAACACCCGCTTCGACGATTTCCCGCCCAGCCTGCCCAATGATCTGAACGCCCAAGTTTGCCCTCCAGACCGCAATATCCAGGAATTCACCTGGAACGGTGCGGGCGGTACCGCAAGTGCAGGGTTGTGGATGGAAGGCAACCCGACTGCTCAAACAACCCCTCCTGGCACCGATCCCACCGCGGGGATCGGCAGTGCGCCAGCATCGGGCGATCAAGGGGTGTGGTGGTCCTACGTAACGCCGCCTACGCCCTATGTAGCGCCGCCCACTGCCACCCCGCCCGGGACGCCATTGCGGACTGCGATACCCACCATCAACCGGCCGCCCGGGATAGACAGTGCATACCCCAATGTCTCGCCATGGGTATCGCCCTATGCGAAAACGGTTGCTCCCTATATTCGTGAACCCAGGCCAGCACACCAGGCGGCGGCGAACAGCGCGCAACAGCCCAGGCGCCTGCTGCGCATGGCCGTCGCCACCGGTTGCCCCGTCGCCGGGGGAACGGGCAGCCCTGTCCGCATCGTCGCCATCGGCAAGTTCTTCATGCAGACACAGGCTGATGGAACGGGGTCGCAGGACATGATTACCGGCGAATTCGCCGGATTCGAGCCGGCTCTGGAAACGACCTATCCCGAGATAAGGCTGTTCCGCTGATCAGGGAAATGCGATGAGCAGGCATACGCGCCCCCCCCGCAAACCGGCCACGGATGCCAGGCAGCATGGAACTGCCGTCATCGAGCTGGCGATCACCCTGATCTTCCTGCTGCTGCTGACCGTAGGCATCACCGAGATCGGCCGGGCCTTCTGGTATTACAGCGCCATCCAGAAGGCGACCCGGGAGGGTGCCCGGTGCCTGTCCATGGTGGCATGGAGCAACGATGCGGCCTCCTTGAGCGCGCGGAACGCCTGCCGGGATCTGGTGGTGAACGACGCGAATTCGGCTGGTGTCCAGCCCGCGCTGGCTGCGGCGAACGTCGATGTCGCCTCGTGCGACTACGCCGGTACCTGCAGGTCGTGGGGTAGTGGCAACCCGCCGACCTATGTGACGGTGACGATCGTCAATTACCAAATTCGATGGCTATGGGGCTTTGGCGGTGGGGGGCCAGAACCCGGCCAGCAGTCCGGGATGCGAGTCGTCACCACGATGCCTTACATGCGGTGAGCCAGCATGAAAACGAAGCCACATAATTCCAAATACGAGTCCGGGGCCTCGATCATCGAGTTTGCCTTCGTGGCGTTCCTTTTCTTTCTGATCCTCTGGGGCATTTTCGAATTCAGCCGGGCCTTCTATGTGCGGAACACCACGCAGCACCTGACCCGCTGCATTGCCCGCGAGGCGGTGGTCTTCAAACCGTCACAACATGCTGCGGCCAAGGAGAGCTGCCTGATGCAGATGGGCGGCAGCGGGAGCAATTATTACTGGCCGTTTTATCACCTCACACCCACCGACATGAAGGCCTATTTCAGGATTCACTATCATCTTCTGGGCGGGGGCTACGTGCCGGAACCCACCAACACCAGCTACGACAATCAGCTCGAGTTATGCACGACCGGGTCCGGCAACTGCGTTACATATGTTCAGGTTTACGTGCGTCCGCTGGCCGATCTTCCTGCTGCGCTTCGGGTCAGAGAGTTTGGGATTCTGCGCGCTTGGCTAGGCATCGGTGGCAGCACATCCGAGCCGTTGTCTGCGACGACCATGCCCGCCGAATCCATGGGATACAGCCCCTAGCCAGCCTTGACGGCCATCCGCGCTTATTGCGAAAGAGATATGGAGACTGCAAAACCCGCTGTGCTGTAATGAAAGTGTCCGCGATGGGCGCATTACGGGTCTTTTCCCGCCATCGCACACTTTGGATCTACGACAAGAAGGCTGGCGAATGAACATGATCGAGAACGTGGAAGCTGGCATCGCTACGCTCAGGGTCCTGGTGCTCGGCACGGCACCGAGCTTCCTGGGCGCCGTGCGGGCGGCGCTGGACGGCGAGCCGGGCCTGCGGCTGGCGGTGCATCAGGGCGGCATCGAGGAACTGGGCAGGCTGGGCGGCGCGAACGTGCCGGACGTGCTGATCGCCCAGGAGACCCAGAAATCCCCCGAGCACTTCAGGCTGTTGGCGCAATTCACCCTGGACCATCCGGGGGTGGTGGTGGTGCTGTCCTGCCCGTCCAAGGACGCGGACCTGATGATTCAGGCCCTGCGCGCGGGGGTCAAGGAGTTCCTCTTCGAGCCCTTCATCGAGGGCGAGATCGCCGCGCTGGTCCGGCGCCTCGGTATCCGCAGGACGGCACAGGCCCCCGTGAAGCAGGGCGAGGTCATGGCCTTCGTGCCCTGCAAGGGCGGCAGCGGCTCGACCTTCCTTTCGACCAACCTTGCGCATGTGCTCGCCTCCCGGCACCACAAGCGGGTGCTGGTGATCGATCTCAACCTGCAGTTCGGCGACGCCTCTTTCTTTCTTCTGGACCGGCCTCCGCCCACGACGCTGGCCGGGGTGTGCGGCAGCTTCTCGCGCCTGGACCGCAGCTTTCTGGCCTCGTCCGTGGCCAAGCTGTCCTCGGGGGTGCACATCCTCTCGGCCCCGGAGCGCGCCGCGGATGCCGAACTCGTCAAGCCCGAGCATGTCGAGGCCATCGTCGCCCTGGCGCGCGGCCAGTACGACTATGTCGTATTGGACGTGGGCCGTGCCCTGGATGCGGTGAGCCTGAAGGCGCTCGACCTGGCGGATCACATCTACCCGGTGCTGCAGCTGAGTTTGCCTTATGTGCGCGATGCCAGGCGCATGAAGGAGGTATTCCAATCCCTGGGCTATAGTGAAAACAAGATCCGCTGGATCGTGAATCGCACAGGGGGGCAGGGCGATTTCGCGATGGCAGACATGGAGCGGGTGGTGGGCAAGGCGTACTGGAGCATCCCCAACGACCACAAGCATGTCGGCGAGGCGGTGAATCAGGGTGTCCCGGTTACGGAATTGTCGTCGCACGCGCCGAGCGCGAGAGGCCTGATCAAGTGGGCCGCGGCCCTGGCCAGCGGCGAAGAGGAAGCGAGGCCCCGCAAGCATTGGTTCTCGTTCCTGCGGGGGGCTGCGAAGTAGTGGTGCGGAAGCGGTAGCCGCCGGTGGTGGAAAGGCGGGTGGAAACCACCCGCCCTACGGGGTGCGCAGTTGGGTAGGGCGGCTGCTTGCAGCCGCCGGAGAAAGCTCCTCCCCCTTCAAGGGGGAGGTTGGGTGGGGGATGGGGTGCGTACGGGGCGGGGCCCCAACCCATCCCCACCCCGGCCTTTATGCCCTTCAGGGTGCTCCCCTTGAAGGGGAGGGAGAGATCGGCCCCTCGCATGCGGCGGGCAAGCCCTTCCGCCGCTTTGGGGGAGGGGTGGGTGAAGAGGGATGCCTCAAGGGGTATCGCAGTTACGGGCCTCGAAGGTTCCGGGATCAGCGTGAGAAGGGGTGTCGTATGAGCGGATTGAGGGAGCGCATGGAACAGGGTGGGGCCGAGGCAACGGCCCTGGGTCCGACGGCATTCCAGTTCAGCCCGGCCGACAAGGCCTACCAGGAGCTGAAGATGCGGATCCATCAGAAGCTCCTGGAGCGGATGGATCTGACCGTCATGGAGACGATGCCGCTCGACGAGCTGAAGCGGCAGCTGAAATCCCTGGTGGAGCGCCTCATCGGCGAGGAGTCGATCCCGATCAACGAGGCCGAGCGCGATCGCCTGGTGCAGGACATCCAGCACGAGGTGCTGGGCCTGGGGCCGATCGAGCCGCTGTTCGCGGATCCGGGCATTTCCGACATCCTGGTCAACACCTACCGGCAGGTGTACGTGGAGCGGCAGGGCAGGCTGGAGCTCACGCCCATCACCTTCCGAGACAACAACCACGTCCTCAAGATCATCGACAAGATCGTCTCCAGCATCGGCCGTCGCATCGACGAGTCGAGCCCGATGGTGGATGCCCGCCTGCCGGACGGCTCCCGGGTGAACGCGATCATCCAGCCCGTTTCGCTGGACGGGCCGATCCTGTCGATCCGCCGCTTCGCCGTGGTGCCGCTCACCATGGACGACTTCGTCAATTTCAAGAGCCTGACGCCCACCATGGCGGCGCTGCTCGAAGGCATCGTGCAGGCGCGGCTGAGCGTGTTGATCTCGGGCGGCACCGGCACCGGCAAGACCACGCTGCTGAACGTGATGTCCGGCTACATCCCGCCGAGCGAGCGCATCGTGACCATCGAGGACGCCGCCGAGCTGCAGCTGCAGCAGCCGCACGTGGTGCGCCTGGAGACGCGCCCGCCCAACATCGAGGGCAAGGGCGAGATCACCCAGCGCGCCCTGGTGCGCAACTCGCTGCGCATGCGCCCGGACCGCATCATCGTCGGCGAGGTGCGCGGCGCCGAGGTGCTGGACATGCTGCAGGCGATGAACACGGGCCACGAGGGTTCGCTGACCACGGTGCACTCCAACTCGCCGCGCGACTCCATGACCCGCCTGGAGAACATGATCGGCATGGCCGGCCTGAGCCTGCCGCCCCGGGTGGCGCGCCAGCAGATCAGCTCGGCCCTGAACGTGGTGCTGCAGCTCGCGCGCATGAGCGACGGCAAGCGCAAGATCATCAGCCTTCAGGAGATCACCGGCATGGAGGGCGAGGTGATCTCCATGCAGGAGATCTTCACCTTCGAGCAGAAGGGCGTGGACAAGGACGGCACGGTCAAGGGGTATTTCCGGGCCACGGGCATCCGGCCGAAGTTCGTCGACCGCCTGCGCGTGCGCGGTGTGGCCGTTGATGACGAGTGGTTCGATCCGGCGAACATCTACGAGGTCTGAGCCATGGAACTCTACTATGCGGTGCTGGTGATCGCCTTCATCGCGGCCCTGCTGGCGGTGGAGGCCCTGTACGGCATGTGGAACGCCGCGCGGGGGCCCGAGGCGCGGCGCGTCGAGCAGCGCATCCAGGCGCTGTCGGCGGGCGGGCACGCCCAGGCGGAGGTGAACCTGATCAAGAAGCGGGAGCTGGCCAAGACGCCGGCCGTCGAGCAGGCGCTCCTGCAGTTGCCGCGCGTGCATCAGCTGGACCGCCTGCTGGTGCAGTCCGGCATGAACATGAGCGTGGCGGTGTTCTTCATGTGGACCGCTGTGCTCCTGGCCGTGGGCCTGGTGCTGGGCTATCTGGTCACGAGGCTGTGGCTGTTCGCCCTGGTGCTGGCGGCGTTTTTCGC
>DYFL01000035.1:0-21247 GCA_020725195.1 Hydrogenophilus sp.
ACCACGTTCTTCATGTCCCAGGGGGCGAGGAACTGGCCCTTCTTGATGTTCACCGGCTTGCCGGTGGCCGCGCAGGCCTGGATGAAGTCCGTCTGCCGGCACAGGAAGGCGGGGGTCTGCAGCACGTCCACCGCCTCGGCCACGGCCGGGATGTCGGCATCCGTGTGCACGTCGGTGAGCACCGGCACGCCGATCTGCCTGCGCACCTCGGACAGGATGCGCAGGCCCTCCTCCATGCCCAGGCCGCGGAAGGACGCGCTGGAGCTCCGGTTGGCCTTGTCGTAGGAGGACTTGTAGATGAACGGGATGCCCAGCTCGGCGGTGATCTCCTTCAACTGGCCGGCGGTATCCAGGGCCATCTGCTCGGACTCGATCACGCAGGGGCCGGCGATCAGGAAAAACGGCTTGTCGAGGCCGACCTCAAAGCCACAAAGATTCATGCTAACTCCTGCTCAGGCCTGCTCTGGGCCGTCTCCCCCAGCCGGCGGCCGCGACTCGCCAGGGCCGCCTCGACGAAGGCCTTGAAGAGCGGGTGGCCTTCCCGCGGGTTGGACGTGAATTCGGGGTGGAACTGGCAGCCCACGAACCAGGGGTGGTCGGCCAGCTCGACCATCTCGCACAGCTCCGTGCCCGGCGCACGCCCGGAGACGCGCAGCCCCTTGGCCGTAAGCTGTCCGAGCAGGGTGTTGTTGACCTCGTAGCGGTGGCGGTGGCGTTCCATGATCTCGGGCTGGCTGTAGATCTCGCGGGCGAGCGTGCCTTCGGCCAGCTTGCAGACCTGGCCGCCCAGGCGCATGGTGCCGCCGAGGTCCGAGGTCGCGTCCCGCTTCTCGACGCGGCCCTCGCGGTCCAGCCACTCGGTGATGAGGCCGATGACGGGATAGGGGGTGTCGGGCTCGAATTCGGTGGAATGGGCGCCCGCCATGCCGGCCGCGTCGCGGGCGAACTCCACCACGGCGAGCTGCATGCCCAGGCAGATGCCCAGATACGGCACCTTGTGCTCCCGGGCGTAGCGGATGGCGGCGATCTTGCCCTCCACGCCGCGCTTGCCGAAGCCGCCGGGGACCAGGATGGCGTCCATGTCCACGAGGGCCGCCGTGCCCTCCTTCTCCAACTGCTCGGAATCGATGTAGTGGATCTTCACCCGGCTCCGGGTGTGCATGCCGGCATGCACCAGGGCCTCGGTGAGCGACTTGTAGGACTCGGTCAGGTCGACGTACTTGCCGACGAAGGCGATGTCCGCCTGGTACTGGGGGTGCTCCAGGGCCTCGACCAGGCGCTTCCAGACCGAAAGGTCGGCCGCGCGGGCGAGGATGCCCAGCTTGTGGCAGACGATCTCGTCGAGCATCTGGTCGTGCAGCATGCCGGGGATCTTGTAGATGGAATCCGCGTCCAGGGCCTCGATCACCGCCTCCGGCTGCACGTTGGTGAAGAGGGCGATCTTGCGCCGCTCCTCGGCCGGGATGGAGCGATCGGCGCGGCACAGCAGGATGTCCGGCTGGATGCCGATCTCGCGCAGGTCCTTGACCGAGTGCTGGGTCGGCTTGGTCTTGAGCTCCCCCGCGGCGGCGATGTAGGGCAGCAGCGTGAGGTGGATGAAGCAGGTCTTGTCGCGGCCCTCCTCGATGCCCATCTGGCGGATGGCCTCCAGGAAGGGCAGCGACTCGATGTCGCCCACGGTGCCGCCGATCTCGACGATGGCCACGTCGGCGTCCCCCGCCCCCAGGCGGACGTGCTGCTTGATCTCGTCGGTGATGTGGGGGATGACCTGGACGGTCTTGCCCAGGTACTCGCCGCGGCGCTCCTTCTTGATCACGCTCTCGTAGATCTGGCCGGTGGTGAAGTTGTTGCGCCTGGTCATCCTGGCCCGGGTGAAGCGCTCGTAGTGGCCGAGGTCGAGGTCGGTCTCGGCGCCGTCCTCGGTGACGAAGACCTCGCCGTGCTGGAACGGGCTCATGGTGCCCGGGTCGACGTTGATGTAGGGGTCCAGCTTCAGGAGGGTGACCCGCAGGCCCCGCGACTCGAGGATCGCGGCGAGCGAGGCGGCGGCGATGCCCTTGCCCAATGAGGAGACCACGCCGCCGGTAACGAATACGTATCGGGTCATTGATCTGGCTTGTGAAGTGATGCGAGATTCTACCGAAAAACCCGGGCCTTGGCTAAGCCGGGCCCCGCACGGCGGGCGCCGGGTCGAGGCCCCCGGCACCACGCCCGGCGGCCCCGATGCCCGGGAACAGGCTCGCCGCCATGTCGGTGGCCGGGGCCTCCCGGCTGCAGGCCGGCCCTCAGCGCCCCGTCACGCCGAACTCCACCGGGGAGAGGATGTAGGCGAGCTCGAGACCCGCCTCGCCGACGCGGGCGATCAGGTCCTGGATCTGCCCGGGCTCGCCGAAGAACTCCACCGATTCGGGCAGCCTGCCCGCCAGCTCGAAGAAGCTGTCCTCGTGCAGGCCGTGGCGCCCGTAGCCGGCATGGGCGCGGAAGGCGGTGCCGCCGCCGAGCCCGAGCCCCCGGGCCTGCTCGAACAGCCACTCGTGGATGAGGCGGCCCTGCACCCGCATCCCCTCCTGGACGAAGAAACGTACGCACAGTCCCTGCATCGCTAGCCTCGCATGAGCCTGAAGGTCATCACCCCGAGCATGGTCATGGCGACCGATCCGAAGAGGTGGAGGGAGGCCGAGACGAAGGCCACGGCATACTGGGTTCGCGCCAGCAGCGTGTAGACCTCGGCCGAGAAGGTGGAGAAGGTGGTGAGCCCGCCGAGGAAGCCGGTCACGACGAACAGCCGGGCCTCCGGCGGCAGGCCGGGATGCTGGGCGAAATAGGCGATGGCCAGGCCGACGAGGTAGCCGCCGACGAGATTGGCCGCCAGCGTGCCGAAAGGCAGGGACGGATACACGGGGTTGAGCCAGAGGGCCAGCCCCCAGCGCAGCCAGGCGCCCAGGGCGGCGCCCAGGCCCACGGCCAGGATGGACATCGGCCCCATCCCGATCACTTCATGCCGCCGGCGCCGCAGCGGGGGCCTGTCCGCTTACTCCAGCCCTTCCCGGGCGATCTCGTCGAGCATCTTCTCGATCGCCAGCAGGGCCTTGCGGGTGGCGGGCGAGCCCGAGGGGGCCTGGGGCCTGCGGTAGGCCACGTAGACCGTGTCCGGGTCCCTGGGCAGGGTGTAGACGCTGACGCTGAACGGACAGTACACGATGTTGCGGGGGTCGGCCTCCATCATGGCGCGGGAGAGGTCCGCCTTGCAGAACTGGATCTGGTCGCCGCGCACATAGACCTTCCTGGTCGCACCGATGTCCTTGCCCGTGCGCTCCAGCATGTCGGCGATGTAGCTCTGGTGGTCGATCTTCATGCCGCGGTTCTCGATGGCCATGACCACGTTCTCGCGCACGTCGTCGAACTTGGCCTTCTTGCTCTTCACGACCAGGTCATCCGCCGCCGCGGCGGGCACGGCGCCCAGCAGGAGCCCCAGGAGCAGGGTCAGGGTGGCTAGGCCGTGTTTCATGGGAGCCTCCTTCAAATCCGTGATCGAGCCCGAAGCATAGCAAACCCGGACCGCGCCCGCCCCGGCGGGGGCTCAGCCCTGCCGCGCCAGGGCCAGCAGGGCCTCGGCTTGCGTCGCGGCGGCCGCGCGCGCCTCGGCCTCCAGGCGGCGATAGCGGCTCAGGACCTCCTCCCCCAGGGGGGCCAGCCTCGCGCCACCGCCCTTCACGCCGCCTGCCGCCGTATCGATCAGCGGTGAGGGAAAGGCCTTGTTGAGGGCATCGGCCATGAGCCAGGCGCGCCGGTAGGAGATGTGCAGCACGCGGGCGGCACCGGAGATGGAGCCGGCATCCCGTATCGCCTCCAGCAGGCGGATCTTGCCGGGGCCGAGATTCAGCGGCGCGGAGAAAAGGATGCGGACCTGGACCTGCGCAGGCGGCCTGTCAGGACGGGTTACGCTGGGAGGGGACGGCACGGCAGGGGCTCGCGTTGGACACGCCGGCATTCTAGCCGCAAAGCGGCGCCGGCATGCCGCCCGTCGAGCAGGGGCGGCATGCCGGCGCCAGGGAACACCCTGTTTACTTCTTGGCCGGCTTCTTGCCGAAGACGTTATCCACCAGCGGCTTCACCGTCGCCTGCGGCGTATGGCACTGGGTGCAATTGTAGCGGC
Source organism: Hydrogenophilus sp. (assembly GCA_020725195.1). Taxonomy (GTDB): domain Bacteria; phylum Pseudomonadota; class Gammaproteobacteria; order Burkholderiales; family Thiobacillaceae; genus DYFL01. The sequence goes on from DYFL01000035.1 coordinate 4,157, forward strand.
CCATGTGCATGTTGTTCGCCTTCACGTCGACATAGTGGCTGGCCGGAAGGGGCGTGGGCTGGCCCTTGACCTTCCTCTTGCCGACCCGGTCGGGCAGCTGGTGACAGGCCACGCACATGTTGTTGTCGCGCGTGATGGGCACCATGTCCTTGATGTCGTGCGGCACCTGGGGCGGTGCGTCGAGAAAGGCCCGCGGCAGGGTCCCGCCGGAGAAGGGGTCGGCCTCCCGGTATTCGAACACCTGCGGGTCGGGCACGTCGTAGACGCTGGTCTTGGACAGCCCCAGTTGATCGTCCGGGACGGGCTGATCCGCCGCCTGTCCCCACTGGGCCGTCAGGACAAACGCCAGGGCCGTACCAAATAATGCGATCTTTCTCATCACGTCCTCCTATGCACACCGGTTTTCAAAACGACTACTTGCTGACCGCATCCATCGCGTTGTGCCTGCGGATCAGGGCCCTCAAATCGAAGCTCAGGCTGCCTTCGGGACACAGCGGGCTGCAACGGCCGCAGTTGCTGCACTCGCCCGAGGCGACATAGCCCACTTCCTCCAACTTCTTCAGATTCAGCACCTGGGGCTCCGGACAGACCCGGGCGCATTCGCCGCAGTGGGTGCAGGTGGTCTTGTCGAAGCGCACCCGGATGGGCGCGACCTTGCCCACCAGGGCATAGAAGGCGCCCAGGGGACAGAGGTGGCCGCACCAGCCGTTCTTCAGGATCAGCAGGTCGAACAGGAAGATGGCCGCGAGCGCGAGGAAGCCCAGGCCGAGGCCGAAGATGATCTCGCGGTGCATCATGCCGACGGGGCTCACCCACTCGAAGGCCGCCACCCCGGTGACGACGGACAGGATCAGGGCCGCCGCCAGGACGAAGTAGCGGATGCCGCGGCTGAGGCTGAAGAGCGCCGAGATGGGCAGCCGCTGGCGCAGCCAGCCGGCCAGGTCGGTCACGACGTTCACCGGACAGACCCAGGCGCAGAAGACCCGGCCGCCCACCAGGAGGTAGAAGCCCAGGACGATGGCGGCGCCGATCAGCGTCTCGGCGAGCAGCACGTGCCCGGCGAGGAAGATCTGCAGCGCCGCGAAGGGGTCGGCCATGGGGATGAGGCCGATGAACTCGGAGGCGCTGAGGTTGCCGGTGAGCACCGGCACGTCCTTGGCCACCTCCCAGCCCCAATGGGCCGTGCCGAAGAACAGGAGCAGGATGCCGAACTGGGTGAGCCGGCGCAGGACGATATAGCGCCAGGCCCACAGGCGCGCGGGGAAGGGGCGCGTGTGCACCTTCTCGATGGAGGCCAGGGCGTCGGCCCGCTTATATTCGGGGGCGGCGCTCATCAGTCTATCCCCAGATTGAGGTAATCCATGCCTGGGGCCGTCTTGGGCGGCTCGGCCGGTGCGGGCTCGGCCGGGAGCACGGGCTTGAACTCCTGGGTGATCTCGGTTTCGAAGGTCCAGCCCAATCGGTAGTGCTCGCCGATCCTGCCCTGCACCAGTCTGTGCGGCAGGATGCGGATGGCCGCCTCGGTCGTGGGGCAGGCCTTCTCGCAGATGCCGCAGCCGGTGCAGGCGTCCGAGTGGACGATGGGGTAGAACATCGCGTGCTTGGAGATCTCGCGCGGATGGGTCTCCAGGGTGATGGCCTTGCCCTTGAGCGGGCACTCGCGGTGGCAGATCTCGCAGCGCAGGCCCTTCCAGGACAGGCAGTTCTCCAGGTCGATGACCGCCAGGCCCATGCGCGAGTCGTTGATGTCCTTCAGCTCCGGCGACAGCGCCCCCGTCGGGCAGGCCTTCATGCAGGGGATGTCCGGGCACAGGTAGCAGGGGACGTCCCGCGGGAGGAAGTGCGGCGTGCCGATGGGGATGTCGCCCCCGGCGCCGGCGAGCTTCAGGGTGTCGTAGGGGCAGGCGTTCACGCACTGGCCGCACTTGATGCAGGCGGCGTTGAAGTCGTGCTCGGCGAGCGCGCCCGGCGGCCTCAGGGCAAAGGGATGCGCGCGCACCTCCTGCTTGACCATGTAGGCCCAGAGGGTGCCGGCGGTCGCGGCCAGGGCGGAGCCCTGCGCCAGCTTCACCAGGAAATCGCGGCGTGTAACGCCCTTGTCAGACATCTCTCACCAATGATGGGGTGGCAGTTTCCAGTCTGCAGCCGGCGGCAGGCGCTGCCGGCTGCGAACTGCAAGCTGGTTCAGGTCGGCGGCCGGCAGGTTCGCCCTGCCGGCCGCCCCGGGAGCGTCAGGCCTTGTAGACCTTGACCGCGCACTTCTTGAAGTCGGTCTCTTTCGAGATCGGGCAGGTGGAGTCGAGGGTGACCTTGTTGATCAGCACGCCCTCGTCGAACCAGGGCACGTAGACCATGCCGCGCGGCATCCGGTTGCGGCCGCCGGTCTCCAGGCGGACCTTGACCTTGCCGCGGCGGGATTCCACCCAGACCAGGTCGTTGCGCTTCAGGCCCCGCGCCTCGGCGTCCTTGGGATGGATCCAGCACACCGCGGCGGGCACCGCGCGGTGCAGCTCGGGCACGCGCCGGGTCATGGTGCCGGAGTGCCAGTGCTCGAGCACCCGCCCGGTGCACAGCCACATGTCCCAGTTCTTGTCCGGCTGCTCCACCGGCGAGACATAGGGCCAGAAGAAGATCTTGGCCTTGCCCGCGAGCGAAACCGGCTTGGGATCGGTCACGCCGTCCAGATTGCCGGTGGGGATGGCCTTGGCGAAGTCGCCGTAGAACTCGAAGCCCGCACCCTTGGTGACATAGGGGTCGTACTGCTCGTTGTTGCGCCAAGCCGTCTCCACCCACTTGCCGTCCTTCTGCACCACCGGCCATTTCAGGCCGCGCACCTTGTCGTCGTGGTAGACGTCGAAGGGGGCGAGGTCATGGGCCTTGCCGACGCCGAACTGGCGGTATTCCTCGAACAGGGCCTTCTCCGGGAACCAGCCGTCCTTGAGCAGCTCGGCGGTGATGTTGGGGCGGCCCTTGGCGATCTTGTCCGGCCACCGGTACTTCTTGTTCTCCGGCGTGGCGAAGAGCACGTCGTAGAGGGTGCTCTCCGGCGAATAGCCCATCTTCACCGCCTCGTCGAGCACGCTGGGCAGCTTGCCGTCCGGGAAGCCCTCGGCCTTGAGGCCGGGGATGGGCTGCTCGCCCCAGACCTCCTTGAGCTTGAAGCGCTTGGAGAGCTCCAGCATCATCCACAGGTCGGGCCGCGCCTGCCCGGGCGGCATCACCTGCTGGCGCCAGACCTGGGTGCGGCGCTCGGCGTTGCCGTAGGCGCCCCACTTCTCGTTGATCATGGCCGCGGGCAGGATCAGGTCGGCCACTTTGGCGGACACGCTGGGGTAGGCGTCGGAGACGACGATGAAGTTGTTCATCTCGCGCGCCGCCTTGATCCAGTGGTTGAGGTTGGCGGTGTTCTGCCAGGGGTTGTTGACCTGGGTCCAGTTGAACAGGACCCGCCCGTCCTCCAGGTCGCGCATGATCTTGACATAGTGGCTGCCCATCTGCGGATTGATGGTGTTGGCCGGCAGCTTCCAGAGCTTCTCGGTCAGGTCGCGGTGCTTCTTGATGTCCACCACCATGTCGGCGGGCAGGCGGTGGGCGAAGGTGCCCACCTCGCGCGCGGTGCCGCAGGCGGAGGGCTGGCCGGTGAGGGAGAAGGCGCCGTCGCCGGGCTTGCACTGGCGGCCGGTCAGGAGGTGGTTCATGTAGCACTGCTCGTTGACCCAGGTGCCGCGCTGGTGCTGGTTGAAGCCCATGGTCCAGTAGGACACGATCTTGCGGTTCTTGTCGCAGTACATGTCGGCCAGCTGCTGCAGCTTGGCCTTGAAGGCGTCGAGCGACTCGTCCGGGTCGCCCTTGGCGACCTCGGCGACGAAGTCCAGGGTGTACGGCTCCAGGGCGGCCTTGAAGTCCTCGAAGCTGATGTGCCAGTGGCGGCCCGGCGTGGCGATGTTCTTCTGCTCCACCGCCTCGCCCGCCTTGCGCCGCTGGGCGACGGCCTCGTACTTGTCGAGCACGCGCACCTGCTCGTTCTTGACGACCTCCATCTCGAGGGGGGTGTGGAACTTGTCGGCGGCGGCGGGGCGGAAGCCGTAGCCGATGTCGGTGACGCCGGTGGTGAAGACGGTGTGCTTTTTGACGAAGTCCCAGTCCACCGCGTTGCGCCTGACGATCTCGCGCGCGATGAAGTTCTGGATGGCGAGGTCGCCGCTGGGGCTGAAGATGATCTCCAGGTCGGCGATGTCCGAGGACATGTTGCCGTAGACGGAGAGGTTCACCACCTTCATCGGCTTGTGGGTCAGGCGCCGGTTGGTGATGCGCGACCACAGGATGGGGTGCATCTCGGCCATGTTCGCGCCCCAGAGCACGGCGGTGTCGGTGTGCTCGATGTCGTCGTAGTTGCCCTGCGGCTCGTCGATGCCGAAGGTGCGCATGAAGGCCGCCACGGCGCTGGCCATGCAGTGGCGCGCGTTGGGGTCGATGTTGTTGGAGCGGAAGCCCGCCTTCATCAGCTTGGCGGCGGCGTAGCCCTCATGGATGGTGTACTGGCCGGAGGCGAAGATGGAGATGCCGTGCGGGCCCTTCTCCTTCATCGCCCAGCGCATCTTCTCTTCCATGACGTCCAGGGCCTGTTCCCAGGTCACCGGCGTGAACTTGCCCTTCTTGTCGAACTTGCCGCCGGTCATGCGCAGCAGGGGCTGGGTCAGGCGATCCTGGCCGTAGAGGATCTTGCCGTTGAAGTAGCCCTTCACGCAGTTCAGGCCCCGGTTCACCGGTGCGTCCGGGTCGCCCTTGGTGGCGACGATCCTGCCGCCCTGGGTGGCGACCATGATGCCGCAGCCGGTGCCGCAGAAACGGCAGACGGATTTGTCCCACTGCCAGCCGGCCTCGGCCGCCCGGACGGCCGCCTCGGCCTGCTTGGACATGGGCAGCCCCACCGTGGCGGCGGTGCTGGCGGCAATACTGGTCTTCAGAAAATCACGGCGTGTCAGTCCCATCGCACCCTCCTGTCAGAAATCAATCCCGCAAATAAGCCGGTACGGCACAAGCCTCGCCCTCCTCGAGCTCGGGAGGCAGGCCCTCGTAAACCTTCTCGTCGTCGGCGATGTAGTGGTAGACCATCTCCGCCACGACGACATGCGGCAGCGCCTTGATGCGCCGCAGCGCGGCGACCTCGGCATTGATGTCCTCGGCCTCCTGCACCGCCACGATGCGGCCGCCGGCCTCGTCCACCTGATGCACCTCGACCCCGGCAAGGTCGTTGAGGCTCGCCACCACCTCGTTCACCCATTCCGGCTTGGCGATCACCAAAATCCCGGATAGATTCATACCCACCTCTCATGCTCTGGCCGTTGATCAATCATGATAAGTTTATCTCGTGATCTCATTGACCGTTATCAATAAATTTTCTTGATCCCGGTCAATTTTTCCCGTTAAGTAACACATTGAAGAGACTCACTGATAGACAGGATAAAAAAAGATGATGCTGGAGACCCGCCATTCCGTCAGCGAGATCCTCTCACGCCAGCCGCTGTTCCGCGGCCTCAGCGACGAGGAGCTCGCCCACATCGCGCAGTACACCAAGGAATACCGCTATCACAAGAACGAGCTCCTGTTCCAGAAGGGCGACGCCCCGCAGGGCATGCACGTGCTGGTGATGGGCCAGGTGAAGCTCTCCATCCCCTCGCCCCAGGGCCAGGAGAAGGTGGTGTACATGCTCGGTCCGGGCATGACCTTCGGCGAGGCGGTGCTCTTCCTCGACCGGCCCTACCCCATCAGCGCCCAGGCCACGGAGGAATGCCTGGTGCTCCTGGTGCACAAGGACGGCCTGCTGCCCGCCATCGCGCAAAACCCCATGCTCGCCCGCAAGATGCTCGCGGGCCTGGCCATGCGCCTGCACGAGCTGATGACCGACATCGAGTCCTGCACCCTGCGCACCAGCTCGCAGCGCGTCATCGCCTACCTGCTGCAGCAGTCCCCGGCCTCCGCCCCGGACGCATACGAGGTCACCCTGGGCACCAGCAAGCAGACCCTCGCCGCCCAGCTCAACCTCGCCCCCGAGACCCTCTCCCGGGTGTTCTCCCAGCTCAACCAGAACGGCCTCATCAAGGTCCAGGGGCGCCAGATCAGCGTGCTCAACAGGAAGAAGCTCCTGGAGTCCCTGGGCTGATCCCGGCGGGCGCGGCGTCACAAGCTCTCAGCGCGCCTTGGCGCGCCCTGCCTTGCCCCAGAAGGGCCTGGCCCGCCGGAGTGCCTCCCAGGCCTCGGCCACGCCGGCCTCGCGCTCGCGGGCCTCGCCGCCGAGGCAGCCCTCGACGAAGCCGGCCGCGCAGGCCGCATTCGGTTGCCTCAGATCCAGCTCGGCCAGCAGCCGGGCCGCCACCGCGGCGTCGTTGGCCGCGCCCAGGGCGTCCTGCAGGCGCGCCAGGCGCTGGATGTAGCGCCCGGCGCGGGCCCCGTAGAGCGCGGCGAAGGCATCGGCGGCGTAGCGCAGCTTCTTCGCCGCGATGCGCACCCGGTGGCGCGCCGGGGCATCCAGGGACTCGAACCTCCGCCCGGCGCGCTTCAGCCGCTTCAGCCGCCGGGAGAGCACGGCAGAGGCCCAGTCCTGGGCCGCCTCCCCCTCGGCGGCCGCTTGCGCAATCGTCCGCCCCGCCGCCAGGACCAGGCGAACCAGGCGTTCTGAGCCCGTGGCCTGCAGGGCCCGCCGATGTGCCGCGCGCCGGGCGGCCGCCACAGGCCTTTCCAGCAGCGCCAGCCGCTCGCCGAGCAGCGGCCCCAGCCTGGGCAGCGTCTGCGTCGCGAAGACATCCCAGTCGCGCGCCGGCGAGAGCTCGCCCATGAGCCAGCGCAACTCGGCCGCCCAGGGCGGTGCGTCCATGCCGATGGAGCGTGCGAGCCCCAGCGCGGCGCGCAGCCGCCGGATGGCCACCCGCGTCTGGTGCAGGTATTCGGGATCCTCCCCGTCCGGCAGGCCGGGCAGGTTGGCGACGAGCTGGCCGAGGGCCGCCGCCAGCATGGCCTGCCAGGCACGCGCCGCCGGCTCGCCCGGCTCGATCGCCGGCGGCCTGGCCTTGTGCGGCGCGGCCTCGACGGCCCCGGCCAGCTCATAGCCCCGTCGGGCCTTGCTGCGCGGCTCGATCTGCAACGGCACGGCGGCCTGCAGGGCCTCGGCCACGTCGAAGAGGAAGCCGGCCGGGCCCGAGAGCAGCTCCAGCTCCACCTCGGAGATGGGCAGGCTGCGGCCTGCGGCCTGGATGCGGCCCTGGTCCAGCGCGAGCTCCAGGCGGCCGTCGCCCTCGCCGATCTCCCAGGCCGTGCGCCGGAACTCGGTGACGAAACAGGGCCGCAGCGCGCCGGCCGCCTCCGGCGGGATCAAGGCCCGGGCCGCCTCCGGCAGGAGCGCGATGTCCGGCCGCTTCGCGGGTACGGCGACCTCCCACTCCGGCCGCGCGCTCAGCGCCCCCACGGCGCTGGCCTCCGCCTTCAGGGTCTGGATCCACCGCCGCCCCACCCGGCGCACCCGCAGCGCCACGCCGCGGCGCATGAGGGCGAAGTCGGGGGTGTCGTAATACAGGCTCGTGAGCTTGCGGCGCACGGCCGGGCGCCCCTTGAGCAGGGCGCTGCGCCGCAGGCGCGTTGCGGCCTCCGGAGCGAGCGCGAGCTTGAGTTCGACCTCCACGGGCATGGATCGTGTTTTGCGATGGATGGGCAGGGCCTTGGGCTTCGCCGAAACAACACCGGACTTCGCCCGGCATTGTTTTCACGTTAGCATCCCTGCACAGGAGCTTTGTGACAACCGGACCGCCAAGACCAGGAATGACCCTTCCCGCCAGCGAACACCTCATCAACCGCGAACTGGGCCAGCTGGAGTTCAACCGCCGCGTGCTCGCCCAGGCCGAAGACCCCACGACCCCGCTGCTGGAGCGGCTGCGCTTCCTGTGCATCTTTTCCAGCAACATGGACGAGTTCTTCGAGATCCGGGTGGCGGGCCTCAAGGAGCAGATCCGCCTGAATCCGCTGCACGCCGGGCCGGACGGGCTGGTGCCGCGCCAGGTCCTGAAGGAGGTCGCCAGGCAGGCCCACGCCCTGATCGCGCGCCAGTACGACCTCTTCAACAACGAGGTCATCCCCGCCCTGGCCGAGGAGGGCATCCGCTTCCACAAGCGGGAGCAGTGGACCCCGGAGCAGGCCGCCTGGATCCGGGCGCACTTCTTCAACGAGGTCATGCCGGTGCTCACCCCCATCGGCCTGGACCCCGCGCACCCCTTCCCCAACGTCCTCAACAAGAGCCTCAACTTCGCCGTGGAGCTGGCCGGCAAGGATGCCTTCGGCCGCAACTCCGGCCGCGCCGTGGTGCAGGCGCCGCGCTCGCTGCCCCGGGTGATCCAGTTGCCCAGGGAGGTGGCGAGCTGCGAATACAGCTTCGTCTTCCTCTCCTCCATCCTGCACGCCCATGTCGGCGAGCTCTTCTCGGGCATGGAGGTGCAGGGCTGCTACCAGTTCCGGGTCACGCGCAACTCCGACCTCTTCGTCGACGAGGAGGAGACCAAGAACCTGCGCGAGCAGCTGCAGGGCGAACTGCCGCACCGGCACTACGGCGACGCGGTGCGCCTGGAGGTCTCCGACCGCTGCCCGGAGGAGATGGCCGACTTCCTCCTGGCGCAGTTCAAACTCGGCCGGGACGACCTCTACCAGGTACGCGGGCCCGTGAACCTGGTGCGCCTGATGACCGTGCCCGACCGCGTGGACCGCGCCGAGCTCAAGTACCCGCCCTTCACCCCGGGCCTGCCCGCGCGCCTGGCGAAGCAGCCGGACCTCTTCAAGGCGATCGGCGCAGGCGACATCCTGCTGCACCACCCCTACCAGTCCTTCCAGCCGGTGGTGGACTTCATCCGCCAGGCGGCGGCGGACCCCAACGTGCTCGCCATCAAGCAGACGGTCTACCGCACCGGCACCGAGTCCGAGCTCATGCGCCAGCTCATCGCCGCCGCCCAGCGGGGCAAGGAGGTCACCGCGGTGGTGGAGCTCCTGGCCCGCTTCGACGAGGAGGCCAACATCAACTGGGCGGAGCGGCTGGAGGCGGCCGGCGCCCACGTGGTCTACGGCGTGGTCGGCCACAAGACCCACGCCAAGATGGCCATGGTGGTGCGCCGCGAGGGGGACAGGATCAAGCGCTACGTCCACCTCGGCACCGGCAACTACCACGCGCGCACGGCCAGGATCTACACCGACTTCGGCCTGCTCACCTGCAACCCGGAGCTGTGCCAGGACGTCAACGACGTGTTCATGCAGATCACGGGGCTGGGCGACGCCGGCGAGCACACCTACCTGCTGCAGGCCCCCTTCACTCTGCACTCGCGCATGATCCAGGCCATCCGCAACGAGACCGAGCGGGCGCGCCGCGGCGAGAAGGCGCGGATCGTGGCCAAGATGAACGCCCTGCTGGAACCCGGGATCATCGGCGCCCTCTACGAGGCCTCCCAGGCGGGCGTGCACATCGACCTCATCGTCCGCGGCGTGTGCGCCCTGAGGCCGGGGATCAAGGGGCTGTCCGAGCACATCCGGGTGCGCTCCATCCTGGGGCGCTTCCTCGAGCACACCCGCATCTTCCACTTCCACAACGGCGGCGCGGAGGACGTCTATCTCGCCAGCGCCGACTGGATGGACCGCAACTTCTTCCGCCGCATCGAGACCTGCTTCCCGGTGCTCAACGCCACGCTCAAGCGGCGGGTGATCAACGAGGGGCTCAAGCCCTATCTGAAGGACAACGTCAAGGCCTGGGAGATGCTGCCCGACGGCTCCTTCCGCCGCCGCGCGCGAAGGGGCAAGGCCTTCGAGGCCCAGGCCCACCTGCTCGGCCTGCTGAGCGCCTGAACCAGGGAGATGCCGGTCAAGCCGTCACCCCGGCGCAGGCCGGGGTCCAGGCCTTTGATGAGACTGGGTGGCCGTTCCTCGAAACTTCGGCCTCCGGCCTCGTTTTCCGGCTTGCGCCGGAATGACGAATCCGGGCCTGTTCTGCGCTGCCCTAGCCCCTGACGGCGACACCGTCGAACCGCACCCGGCTCGCCACGCCCCGCCATTCCCTGAGCTCCCCCTCCAGTGCCGCCTGGGTCAGGGGATTGCCGGTCAGCCAGTCGGCCGGGAGTCGGAGCCGGCACGCCCCGTCCACGCAGTCCAGGCTCGACGCCGGCAGGCCCGGGTCCGAGCGGTTCTGGTTGAGCAGCAGCGCGAGGCGCAGGCACAGGATGAGCGGCCAGTCCGGGTCGTCCGCGGCGATGGCGAGCTTGGCGAGCCCGCCCCGGCTCGCCCGCACCAGATCGGCGAGCCGGGCCTGGTCCTGGCGGGAGAAGCCGGGCATGTCGGCATTCTCCAGGATGTAGGCGCCGTGCTTGTGGAAGCCGGAATGGGCGATGGAGATGCCGATCTCGTGCAGCCTGGCCGCCCAGGCGAGGACATGGGCGGCCTCGGGCGGAAGATCGAAGGGCTTCAGGAGCTTCACCGCCAGACGCTCCACCCGGCGCGCCTGCCGGGTGTCGATGTGGTAGCGCCGCGCGAACTGGTTCACCGTCACGTCGCGCATGTCGTGGTCATGCACCCGCCCGAGCAGGTCCCAGAGGATGCCCTCGCGCATGGCGCCCTGGGCGACGCGCATCTCGGCGATGCCAAGCTCCTCGAAGAGGGCGGACATCACCGCCAGCCCGCCCGCGATGACCGGCCGGCGGTCGGGCTTGAGGCCTGCGACCTCCAGGCGCTCCGCCGAGCCCGCCTTGACGAGCCGCTCGCGCAGCCACTTCAGCCCCTCGGCGGTGATGGCGCCGTCGCTGAGCCCGTTCTGCAGGCAGATCTCGCCCAGGGCGCGGGCGGTGCCCGAGGAGCCCACCGCCTCCGTCCAGCGGCCCTGGCGGAAGGACCGATCCAGGGCCTGGGCCTCGATGCGGGCATGGGTGACCGCCGCGCGCATGCCCGCCTTGTCGATCGCCCCCTCGTGAAAGAAGCGGGTCGACCAGACCACGCAGCCCATGCGCAGGCTCTCCCGCTCGCGCGGCTCGTAGCCCACGCCGAGGATGCACTCCGTGGAGCCGCCGCCGATGTCCACCACCAGCCGGGGCTCCGCGGTCAGCGGCAGGCTGTGGGCCACCCCCAGGTAGATGAGCCGCGCCTCCTCGCGCCCGGCCACGATGTCGATGTCGAAGCCCAGCGCCGACCTCGCCTGCTCCAGGAACTCCGCGGCGTTCTTCGCCACCCGCAAGGCGCTGGTGCCCACCGCCCGCACCGCGCCGGGCGGCATGCCGCGGATGCGCTCGCCGAAGCGGGCGAGGCAGGCGAGCGCCCGCCGCTGCGAGGCCGCATCCAGGCGCTTGTCGGCGGCGAGCCCGCCGGCCAGGCGCACGGGCTCCTTGAGGGCGTCCAGGTAGTAGAGCTGCTCGCCTTCGACACGGCCCACCTGGAGGTGGAAGGAATTGGAGCCCAGATCGACGGCGGCGAGGGTGGCGTATTCCTGCACGGCGATCCCTCAGGCTGCCTGTGCGAAGAAAAGATACGCCGCGGACACCGCCGCGGCAAAGCCCGCCAGGTCGGCGACGAGCCCGCCCGCCACGGCATGGCGCACGCGCCTGATGCCCACGGCGCCGAAATAGACCGCGAGCACGTAGAAGGTGGTCTCGGTGCTGCCCTGGACGATGGCTGCGAGCCGCCCGGCGAAGCTGTCCGCGCCGTGGGCCTGCATGGTCTCCACCATCATGGCCCGCGCCCCGCTGCCGGAGAGCGGCTTCATGAGCATGGTGGGCAGGGCGTCGAGCCAGGCGGTGTCCAGGCCCAGCGCGGCCGCGGCGCCGCGCGCCGCCTCGACAGCGGCGGGCAGCGCCCCGCTCGCGCGCAGCATGCCGATGGCCACCAGCATGGCCACGAGGTAGGGGATGATGGTCACCGCGGTGTGGAACCCCTCCTTCGCCCCCTCGATGAAGGCCTCGTAGGCGTTCACCCTTTTCACCGCGGCGCCGACCAGGAAGGTGGCGATCACCGCGAGCAGCAGGAAGTTGCTCACCAGGGCGGAGCGCGGCGCGAGCTGTTCCGCAGGCAGGCTCGCGAACCAGGCCGCAAGCCCCCCCACCGCCAGGGTGAGCCCGCCGAGCCAGGCGAGCACCACGGCATCGAGCCGGATGCGCTGCCTCGCCGCCACGAAGGCGAAGCCCGCCAGCGTCGAGCAGTAGGTGGCCATGAGGATGGGGATGAAGACGTCCGTGGGGTCCGCCGCCCCCATCTGGGCGCGGTAGGTGAAGATGGTCACCGGCAGCAGGGTCACCGAGGAGGCGTTGAGCACCAGGAAGAGGATCTGGGCGTCGCTCGCCGTGTCCTTGGCGGGGTTGAGCTCCTGCAGCTCCTTCATGGCCTTGATGCCCATGGGGGTGGCGGCGTTGTCCAGGCCCATGACGTTGGCGGCCATGTTCATGGTGACGGAGCCGAGCGCCGGGTGCCCCCGGGGCACGTCCGGGAAGAGCCGCGCGAAGAGCGGCGCGAGCCACCGCGCCAGGGCGTCGAGGAAGCCCGCCCGCTCGCCGATCTTCATCACCCCGAGCCACAGGGCCATCACCCCGGTGAGCCCCAGGGCCACCTCGAAGCCGGTCCTGGCCGAATCGAAGGCCGCGCGCATCACCTGCGCGAAGACCTCCTGCTGGCCGTGCACGAGGAACTGGAAGACGGCGGCCGCGAAGGCGGTCAGGAAGAAGCCGATCCAGATGGCGTTGAGCATGGGCCGAAGGGTCAGGAATGAGTACGTGCGAGCGGCTTCAGCCGCGAGGCCCCCGCTGGCATCGCATTCGCGGCTGAAGCCGCTCCCACGGAATGTTGGCCAGCGCCCGTCTCCGGCGACACGGGAAGTGCGCCTTCAGGCCGCCAGCTCGCCCAGCTTGAGCAGCACCAGCACGGCCACCCAGAGCAGCACGGTGCGGCCGATGAGCGCCTGGGCGCCCTCGAGGTAGTCCGCGTCGGCGTCATGGCCCGTGCCCAGCTCCGCGCGCTCGACGGTGCCCACCGGCAGCGGCAGGGGGCCGCCCAGGCGCACGCCGAGCGCGCCGGCGCCGGCGGCGAGCACCACGCCCTCGTTCTTCTCCCACCACTGCCAGGCCTGGCTGCGCCAGCAGTCGAGCGCACCCTGGAAGCTGCCGACGATGGCGAAGCTCACGGCCGCGGCCCGCGCGGGCAGCCAGTCGAGGATGCGCACGATGAGGTCCACGTGGCCGAGGAAGTCGCCCCGCTCCGGCATGTGCGCCTGCCAGTGGTCGCGCAGCTGGCGGCCGCTGCGGTAGAGCACGGCCCCCAGCGGGCCCAGGAGCACGAACCAGAAGATCACCCCGATCAGGCGGGCGAAGGCGCTGCGCAGCGCCTCCTCCACCGCCACCTTGGCCACGTCGGTCTGGCCGAAGGCCTCCACCGAGCCGCCGCGCCAGGCCTTGAGGGTCTGCCTCGCAAGATCGAGGTCGCCGGCGCGCAGGGCGGCCGCCACCTCGCCCATGCGGTCCCAGGTCTGCTTGTAGCCCAGGCAGAAATAGAGGACCACCACACCCCAGGCCCAGGCCAGCAGGACGTTCAGGCTGCCCAGCAGGACGCCGGCGAGGCCCGCGGCCAGGGCGGGCAGCAGGGCGCCCATGCCCCAGGCGAGGAAGCCGTGGTAGGGCTGGCCGCCGTTGAAGTGTGCGCCCAGCCAGTCGGCATAGCGCTGCAGCCAGCGGGTGACCGGATTGAACTCCGCCAGGGGGTGGTAATGCTCCCAGGCGAGGGCGGCGAGCAGGACGAATAGACTCAAGGCTGTTCCATCTCCACGGTAAGGACCCCCATCTTCAGGACGCTGCCCGAGGCCTCGTAGATCTCCACGGTGGGCATGCGGATGCCCTGCCCGCGGGCCTGCAGGTGCTCGTCCAGGGCCTGGTAGGCCCGGCTGGGGGCGAGCAGCAGGCCGGCCTGCACCCGGGCCGCGAGCACCGGCCTCGCGGGGATGGTGTCGAGCTCGAGCGGCGGCGCCACCGCGCTGCCCGGCGCCACGAGGAAGCCGGCGCGGGCCCGGCGCTCGGCCTTGGGCACCAGGTCCGGGTTGGAATAGAGGACGGTGACCGGCAGCCCCGGCTCGACACCCTGCGCCTTGAGCGCCCTGTAGGCCTCGTCCGCGAGCTTGGGCAGGTTCGCGTAGTCGCCGGTGCGTTCGAGATAGGCGTAGGTGTAGGGCCCGCGCACCTCGGTCCGGATGCCGACCGGATTGAAGCCCCCCCACCAGGCATAGACCGCCACGAGGGGCAGGACGAAGGCCAGGAGGAAAGGCAGGAACTTCTTGTAAGGCAAGGAACCGCTCCGATTTCGATCGAGCCAAAGATACTACATCTTGGCCGCGAGCCTTTACCTACAATCGCCGCACCGAATGGAGGGAAATGCCCATGCGTGTCTTTTTGCTCCTGGCCGGCTGGCTGGTCTCGGCCGCCGCCTCCGCCGCCGGCTACCCGCCCGTGGCCGTGAAGGTCGAGGCGGTCCGGGTGGGCACGCACAGCTACTACGTGCCGGGGCTCGCCGGCGCCGCCTCGGAGGCCAACGCCGGCTTCATGTCCAACGCGGGCTTCGTGGTCACGCCCGCGGGCGTGGTGGTGTTCGACGCCCTGGGCACGCCCTCGCTCGCCGCACGCATGCTGCAGGAGATCCGCCGGGTCACCCAGGCGCCCATCCGGCGGGTCATCGTCAGCCACTACCACGCCGACCACTACTACGGCCTGCAGGTGTTCAAGGACCAGGGCGCGGAGGTCTGGGCCCACGAGGCGGCGCAGGGCGTGTTCCGGCGGCCGGAGACGCAGGCGCGCTTCGCGCAGCGCAAGGAGGTGCTCGCGCCCTGGGTCAGCGAGCGCCTGCAGCGCTTCGTCGAGCCCGATGTCTGGCTCGAGGGCGACGGCGAGTTCGCGCTGGGCGGCGTGCACTTCCAGCTGCGCCACGTGGGCCCGGCCCACTCCGCCGAGGACCTGGCCATGTACGTGGTGGAGGACGGCGTGCTCTACGCCGGCGACCTGGTCTTCAAGGGCCGGGTGCCCTTCGTCGGCGACGCGGACAGCCGGCTCTGGCTCGCCTCTCTGGACCGGCTCATCGCGCTCAAACCGCGCGTGCTGGTGCCCGGCCACGGCGAGGCCTCCACCGAGCCCCTGGCCGACCTCGCGCTGACCCGGGATTACCTCGCCTACCTGCGCGAAGCGATGGGCCGCGCCGTGGCGGAGCTCCTCCCCTTCGAGGAGGCCTACCTCGCCACCGACTGGTCGCGCTACGAATCCCTGCCCGCCTTCGCCGAGGCCAACCGGGTCAACGCCTACAACACCTACCTCCTCATGGAACGCGAGGCCCTGTCCAGATAGGACGGCAGCATGCATCACACCGCCCGGACCCTCTTGAAACTCCTCGCCGCCTGCGCGGTCTGTATCGGCGTGATCGTCGCGATCGTGTTCCTGGTGCAAGGGTGGTCCTGAAGCGGCTCGGGCCGCAACGCCACCGCGAAGGAGGTGCGATATGAAACCGAACATGGGTATGGTCGACCGGGTCATCCGGGCCGTGATCGCCCTGGCCATTGGCGTGCTGTACCTCACGGGCCAGATCAGCGGCACGCTGGCCATCGTCCTGGGCGTCGTGGCCGTGGCCTTCCTCGTCACCAGCCTGGTGAGCTGGTGCCCCACTTACGTACCCTTCAGGATCTCCACCCGCAAGGACTGAAGCCGGGGGCCCAGCCCCCGCGCATGGCTGCCCCCGCAGGCGTGGCTGACCGCACCGCCGGCATGGCGGCGGGGGATGGATTCCGTTATGGTTAGGGCTAAGCGGACTCTCGCATCCGGATTCAGCCACCAAGGAACCCCCAGCCATGACCAAGAACATCGGCATCCTCACCGCCGGCGGCGACAGCCCCGGCCTCAACGCGGCCATCCGCGGCGTGGGCAAGGCCTGCCTGGGCCACTACGGCATGCACATCGTCGGCTTCCGCGACGGCTTCCGCGGCCTCATGGAGAACCGCACCGCACCGCTCGACGGCGGCCAGCTCTCCGGCATCCTCACCCTGGGCGGCACCATCCTCGGCACCAGCCGCGACAAGCCCCACCGGATGCCGGTGGGCGGCAAGACCCTGGACATGACCGACGCCATCGTCGCCAACTACCACGCCAACCACCTCGACGCCCTCGTCTGCCTGGGCGGCGGCGGCACCCAGAAGAACGCCCTGCGGCTGAAGGAGAAGGGCCTCAACGTCATCACCCTGCCCAAGACCATCGACAACGACGTCCACGGCACCGACACCACCTTCGGCTTCGACACCGCGCTGGGCATCGCCACCGAGGCCATAGACCGCCTGCACAGCACCGCCCACAGCCACCACCGCATCATCGTGGTCGAGATCATGGGCCACCGCGCCGGCTGGCTCGCCCTGGGCGCGGGCATCGCCGGCGGCGCGGACGTGATCCTGATCCCCGAGATCCCCTACGACGTGGAGAGCGTGGCCGCCGCCCTGCGCGAGCGCCGGGTCGGCGGCAAGCCCTTCAGCATCGTCGCCGTGGCCGAGGGCGCCCTCTCCCGCCAGGAGCACGGGGCCCTGCAGGCCGCCGAGAAGCAGACCGCGGACAAGAAGAAGGCCGGGAAGAAACCGGCCGGCAGGAAAGACGTCCCGGAGGGCGACGCGGCCGAGATCGTCTATGCCGAACGCACCCTGGGCCTGGCCAAGCAGCTGGAGGCGCTCACCGGCCTGGATGCCCGCGTCACCATCCTGGGGCACCTGCAGCGCGGCGGCACGCCCTCGGCCGCCGACCGCATCCTGGCCACGCGCCTGGGCACCGCGGCGGCGGACCTCATCGCCCGGGACCAGTACGGCGTCATGGTCGCCGCCCGGGGCGAAGGCGCCAGGGCGGTCAAGCTGGAGGACGTCGCCGGCCGGGTAAAGACCGTGCCGCCCGACCACGACTGGGTGGCGAGCGCCCGGCGGGTGGGGACCAACTTCGGCGACTGAGCGCTATCCTGGAAGCAAGGGACGGCACGGCAAAAGGGGAAAGCATGGCTGACGTCTTCCGTTTCGCCGACGAGCTCGGCCCGGCCAAG